>JACPRC010000048.1 GCA_016190175.1 Planctomycetota bacterium
AGCTGCGCGTCTCGATCATGCTGCTCAGTTCGGCGCACAAGACGCGCGTACTCGCCCGGCTTTGCGAGGAACTCAACGGGATGAACGCCGTGTTCCCGGGAACCAGGCTCCGCCTCCGCTATGCCGTCGCCCCGGTCCGATAGGGGGAAAAGCGGACATTCCTGGACGCCGGTATGTCAGGAGCTCTGGAATCAGGCACAAGGACCGCCAGCAATACCGCCAGACGAGGAAGGCCACGACCACCGGCGGTCCCAGAACGAGACTCATCCAAGGCCACCCGTCCGCCCCCTCGCCGGACCTCCAGCGTTCGAGCGCAAGCCAGAACGCCTGGCCCGACGCGCCGAGAGCCAGGGGAACGACCTGCGACACGAACGCGCTGGGGGAGCGCATTCGTAACAGGACGGCCGATCCGAACGTGAGCATGAGCGCGGCGACGACGAAGAGCGCGTCGCCCGCGCGGTGGAGCGCCATCGCCAGCAGGCCGCGCGAGTAGTTGTTCAACTCGCCGCGCTTGTCGTAGAGAGACGGCAGCGTCTCCTTCGGAGCCTTCCCCGCCTCCGCGAGCGCGAAGGCCATGTTGCGGATGTCACGATTCGATGCGCTCCCAAGAGCGCCACGCGCCGCGCATGTTCGCTTCTTGCAATTCTCCCCGGACTATCTACACTGTGAACGCAAGGGAGACAGCTACAGTGAGCTTGGGTTCCCGCACCGGCACCGCATAGGACCGAAAGAGATCAGGAGCTTCCGTGCGAATCCTCCGCGCCAGGGTACGGAATTACCGGGCGATTCAGGACCTCGAGTTGCAATTCACGGATCGTCTGGGTGCCCCGCAGCCCGTCACCGTCCTGGCAGGTCCGAACGGCTGCGGCAAGACGAGTTTGCTCTTCGCCATCACGAATGCTCTGCGAGGCGTACTCGGATACCGAACCGACGATGTTCCCGTTCCCTGCAGAGACGATATCCGCTTTCCAGTGGGTTCTGCCACCGGTTGGACCACCACCCCACCTGAGATCCGCGTCGAGGTTGACCTCCACTTCGACGAGATTGAGCGCCAGCGCATTCCCGACCTATACAGGGTGCTTGGCCAGCCCAAACCTCCGCCCCTTCCAGGCGACAACCTCCGCGTCACTTGGTCCTATCCCCCTTCTCCTGACCCCGATGGAAGCCGGCCGCCATGGTGGTACTCATCCGTTTCCCCGTCCTTGCCTAATGTGAGGTTCTGGCTGACCGCCAGGCAGCGCGCAATCCGCGCTTGGCTTCAGAGGAGGCCGGGCATTCGAGCAACGTTTCTGGACGACATCGGGGGGCTGTGGTTCTTTCCCCAAGATAGGAACCTCCAAACCCGAGTCCTTGGAGACCAGCAAGGAGGTCGCAGAGCCGCGGAACAGGATTTTGAGGAAAGCAGCGAACCCAACAGGGGAAAGAACGAGCAAGACGACGAGTACAGCAAGGAACGAGCGCGCTTCCGAACCGTCAGTGAGATACTCCACTACTTGAGCGACTATGCCAGGGGGCGGGTTGAGAATCTCCCCGATGAGCGGAATTTCGAGAAGCGTATTCAAGATCTATTCGATGCTGTGTGCACACCAAAGCGGTACCGAGGCTATCTGTACCGCCAAGATGACCCTTTGGGCGCACCGATTCTGCAGGATGGGAGTCACGAGTACCCCCTGTCTCACGCCGCGTCCGGTGAGCAGGTTATCCTTGAGTACATAACCCGGCTGTCGTTTCCCCGGCCAATGAACAGGAGCGTTGTCATCATCGATGAACCCGAGGTGCATCTTCACCCGACATGGGTTCGGCAGCTCTATCTGGCCCTACCAAAGCTAGGCGAGACAAACCAGTACATCCTATCGAGTCATTCTCCCGAGCTACGCAAGCGCTCGGCCGCCGACAATGCCCTAATCGACCTAGGAGAGCTCGGAAACGGCGCATGACGAACGGACCACAGTTGAAGCGCTATGAATCCCGGTATCCCCGCGAAGGGGATGTCGCGATCCTCTGCGAGGGAGATATCGTCGGCTACGAAGTCGAACTACTCGAGCGTTGGCTGGCTATCGGACGCTCGCGTTGTGCAATCGACGTTTGGCCTTGCGGCACCAAGTCCGCGATCATGGGAATGAGCGACGCCATCGGTCGAGGGGTCCCGATAGTGGTCATCGAGGATCGGGATTTTCGCACGCGGGAAGAGGCCACAAAGGACACCGAGGAAAGTCGCAAGGACCGGCGGGATCGCCTCGTGCGTATCGCTTCGTGGAAGACGTGGGAGAGGAATGAAATCGAGAACTACTTGGTCGAGCCCGCCGTGGTCCTCCCCGCTCTATCTGTCGCGTTCGGCGTGTCCGAGGAGGACGTTCGTCTGCGATTGGGCCATGTGGTCGAATCGTTGCGAATTGATCAAGCCGCGCAATACGCCTTGAATGTCTGCTGGGCACGTCTCCCGCATTCCCACGCGAGACGCTTCATCGTGGGGTTGCCCAAGAGGACTGCCCGACCGCAGTGGGACTCGACACGGAAGACGATCATCCCGGCGCTCTTGACCGTGGTCACCGATGCCCTCCGACGTGCAATTACCGATACCGCGACTCGACTATCCGTCGATGTCCGGGCATTGGACATCGAAGAGGTGTTGAAGTCGTTCCAAGGGAAATGCAACGAATGGGCCGGCACGACCACTGATGATACTGCATGGAGAGTCGACTGGGCCGGCAAGGACGTACTTGGGGCGCTCTGTCGCTCTCTGACTGGCGAATTCGGGTGGCCGCCAATCTCGAGCAGGGGCGCCCCGATTGCCATCGATTGGTCTCTCCTTGCGGATCAGAAGAAGGACGCTGAGCTGGACCGAGATATTGCGACCGTACTCCAACCAAGGCTGATCGATTCGTTCCTGAACTACCTTGGGACATCAGACGGAAGTCCGATCCGCCAAGAGTGGGATTCCCTCGCTATCGATATCGTCGAAGCCTCAAAGTCCGAGGCGCTCAACTAGGACTCCTGCCTTTCCGCGCTACCTGTCCGTCACCTTGATCCGGTTCTCCCCGCTCGACCCCGCGATCTCCGCCGCGTACATGTTGTAGGCGAACGCCGGCAGCACGTGGAAGTCGCCCGGCGTCTCCGCGCGCATCGTGTACTGGATCGTCTGCCCGCCGCGCAGGTACGTCGCCGCGACGCAGACCTTCTCGTCGCGCGCCTCGATGCGGGAGTACCACCAGCGCCACCGGCCGCGGCAGCCCCACAGGCCGTAGAACGCGTCTTCCTTCACGACCTCGAAGCCCGACGGCAGCGGGTCCTCGATCATCACGTACTCGTAGTTGCCGTCGCACTCCACCTTCAGCGTCACCTCGATCTCCTCGCCCGACTTCACCGTCTCGCCGTCCTTGAGCGGCTCGGAGTACCGGCGCTTGCCGTCCCACATCACGCGGGCGTACGTGCGCTCGACCCGGATCGACCCCTTCGTCGGCTCGAAGCTCTCGCGGCTCTCGTAGTACTTGAGGAGGACCGAGTAGTAGAGGTTGCCCTTCCCCTCCTTCTCGATCGTGATCTCGTTCGCGCCCGCGTTGAACTGGCCCGCCTTGAGGATGCGCACGCCGTCGAACTTCAGCAGGTTCTCCTTCGTGATGCGCTCGCGCACGATCGGGTCGCCGTTCAGCTTCACCGTGAGCGCGTAGTCCGCCTCCAGCTCCTTCGTCATCGCGATGTAGTCGGAGAGGGCGTAGACCGCGGCGGCCGTGTCCTTCGTCGAGTACCAGCGGTTCCCCTGCCGCTTCGCGGAGAGCCAGCGCACGACCTTGTGGACCTTCTCGTTCTTCGGGTCGATCGCGACCATCGCCTTGAGGATGTAGGCGGTGCACTCGATGCCGTTGTCCATCCAACTGTGGCGCGGGGCGTTCCCCTCCCAGTAGCAGTAGCCTTCGCCGACCTTCGCGGTCTCGTCGAGGTTGGCGAGGATCGTCGCGGCGCGCTCGGCGTCGCCCGCGCGGTGGAGCGCCATCGCCAGCAGGCCGCGCGAGTAGTTGTTCAACTCGCCGCGCTTGTCGTAGAGAGACAGCAGCGTCTCCTTCGGAGCCTTCCCCGCCTCCGCGAGCGCGAAGGCCATGTACGCCTTCGTGTCGAGCGGGTCGCCGCCGCCGAGGAGCTTCGCCAGGCACGCGGCGCCGCGTTCGAGGACGTTCGCGTCCACGGGGAAGTCGGCCGCGCGCGCCTGCGCGAGGCCGTAGACGACGTACGCGGTCATGAACGGATGGCTCGCGTCCGCCTCCCACCAGCCCCAGCCGCCGTCCTGGTGCTGGAAGTTGTAGAGCCGCTGGAGCCCCTGCGAGACCATCTCGGGTAGCTCTCTGTCCAGCTTCTCGTTCTTGAGACCGAGGCCTCGCAGCGTCGAGGCCGTCACCACGCTCGGCAGGAATCGGCTCATCGTCTGCTCGACGCAGCCGTACGGGTAGCCCGCGAGGTACTCCAGCGCATCCAGGATCTGCGACGCCACGCTCGGCGAGACGACGATCCGCAGCTCGCTCGCCTCCGGGATCGCGTCCTTCGGAACCGCGATCGAGATCGACTGCGACGTCTCGACCATCCCGGCCTTCGTCTCGAAGCGGAGCGCCCCGTGCGCCAGGATCGGGACGCTCAGTTTCATCGCGTCCGACTCCTTCGGCGTCAGCGCCTTCGCCGTGAAGGTCGCCGTACCCGCCTTCTTGACGCGGACCTTCCAGTCCACGCGCTTGTCCTCGTTCTTCGCAAGCCGCAGTACCGTCTCCTTTTCGCCGACGAGTTCCACGCCCTCGGCCTCGATCGAGACCTGCACCTCGTCCACGTCGTCGCGGTAGTTGTGGACGACCGCGGAGACGACGGTCTCGTCGTTCTGCGTGAAGAAGCGCGGAGTCTCGAGACGGACGATGACCTCCTTGCGGCAGATGACGCTGTGGAGCTGCTGCCCGACCTTCGCATCGGCCGTGAGGCCGCGCACGGTCGTGCGCCACGTCGTAAGCGAGTCCGGCATGCGCATCTCGAACGTCGCGCGCCCGTTTGCGTCGGTCACCACCTGCGCCTTCCAGAACATCGTGTCGGGGAACTCGGAGCGCGTTTCGGTGTCGGCCATGCCGCGGTCCTTCTTCTTCGCCATTTCCGGTTCCTCGGACCGCCGCGCATCGTCCCTAAGGCGGCCGCCGTAACCGTCGCCGGATTTCCCTTCCTTCTGTCCCGCGCGCCCGTAGTCGCGGTAGTGCAGCGACGTCGTCGTCTGCACCCGGTTCGGCCGGCGCGAGTAGAGGAACTTGCGGAAGTCGCGGGCGATCTCCTCCTGGATCGCGTAGATCGACTCGTCCACGATGGAGACCGCGAACTCGCCGCGCACGGGCTTGCCGTCCTGATCCGTCGCCTCGACGGTCACGGTTACGGCCTCGCGCGGCCGGTACTGCGACTGGTTCATCGTGACCTTCACGTTCAGGAGCCGGTCGCGGGGCGGCACGGAAAGGACCTTCGACCGCTGGATGAACTCGTTCTTCACGAGCGCCGCGACGGAGAAGTAGACGTTCGGCGCGAATTCCGCGCGGTCGATCGGGATCTCGACGAGGGCCGTGTGTCCCTTGATGAGCACGACCTGATGGCGGTACACCCCGTCGCACTCGAGTGTCACGAGCGCATGGACGTTCTTGTGCTGGCTGGCGAGGAGGATCTTCGCCGTCTCGCCGACCTGGTAGCTCGTCTTGTCCGGGACGATCTCGATCCCGTTGAAGTTCTGGAAGTCCGCGGACCACGCGCGTCCCGAGACCCAGATGTACAGATCCGTCTTGACCTCGTTGCCCTTCCGGTCCTTCGCGGAGGCGAGGAGACGGACGTAGCCCTCCTTCTCGACGGTAAAGCCGAGGTCGGCGAGGCCGTTCGCGTCGGTCGCCGTGCTCCCCGCGTAGAATTCGTCGTGCTCGTACGCGCCGCCCTTCTCGTGGCGCACCCAGCGGCTCGTGGAGGCCGCGACCCGGACCTGGAGGTCCGGCACCGCCTTGCCTTCCGTGTCCGTGGCGCGGACCTTGAGCGTGATCGAATCGCCCGGCTGGTACACGTACCGGTTCGCGCTGAGACTCAGCTCGACGAGCGCGCGGCCCGCCTTGCAGCTCCCGGCGCCCTCGACCTCGCGGCGGCTCTTGTCCGCGACCTTCGCTTTCACGGTGTAGACCACGTCGTGGCCGAGCGGCTCGGACTTGAACGAGACGGCGAGCTTGCCGTCCTTGTCGGTACGGCCGCTGCCGCGGGTAAGTTCCTCCTCGCGATAGTAGCGTCCCCGGTATGAGTACGACTCGTCGTCAAGGTCCCAGTCGTACGGGTCCCAGCGCCAGTACCAGCGGGGCCGGTAGTGCTGGCGGCGCGTGATCGTGTAGCTCACTTCGGCGTCCACGACGGGGCTGCCGAAGTAGTACTTCGCCTCGATCTCCGCGGCCACGACCTCGCCCTGGAGGTGCGGCGCCTTCGGATAGCGCACGTCGACCTTGTACTCGGGCTTGCGGTACTCCTCGACGCGGAACTGGCCGTACGCGACGCGGCCGTCCTCCGTCGTGACCGTCATGCGGTAGTAGCCGAGCGCGGGCTCGTCCCCGAGCACGACTTCTCCCGCGAAGCTCCCGAACTCGTTCGTCGACGGCTGCCCCTGGAGGAGGACGTTCCCCTTCGGGTCGCGGATCTCGAAGCGGACCTTGCGAAGGGTGAGGACGTCGAGCCGGCCCGAGTCGTACTCCGACAGGATCGCCTTGTAGGAAACCGTCTGGTTCGGGCGGTAGACGGGGCGGTCCGTGAAGAGATAGGCCTTGAGCTCCTTCGCCGGGACCCATGTCGAGACGTTCGAGAGCGCGACCTCGCCGTCGCGGATGCCGACGACCGCGCCGTTCGTCTCGCGGTTCAGGGCGTAGAGGCCCTGCTCGTCGGTCACGCCCTCGAAGACCTGCCCGCGATCGAAGACGCGGATCTTCATCCCGGGGACGGGCTTCGAACTGCGGCGGTCCACGGCGAAGGCGATCGTCATGCCCTTCGCCGTCTTGAGGACGATCCCGTACCGCGCGACGATGACGTTCACGTGGACGGCGATCTCGTCGTGCTCGGCCTCGAGGATGAAGCAGCCGGCCTCCTCCGCGGGAACGGTCATCGTGCCGTACTTGTAGCGGCGGTTTTCGTACTTCGGCTCCTCGTCCCATTCCTTGATCTTCTTCCACGCGTCGCGCGGCATCTGTCCGATGAGGTGCTGGATGCTGTCGATCTTGTCCGCCTTCTCGACCTTCGCCGCGACGTCCGCCATCTCGACGCGGTAGAGGCGGTAACGGACCTTGTCGACGTCGTGGAGGTAGTAGTGGACCTGGGCCTCCTCCCCCTCCGTGAACGACTGGTGCACGCTGAACTGGAACCCCTTGCCGACGAGGTTCCAGTAGCGCCAGAGCGCGCTCTCGGTCGCGGGCGTGTCGGGCCAGTTCTTGAAGAGCTTCTTGAACTCCCGGACCGCGTCGTCCTTCTTCCGCTGGTCCGCCAGGGAGACGGCGACGTAATACTGCGCCCACGGCGCCTGTTCGCTCTTCGGGTAGTCCGCCTGGAACGCGGCGAAGTGCTCGCGCGCCTCGTCGTACTTGCGCTGCTGGTACTCGCAGAAGGCGCGCTGGTAGGAGACGGACTCGCGCCGCTTCCCCGACGGGAAGCGATCGAGGTACTCCTCGTAAAGACGCTCCGCGTCGCGGAACCGCCCTTCCCCGTGACTCTTCTCGGCCGCGGCGAAGAGCGATTCCTCGTCGAGCGGCTTCTTCTCGTCCTGGCGCAGGAGCGGGACGGCGCCGAACGCGGTGACGGCAGCGAGGGCGACGAAGGCGGCGAGCGTACGCATGCGGATCCCCCAATGAAGAGCGTCTTCCGTTCGACGCGCCGTTCCCCGCGCGGGTTCCGACATTCGGCGACGAAATGGGTTTGAACCCGCGGCGATCCCGAGTATAATGCGGCGGTCCCGGAGGTGTGAAGAGACTAAGGAGAGGGAGATGAGCCACAACGGTAGCGCGCGCGAACCGTTCGGCCAGGTCGCCATCCGCAAGGGCTACGTCTCCGAGCAGCAGGTCCACGAGGCGCTCGTCCAGCAGCGTTGCCTCAAGGAGAAGGGCGAGAAGCACAAACTCATCGGCATGGTGCTCCTCGAGATGGGCGCGCTGGGGACGACGGAGCTGATCGACGTCCTGAAGCACTTCGACGGTCACCACGCGAACGGCGCCCCCCACCCGCACCCGCAGGCGAAGGTCTGACCCGCCGCGGGGCCGCGGAGGAGAGCAGCCACAGAGACACGGAGCAGTCCTGCATCTTGCCACAGAGGCACGAAGACGCGGGGACGGTCATGAAGAGAGCGGACGAACGGGCGCTTCCGCCGCGTCTGGCGAGGCCCAAGAAGGCTTCCCGGGGTTGGGGCTTCTTCGCGGGGGACTTCGAATGGGACGAGGACGGGGCCGAAAGCGCCGCGGCGTGGTTCGGCGGAAAGACGGAACCGGCGTCCCGGTTCCTCGGGGGAGGAACGGAGCGTGTGGGAGAAAGCTCCGTAGCCATGTGCCTCCTTTCCGCGCTGTTCCTCGCCGCCGCCGCGTGTTCCCCCCCGTCCCGCCGCGACGACGCGCCCGCCACGGAACGGCCCCGCGCCGGCGACGACCGCATCGTCGCGTTCGTCGACGGCGCCCCCGTCACGTGGCGCGCCGTCGCCGATCGGGCGATGAACCTCGAACTGCGCCGGAACATCGACCTCTACGTGCGCTGGAAGGTGATCGAGGACCGCCGGCGGAATCTCGGGATCGAGAACACCCCGGAGGAACTCGGCCGCCGCGCGGACGCGATGATCGCGCAGTACAAGAAGAGCCAGGGGGAGGAGGTCTTCCGCCGCCAGCTCGAGGCCGAGGGGTACACGGAGGCGTCCTATCGCGACTTCGTGGTCAAGAACCGCCTGTTCGCCGAGAAGTTGACGCTCGAGAAGATGGTCCGCTACTCCTACTTCGCCGAGGGCTGGGTCGAGACCGACCGCATGCTGTTCGCCGATCCCGAGGACGGCAAGTCCTTCCTCGCCCGGGCGAAGGAGAAGGGCTACGACAAGGCGGCGGAGGAGACGAAGGAGGCCCGCGGCCGCGTCACGCGGCGTCCCCGCGAGATCTTCCTCCGCGACCTGGCCCCCGCGGACCTTCCACCCGCGACGGTGGAACGGATCTTCTCCCTGCCCGTCGGCGGCCTGTCCGATCTCGAGCAGGGACGCACCGGCGCGTCCTGCATCATCCTCGTCCGGAAGCGCCAGACTCCCCGGCCGGATCCGTACGACTCCCTGCGGGAGCCCGTCCTCCAGTGGATCCTGGAGGAGCCGCTTTCGGATGCCGAGCTGGCGGCGTGGATCGACCTCCAGGTGAAGCGGAGCAGGGTCGAATACTCGGACCGACGCGATTGAGGTCCGTCCCGGAACCAACAGCAAGAAGTAGACAGGCTGGTTTTACTGCGCCGCCCGGCTACGAGGCGTGACGCGCGATGTAGTCGCGGACCAGCCCCAGCGCCTCCTTCAGCACTTCCTCCGGCGGCAGGAACACGACCCGGAAGTGGCGCGTCCCGGCCGCCTGGCCGAAGCCCGCGCCGTGCACGACGATCACGCCCGTCGCGCGAATGAGCCCGCGCACGAACTCCTCGTCCTCCTCGCGGATCGCGAGCCGCGGGAAGGCATAGAAGGCGGCCGCGGGCGGGACGCAGGAGACTCCGGGCATCGCGGTCAGCGCGGCCTGCGTGACGTCCCGGCGGCGCCGCAACGTCTCGACGGTGCGCCCGAGGTGCGACTGGTCCCCCTCGAGCGCCGGCTTGACCGCGTACATCATCGGATGGTTCGACGAGAGCCGCGCGCGGAGGAACTTCTCGACGGCGTCGCCGTACGCCTGGACCTCCTTCTCCGGACCGCTCAGGATTCCCCAGCCCATGCGCCAGCCCGGGGCGAGGTACGCCTTCGACAGCCCGTTGAAGGTCAGCACCGGGACATCCGGCGACAGCGACGCGAGCGGCGGCTGCGCCGGACCGTCGAGCACGAGCTTGTCGTAGATCTCGTCCGCGATCACGAGGAACCCCTTCTTCGCCGCGATCCCGACGACGGATGCGAGCGTCTCGCGCGGCGCGACGGAGCCGGTGGGGTTGTTCGGGTTGATGACGACGGCCGCGCGCGTGCGCGCGTCGGCCAGTTCCGCCATGCGCTCGACGTCCGGGGACCAGCCGCGCTCCTCGACCAGCGGATAGTGCCGGCACTCGATCTCGAGCTTGTGGAGCACGGCCTCGTAGAGCGGGTAGCCGGGCGACGGAACGAGCACGTTGTCGCCCCGGTTCGCGAGGGAGGCCAGCGCGATCTCGATCCCTTCGCTCGTGCCCGAGCAGAGGAAGGCGCGCCGGATCGCCCGGATCCCGCGGCGCCCGGCGTCGGCCCGCACGGCGTCGAGGGCTTCGGCCAGGCCGATCGAGTCGCCGTATCCGTTGCGCCCGTCGCGCATGGCGCGCTCGACGGCCTCGATCATGGCCGGCGGCGTCTTGAAGTCGAACGCCAGCGGGTCGCCGATGTTGAGCGGGTAGAGCTTCCGGCCGGCGCGCTTCGCCTCGGCGGCGACGGCGAGGACGTCGCGGACCGCGTACCGGATCTCGCGCGAGCGGGCGGACGGTTCGATCATGGGGTCACCCTGGAAAGATACGCTTCACAATCATCCCGAAGTTCTTCCGAACATCCATCGAAATCCTCCGACCGCCGCTTCGTGAACCGCGTCGCCGAAGCGGCAGACTTCCTCGCGGCGCGCGGGGTCGAGCGGCCCGGCGCGAACCGCCTCCACGTCCTCGCGCAGTTCCGCGGTCGTTTGCGGCGCGCACCAGACCGTGTCGACCATCGGATGGCCCAGCACGAAGCGGTAGCACTCTCCGCCGGTCATCGCGCGCGGGAAGCCCCCCTTCGGCAGCGGCTTCAGGAGCATCCTCCAGCGCGTGGCGGTGTAGGCGATGATCCCCGGTCGCCGCTCGCCGAGGTCGGCCAGCGGGGCGAAGATCTCGCGCTCCGCGCCCCGGTGGGCCGCGTTGTAGCGGATCATGAGGACGTCCGCGGGGAGCTCGCGCGCGAGCGCCGCGGCGAGCGGACGGTCGTGGCACGAGAAGCCGATCGCCCGCGTCTTGCCCTCGTCGCGCAGGCGGACCATGGCGGAGCGGACGCTGTCGCGGAAGTACCAGCGCCGCTGGACCCATCCCATGAGCCACGCGTCGAGATGATCCGTGCCCAGGGTCCTCAGGTGTTTTTCGAGCTCGAGGCGCACGAGATGGGCGACGGGAAACGACGCCTCCGAAATGAGCACGAGATCGTCGCGCCGGCCCGCGCGGATGAGCCGGCGCACGCCCTCGGAGATGGCCTTCATCCCCGTGTGCGCGAGGAACGTGTTGACGCCGTGTTCGTGAAAGGCGCGCTCGACGTCGGCAGGGCGCAATCCGGGTTTCCGCAGGCCGCTCATCCCCAGTTGCGCCAGCCCGAGCGGACTGACGCGCAACCCCGTCTTCCCGAGCGTGCGGTACGTCACGGGCCGCCTCCCGACACGAGGCGTGCCGTCCCCGCTTCGTCCGCCTCGATCAGCCGCCGGACGATCTCCGATTCCCACCGTCCCCAGACGACGGCCCCGGAAGCGCGATGCGCCACGGCCAGCGCGTCGCGGCCCGCCTTCTCCTTCGCGACGTCGTCCAGCAGGAGGCGCGCCTCTTCCATCAACCCCATCACGGGCTCCTTCGCGTTCACCAGCGTCACCGCGGCCGAAATGGTCGCGGCGTCTCCGGGATTCGTGATCAGGACCTCGCCCGGCGCGGGCGACCACGGCGACGGGCACGCGGCGACGGCGCCGTCGGCCTTGCGGATCGCGAACGGCGTGCGGTAGAGATCGCGGATCTCCCGCGCGGCCCGGATCGCGTTTGCGACCGGAAGAATCGCGACGACGTCGTCCCCTCCTCCATAGATCGAGACGCCGCCGTGCTTCTTGAGCACGTACGGCACCGAGTGGAGCGAGAACTCCGCGAGGGCCTCGCTGAGGGCGAGATGGTAGGAGGGCGTCACGTCGCGCGGGCCGTGCAGCGTCTTCCCCCGCACGAGATCGCCCGAGTGATCGCCATCCATAACCAGCAGCGCGTAGGCAACCTCTCGGGGCGACGGGAACTCCAGTCCGGCGAACCGCTTCGTGAGGCAGAGGCAGCACAACCCGTCGCGGACGACCTCGAACTCCCCGCACTGCGGACAATCTCCAACGGGCCGGCTGCGGGACGGCTTTGCCGCGACGAGTTTCTCCTGGCTCGCGGCGTGGACGGGCGCGTAGACCCCGCCGTCATTCTCTCCCCACGGAACAGACACCCACGTACACCGCCAGAAGTCCCTCGTCTGCCGATTCCAGCGGTCCTCGTCCGGATCTCCCAGGCGCAGCCGCGCCGCCTCCGCGATCCGCTCCCATTCCGCCGCGATGCCATCGCGGATCTTCGGGCCTATGCCATCGTGCGGCGTCACGGCCAGGAGCCGGTTCGAGAACGGCGGGATGCGGACGCGATCGTCCGCGGGTTCGCCGAGCCACGCGCGGAAGAGCGGCTGTCCCCACACGTGGGGATAGATCACATGGTCCGGTCCGAGCTCCTCGCAGATGATCTGGAGGCCGGCCCAGAGCAGGCGCGAGGCGATCATGGAGCCGGCCCAGAGGTCGCCGAGGGTTCCCGCGGGCCGCGTGAAGGCGCGAACCGGATCGAGGGAGAAGGCAAAGAGTCGAGGGCGGCATTCGCACCCGATCAGTGACGCCAAGCTCAACGACCCGTCATGCCAGATGGAACCGCCGCGCGTCGACGGCATCTTGGCCCATGCGCCTCGGAACGCGGGCTCGTCCCGGCAGAGCGCGACGCGCCGGTTCGCCCATGTGCGGAGGAAGTCGGGCTCGTCGGGCCTCCGGCCTTCGATCCGCACGGGGTCCGGGCCGCCGTTCACGTCCAGCTTCGCGCGCGAGATCGGGTGGTCGATCCGGACGGCGGACGGGTGGATGCGGTCCGCGACTCCCCGAAGGAAGGAATGGAACAGGTCGGCCTTATCCACGGGCATGCTTCGCCAGCCTGTCTCGCAATCCGTCCACTTTCTTCGCGAGAACATCCAGGACGAATTTCTCGCGCGTCTCGGGCGTGTCCCCCGTCACGTCGTGGTGCGGGACCCTCGCGTTGAGCAGGTAGTCCTCGATGCGCCGCGCGATGTCCGCGCGCTCGTCCTTCGTCGACACCTTCCACGCTTTCGCCTTGGGCTTGTAATCGAGTCGCGGAGGAATGTGGAAAATGAAATCGTACGTCGCGATCTCCTCGAGCGACCACTTGAAGAGCTTGTGGACGACCATGACATCGCGCGGGTCCTTGAGGTCGAACCCCCAGAAGCAGGCAAAGACGTACGGCAGGAAGGTGGCCGAATCGCAGACGACGAAGTCGCAGTGCCGGAGGTCCTCCTCGCGGCGCCGCTGTCCCAGGTAGATCATCACCTGATCGAGGAGGTCCTGGGATTGGCGCGCCGCGGGCTTGACGTAGCGGAAGAGGTAGGTCCGGGCGTATTCGATGGCCGAGTCCGCGCCGTAGCCGAGGAGACTGAGGGTATTGGTGAGCCGGCGGGCGAGGACGGTCTTGCCCGAGGACGGGGCGCCGACGACGGCGATCTTGGTCATTCCGGTCCGGACGAATCGTATCGGCTGCGTCCGCGTCGGCGAAGAAAAATCGCCGCGCGGATTTTCCGTCCCGGACCATGATTCATGCGTATAATACCCTATGAGAGAGGCGATTTGCGGTGTCTGATCGGAGAGGGGGAGAAGCCATGAAGCGCGTCCGCAGCACCATCACCGTCCCGTGCCGCGCCCCTGCGCTGCACGAGGTGGGCGATCTCGTCCGGAAATCGCTCCACGCCGTGGGCCTGCCGGCGGAGCGGAAGGAACTCATCCGCGAGTGCGTCGAGGAGACTCTCGGGTCCATGATCCGGTTCTCGGACCACAAGGGCTACGCCCACGACATCTCCGTCACCACGGACGTGGACGGAGAACGGTTCCGCGTCGTCTTCGCCGAGGGGAAGAACGATTTCGAGGTCGGCGCCGGGTCCGACCTCGCGGGAGACGCGACCTACCGGATGGGGACGGCCCTCGCGCGCCGCGTGATGACGGAGATCTCCTACACGTACAAGAAGGGCGCGCGGAACGAGCTCGAGCTCGTGCACCGGCTCTGATCGCCCGGAAATTGCCAAAGCCGCGTCCGCCCCATAGAATCGCGGCTGTGGTCTATGCCGCCCTCGCCGCCGGAGGTCTTCTCCTCGCGCTCGCGACGGCCCTGTGGATGCGGGGCCGGGCGCGCGGCGCCCGCAAGCTCTATCTGGACGAGGCCCGGCGGACCCGCGAGGAGGAACAGTCGGCCCTCATGAGCACCCTCGCCGGCGGCCTCGCCCACGAGATCCGCAACCCGCTCTCGACGCTGAGCATGAACCTCCAGCTCCTCGGCGAGGAGTGGTCGAACCCGGTCACCGAACGGGAGCAGCGGAGCCGGAAGAAGATCGACGTCCTCCTGCGCGAGGCGAAGCGGCTCGAGGACGTGCTCAACGAGTTCCTCGCCTTCTCGGCGGGCCACAAGCTCAACGTCGCGCCCGCGAACCTGAACGACATCGCCGGCGAACTGCTCGACTTCCTGGCGCCGCAGGCCGAGCGGTCGCGCATCCGCCTCCGCCGCAGCCTCGCGGCCGACCTGCCGCGCGTCGAGGCCGACGCGAGCCTGCTGCGCGGCGCGATCCTCAACCTCCTCGTCAACGCCCAGCAGGCGATGCCGAAGGGCGGAGAGATCCACGTCGCGACGGAACGGATCGACGGGGACGTTCTGCTGCGCGTCGGCGACACGGGCGAGGGCATCGCGCCGGAGAACCTGGACAAGATCTTCAACCTGTATTTCTCGACCAAGCCCGGGGGCACGGGCCTCGGACTGCCGATGGCGAAGCGGATCGTGGAGGAGCACGGAGGTTCGATCGAGGTCCGCAGCGAACCCGGGCGCGGCACCGTCTTCACGATCCGGATTCCCGCCCGGCCCCCGAACGTTCCAGGAGCATGAGCGACAAGCGCCGCGTCCTGATCGTGGACGACGACCGGGGGCACGCCGAGACCCTCGCCGAGGTCGTGGAGGCCGAGGGATACGCGTGCTCGCTGGCCTTCAGCGGCGCGGAGGGGGCCGAGGCCGTCGAGAAGGAGGACTTCGACCTCGTCATCACCGACCTGGTGATGCACGACCTTTCGGGGATCGACCTCCTGCGCAAGGCGAAAGCGAAGTCGCCGGACACGGAGGTGCTCGTCATCACGGGGTACGCCTCCGAGGACACGGCGATCGAGGCGCTCAACGAAGGGGCGACCGACTACGTCGCGAAGCCCTTCAACCTCCCGATCCTCCGCGTGAAGATCCGCCGCGCCCTCGACCGGCAGGACCTCGTGCGCTCCAACCGGGAGCTGCGGAGCCAGCTCGACAAGAAGTTCGGCTTCGAGGGGATCGTCGGCAACGGCGAGGCGATGCAGCGCGTCTTCGACGTCCTCCCGCAGGTCTCGCGCACGACCGCGACCGTCCTCATCGTGGGAGAGAGCGGGACGGGCAAGGAGCTGGTGGCGCGCGCGATCCACGCGAACTCCCCGCGGCGCGGCAAGCACTTCGTTCCGCTGAACTGCGCGGCGCTCTCGGAGTCGATCCTGGAAAGCGAGCTCTTCGGCCACGAGAAGGGCGCCTTCACGGGCGCGATGTACACGCGCAAGGGCCGGTTCGAGTACGCCCACGGCGGCACGCTCTTCCTCGACGAGATCGGCGACATGCCCGCCGAGATCCAGATCAAGCTCCTGCGCGTGATCGAGTACGGCGAGGTCTTCCGCGTGGGCTCGAACGAGCCGATCAAGGTGGACGTGCGGCTGATCGCCGCCACGAACCGCGACCTGGGCCAGCTCGTGCGCGACGGCCGGTTCCGCGAGGACCTCTACTTCCGTCTCAAGGTGGTGACCGTGGCGCTCCCACCCCTGCGCGAGCGCCTGGAGGACCTGCCCGTGCTCGCGGACCACTTCATCCGCGAGTTCTCCGCGCGGCACGGCAAGGACGTCCGGGGGATCTCGCCCGAGGCGCTGCGGACGTTCTACGAGCACTCGTGGAAGGGGAACATCCGCGAGCTCCGGAACGTCGTCGAGAGCATGGTCGTGATGGCGCGCGGCGGGACCCTCGGGGTCGAGGACGTCCCGGGCTTCATCCGCAACCCGGACGAGGCGCCGCTCCCGGACGCGGGGGCGCTCGGGGGCGTGAACCTGAAGAAGACGGAGATCGACCTCATCCAGAAGGCGCTGGAGGACGCGGGCGGCAACCGCGAGCAGGCGGCGAAGATGCTGGGCATCAGCGAGCGGACGTTGTACCGTAAGATCAAACGGTACGGGCTCGCGGAGCGTGAAACCGATGGAGGATTGAGTCATTGACCCATTGTGTCGTTGAGTCATTGATCCCCCCCAGTCGTCCCCCCGGGGGGGCAGGAGGGGGGACCTGCAATGACTCCATGATCCGATGATCCGATGACTCAATAGAACATGAGCCGCTTCACCGTGTCGCGCCATGAGGGCGGCCCCGAGGGCGACCACTTCGACCTGATGCTCGAGGCCGGCGACGTCCTGCGGACGTGGCGGATCCAGCACCTGAACTTCGAGAACCCGCAGGCCGCGAAGCGGATCCAGGACCACCGGAAGAAGTACCTGGACTACGAAGGCGAGGTCTCCGGGAGGCGCGGCCGGGTCCGGATCCACGACACGGGCGCCTACGCCGCCGACGTGTGGACCGACGACCTCGTCCAGGTGTCGCTCGCCGGCGCGCAGCTCAAGGCGCGCGTCCGGCTCGCGAGGAAGGAGGGCGAGACCTGGACGATCGTGGACGCCGCAGCCGACCTCCGCAAGCTCGCCTCCAGCCACCTGCGCAACGTGGAGCTCGACGCGGCGCCGACCCCGGAGCTGGGCGCGCTGCGCGACGAGCTGGCCCGCGAGGAGCGCAAGCTCCTCGCCTTCGTCGGCCGATACTCGAAGGGGGAGGCGGTGGACTGGGCGGCCGCCGAGATCGATCCCGCGGTGGCCGACCGCCTGCGCGGAGAGTGGATCCGCTGGCGCCATCCGTGGCTCGACCAGGCGCGCGCCTTCGCGGACCGCCTTACGGGCCTCGCCACCGCCGTGCGGGAGGCGAAACCCGCCGGGACGGACCCAACCTCCGCGCCCCAGGGTCGTTAGAGACGGGGAGGATCCCGATGACGCGAGTCTGGTTCGTTCCGCTCCTCGTCGCCGCAAGCTGCAGCCGAGCCCACATCCGGACCTATGACGTCACGCCCAACGCCCTCGTCGTCATCCAGGACGAGAACTCCGTCACCCATCCGATCGAGCCGGGGGAGGAGTTCGTCGCCACGAACCCGAAGCAGGCGGTCCTCGTGATCGAGGATGTGCGCCAGACGCGGTACCCGCTCGACAAGGGCTGGAAGGTCACCCGCGACCGCGAGTGCCTCACGATCGAGACGATCCCCACCTTCAAGCCGTATTGACGCCGTCACGCGTTCCCCGTTCCAAGTTCCGCGTTCCGGTGTATGCTCTTCCCGTGGGCCAGGTGGACCTCTTCATGGGCCCCGCCGATGAGGCGCGGTTCCTCGACTACGCGCTCGGAGAGCAGGGCCTCGTCCCGTTTCCCGGCCTCCGTCCGGACGCGACGCCCGTCCCGTGCGGGCGGGGCGACCTTCCCGCCGCATCCACGGCCGAGGGACAGAACCTCTATCTGGCGCCGCTCGGCCGCCTCTCGGAAGTCCGCTACCGGAAGGTCCCCGCGCAATCCGCGTTCACCGTGGACCTGCACGGCCCCGTGATCCGGTGGATGCGCCCGCCTCCCGAGGCCGACGGCGCGCCGCAACGCGGGTGGATCTTCCTCGGAACGGACCACCCGCGTCCGCACGATCTCGAGCTGGCGTTCCAGAAGCTGGTCGCGTGGGTCCGGCGCGGGTTCCGGAAGCTGCCGTCCGACCGCGCCTACGCCGGGCCGGAGGCTTGGGAGCTGCTGGTGAAGAAGTCGCGGCTCACTCGATGATGTCGACACACCAAATGTCGACACACCAAAAGTTGACAGGGAGCTTTTGGTGCGGGGGCTCGTGAAGACGTCGCGCCTCATTCGATGATGTCGAGCTTCGCGCCCTCGACCTCCTTCATCTCGAGCCCCAGCATCGCCGCCACCGTCGGCGCCACGTCGATGACGCGCATCCGCTCGATCAGAACCCTGCGGATCCCCGGCCCCGACGCGATGAAGCCCGTCGCGAGCTTCGGCTTCGTCGGGAGGTGGCCGTGCTGTCCCTTCGACCAGGGTTTGTGGCCGGTGAGGCTCCCCTTCGAGGTGCTCGCGAACATGAAGCCGTCCTCCGCCTCGAGCGCGAGCGCGGCGGCCGAGTTGTACCCCAGGTCGTCGAGCTGCCGGCGGTCCAGGATGGAGTACAGGCGTTTGCCGTCCGCGGTCGCGCCCTTCTCCAGCACCTCGCGCGCCATCTTCGCGGAGTCCGCGTCTTTCGCATAGACCGCCATCGAGCCTCCGTGCGCGTGGCCCAGCGCCTTCCAGGATTTCACCTTCGTCCCGTCCGCGTCGAGGAGCCCGGCCGACGCGAGGAGCGTGTTCGGCGCGAGCGCCTCCCCCGCGTCCGCGAAGCCGTGGTCTCCCACGATCACGAAGTCCGTCCGGTCCAGGATCCCGGCGAGCTCCGCGCCCTTCCGGATCTTCGCGACATTCGCGTCCGTCGCCTTCACGGCCGCGTGCACCTCGGGCGCGTCGCGTCCGAAGTTGTGCTGCGCCTCGTCCACCTGGATGAGGTGCACGAGGAGGAGGTGCGGCTTGTACTTCCGGAGGACGTACGCCGCGCCGGAGCTAATGAACTCGTCCATGACCTCCTTGCTCTTCAGGTTCTCCCCCTTGGGCACGCCGATCGCCAGCGCCATTTCCGCAAGCAGGCCGGGCGTCGAGTGTTTCCCGAGGAGCCCCTCGGTCGTCTCCCCCTTGAAGACGGCCCATCGCTCGGGGACGAGCCAGTCCACCTGCGCGCCGACGCTCGAGGGCCACGCGGTGATCGCGGTCTTCCGGCCCGCGTCGTGCGCGAGCTGCCAGACCGTCTTCGCCTTGAGGTCCTTCGTCTCCCAGAACCACTCCTGGGTGCCGCCGTTCTCCCCGAACTTCGTGTTCGCGACGACCCCGTGCCTCCACGGGCGAACGCCGGTCACGATCGACGCATGGCCCGCGTACGTGACCGACGGGTAGACGGATTCCACCGCCTTCGCGGACGCGCCTTCCTTCGCCATCGCTTTGAGCGTCGGCGCGTCGAACCCGTCGCCCAGGTAGAACTCGGGGCGCAGGCCGTCGATCGAGATGAGGACGACGTGCCGCTCTTTCTTCTCCTCCTGCGCGGGGAGCGCGCCTCCGAGGACGGCCGACAACATCAGGGCGAGGCTCACGATGCGCATTCTGCCTCCATCCGGTCCACGTCCAGACCGTCGATCCACCGGACTTCGCGGAAACTCCGGAACCACTGCATCTGGCGGCGCGCGAGGGTCCACGTGTTCCGGGCGATCTCGCGCTGCGCCTCCTCGATCGGCAGCCGCCCCTCGAGGTGGGCGACGACCTCGCGGTAGCCGACGGCCTGCCGGCCCTCGCGGCCCCACGGCCGCGCGAGCAGGGCCCGCACCTCCTCGACGAGGCCGGCGGCGAGCATCCGCCGCGTCCGCTCCTCGATACGACGGCGCAGGGCGTCGCGTTCCACGCGCACGCACAACACGACGGCATCCAGCTTCGGCCGGTCGAACTGCGTCTGCGCGGCGCTGATCGGCCGGCCCGTCTTGCGGTAGACCTCTACGGCGCGGACGAGCCGTTTGAGGTCGTTCGGATGGAGCCGCTCCGCGGCCGCGGGGTCGACGCGGGAGAGTTCCTCGTGGAGGCGCGGCGCCCCCATCGCGACCAGTTCGCGCCGGAGTTCCTCGTCGGCCGGTGGCCCCTCGAAGAGGCCGTACATGTACGCTTTGTAGTAGAGCGCCGTGCCGCCGACGAAAACGGCCCGCCTCCCGCGCGACTCGACGTCCGCCTGCGCCCGCCGCGCGTCGGCGACGAATCGGCCGGCATTGTACGCCTCGGACGGGTCGCAGATGTCGATGAGATGATGCGGCGCAGCGCGGCGCATCTCCCCCGTGGGCTTCGCGGTGCCCACGTCCATGCCCCGGTAGACCTTCATCGAATCGACCGAGATCAACTCGCCGCCGAGGCGCCGGGCGAGTTCGACGGCGGCCTCGTGCTTTCCGGAGGCGGTGGGACCGAGGAGGAAGACGGGGCGGGGCATGGGCGACGATTAGACCACAGTGCGGCCGGCACCGCAACGACCCGGAAGCCGAGGGGCGGGGGCACGGATCGCTTTACGCCTCCGGCGCGCGGAGATAGACTCGATACCCTCATGGAAAAAGAGATCATCGCCCGGTTCATGGAGGAACACGTCGCCTTCTGCCGCTTCCTGGGGATGCGCCTCACGGACGGCGGCCCCGGGTGGGTGGAGATGCGGCTCCCCTTCCGGCCCGAGTTCATGGGCGACCCGTTGCGGCCCGCCCTCCACGGCGGCCTGGTCACGACGCTGATCGACACCGCGGGCGGCGCGGCGGCGATGACGGAGATGGAGACCAGCGACCGGATCTCGACCATCGACATCCGCGTGGACTATCTCCGGCCCGGGGAGCCCAAGGACCTGGTCGTGCGCGCGACGGTGCTCCGCCAGGGGAACCGCGTGGCGGTCGTGGGAGCGACGGCGCACCAGGGCGACGCGACGAAGCCGATCGCGGACGGGCGCGCCGTGTACAGCCTGCGGCGGCAGGACGAGATGCGGGGATAGCCGGGTTAGCTACTAGCCGTTGGCCGGACGCGAATGGCCTCTGGCTAACGGCCAATCACTTCTCGATCTCCACGTCGGTGATCTTCGGCGGCTTCGTGTCGATCGCGAATTCGTTGCTCGACCGCCCCCACTTCGGCGCGCCGCCCGACTCCAGGGCGACGTGGATCTTCGCCTTCGCGCGGTCCTCCTTCGGGACCGTCCACGCGTACTCGCCGCTCAACGCGAGCCCGCGCGCGATCACGGTCTCGCCGCCGTCGGCGAAGAGATAGAGGGTGACCGTCGCCCGCGCATCGCCTTCCCCCTTCCAGGTGATCCGCACGGTCGAGCCGCCCTTCACGACGGCATCGACCTTCGTCCCGACGGCGACGCTTCCGGTCGCCTCGGTCCCCTTCCCGGCGCGAAGGACGAGCTGGGGCTGCGTCCCGGGCTGCGGGTCGGGCGAGGAGAGCCCGAGCCGGCTCGTCGCCTTGAGGTAGAGGCCGTACTCCGCCTCGTCGGACCATGCGAAGGAGACGTCGCCGGGCAGATGATACACCTGCTGGAGCCGCCAGCTCCTGCCGCCGTCCAGGGTGACGAAGAGCGTGAGGCTGATCACCTCCGCGATCGACTTCTCCAGGCGGTACTCGATCCGGACCGGGGACTTCTCGGCGCGCCCCGTCGGTCCCACGGCGGTCGCCTGCGGAGGCGTCGAGTCGATCGCGAAGTCCGACGCCGACTCCGTCTGCGCGGAGTCCGAGAGGATCCGGAGCCGGAAGTTCCGGCCCGTGACGGACGGGAGGGACTTCCACAGCAGCCCGCCGGCGGCCGGGGCCAGGTTCCCCTTGGGGATGTCGTCCCACGTCCGCCCGCCGTCGCCGGACAGCATCCCCCGCAGGTCGGACGCGGGGAGGTCCGTCTTGAGCGCGATCAGCAGCGTCGCGCCGCCGCGGTAGGCCTCGCCCCCGCGGAAGTTCTGAAGCGCAAGGCCGTTCCCGCCGTTCTTCCCGCGCGCCACGACGCGCAGCGTCGCCTCGTTCGACAGGATCTCGTACCCCTTGAGGTCCCTGGCGAGGATGCGCAGCGCGTACACGCCCTCCTTCCGCGGCGCCGTGATCGTCACGACGACGTCCTTCACTTCCGCGACGCTGCGCCACTGGCCGTCGAGGAGCTGAACCCACGCCGACTCCACGTTGCGGCGGAGGTCGGTCGGATGGACCGAGACGCGCACGGTCTCGCCGGGCTCGGCGCGCTCGACCGCCGCGATCCGCAGGTTCGCCACGCCGGGAGCGGACGTGAAGGGCAGGACGTTCGAAACGGTCGTCTCCTGCTTCGCGTTCGTCGCCGACACGCGGAGCGCATACTGGCCGAACTCCAGCGGCACCTTGAACGTCATCGACGTCGTGCGGAACCGGCCGATCCCCCACCACTTCTCCGCGTCGCCCTTTTTCAGCTCGAGCTGGAACGACCGGATCGAATCGTCGCTCGTCTTCCATGTGAGGGTCACTTCGGATCCGCCGGCGAGTTCCTGGTCGGGCACGATCCCGCTGAGCTGGATGCCGGCGCCGGGCTGGTCCCCTTCGATCGCGAAGGTCTCCGATTCGACCTCCCCCTTGTTCCCGAACGTGTCGAGCGCGACGAGCTTGATCCGGCACCGGCTCGAGGCGGTCCGCGGCACGAGCCAGGAGTACTTCGCCGCGGACGGGTCGCGGTGCGACGCGACCACGGACCACCCCACCCCGTCGAAATACAGGACGGAGAGCCCCTTCGGTTCGGGATGGACCTCCTGCATCGTCCAGGCGACGTCCTGGGGCCGGCCGCCCTTCAGCACCGCGTCCTTCTGGATGCCGAGGATCGTGAGGACCGGCGCGGTGCTGTCGATCTCGAGCCAGAACTGGGGCGTCGTCCCGTCCACCGGCGGTTTCTGGACCACGCCCGCGCGCTCGCCCGCGTCGGTGGAGCACACGACGCTGAGCCCGTAGCGGCCGTCCCCCTTCGAGAAGACGACGGGGCTGGTCACGTCCGGGTCGTCGTCGTAGCGATACCAGTGCGCGCCCTCGTCCGGGGTGTAGTAGAGCGTCACGCGCGTGACCCGCGCCACGCCGCGGCCCGTGAAGTCGTAGACGACCTGCGTCGCGTTCCGGTTCGACTTCGCCGGGCCGGTCACGCGGGCCTCGGGGATCGAGTCGTCGATCGCGAACGGGTCGCCCGCGACCTCCGCCATGTTTCCCGCCGTGTCCCGGGCGGTCACGCGCACCCGGTATTTCTGCCCGGCCGCCCTGGGCGCCTTCCAGCGGTACGGAGCGTCCGGCGCGAGGTCGGCATCGATGGGCTCCCACGTCTTCCCGCCGTCCGCGGAATAGTGCAGCGTCACGGCGTTCTGCGGGAGGTCGATGTTGTCCCGCACGCTCCAGAGGATGTCGACCGCCCCGCCCGCGAGATACGCCCCGCCGTTCGGCGCGAGGATCCGGATTTTCGGAGGCGTGGTGTCGAGCACCAGCCGGTGCTGCGGCGGCGTCCCGGACCGCGGAGCGGCCGTCTCGTTTCCCACGCGGTCGACGGCCGAGATGGTCAGTCCGTAAACGCCGTCCAGTTCGTCGAACTCGATCGGCGACGTCACGTCGTCGTCGTCGCGGGCGGGCTGCCACGACTGCCCGCCGTCGCGCGTGAACCACAGAGAGACCCTGCGGATGCCGGCGCCTCCGAGATCCGTCGCGACGTACTCGACCTTGACCGGCCGGTGAAGCGACACGGCGGGTCCCGTGATGCGGACCTCGGGAGCGAGGCCGTCGACCACGAACGGCTGGTCCGACGCGTCGGCGCCGACGTTTCCCGCAAGGTCGGTCGCGCTTGCCCGAAGGCGGTACTGGTTGCTCGACGTGCGCGGGATATCCCAATGGTACGTACCGGAGTTCGACAACTCCCTGGCGATCGGGACCCAGTTCTGGCCGTCGGAAGTCACCTCGATGCGCACGCCCGCCGGGGCGATCCCCACATCCTCGGCGACCCAGCGGACGACGGTCGTCGAGCCCGCCCGGAAGACCTCTCCTCCGTTCGGGGCGACGACCTCGACGGCCGGCGGGGTGGTGTCCACGGTGACCACGAAGTCGGGTTTCGTGCCCGGCCGGGGGACGTACTCGCGGCGGTCGGCCTTGTCCACGGGAACGAGGACGATCTCGTAGCGCGCGTCCCGGGGCGCCGCAAAGCGGACGGTCTTGAGGCCCGTCTCGGTGAAGCCGTGGTTGATCCAAGTGCTGCCGTCGGTCGTGTACCAGAGCTCGGCGCCCTTCCGTCCCGCGACCCGCGCGGGATCGAGGGGGAACTCGAGGACGCGCTTGGACGTGTATGTCTCGCGGGCCCCCTCCTGGGGGGCGCTCTTCGGCTCGGTCTTCGGGAGGGGCCGGGGGTCGCGCTCGGGCTCGGGCACGGCTCCCGTCTTCACCCGGCATCCTGCGATCACGACGGCAAGCGCCAGGACGGACAGGGAGAAGGGGGGAAAGGGAGAAGGGGCGAGGAAGAGCGTCTCGCAGCCCGCACCGCTTCGCGGCCTTGTGTGCGTCATATGAGTCTCCCCTTCACGTACTCGCACGCGTTCCGGAAGACGAGGAGCCCGTCGGGCCGGAGGTCCTTCCCCTTCCGCACCCACTGCGGGTGGTTCACGGCGTCCTGGAACCGTTCGGGGTGCGGCATGAGCCCGAACACCCGGCCGGTCGGGTCGCAGATCCCCGCGACGCCGCCCGCGGATCCGTTCGGGTTCCACGGATATCCCGCCTCTCCTCCGTCCCGGTCCACGTAGCGCAGGACGACCTGTCCGCCGGCCTCGAGCTTCGTCAGTACCTCGGGGCTCCGGCAGACGAACTTGCCTTCGCCGTGGGCCACGGGAAGCTGGATCACCTCTTCTTCCTTAAGGAATTCGGACTTCGGGGAGCAGATCTTGAGATAAACCCAGCGGTCCTCGTAGCGGCCCGAGTCGTTCGCCGCGAGCGCCACGCGGTTCGGCCCCGGGGAGAACGGGTCGGGGAGGAGCCCGGCGCGCACGAGGACCTGGAACCCGTTGCAGATCCCGAGCACGAGCTTGCCGTCGCGGACGAAGCCGCGCAGTTCCTCGCCCAACCGCGCCGCGATCTCGTTGCCGAGGATCTTCCCGGCGCCCAGGTCGTCCCCGTACGAGAACCCGCCCGGGACGACGAGCAAGTGGTAATTGTGGAGCAGCTCCGTGCGCTCGACGAGACGGTTGACGTGGTGCACGTCCGCCCAGAAGCCGGCCCTCTCGCAGGCCGTCTTCGTCTCCTGCTCGCAGTTGATGCCGGCGGCCCGGAGAACGAGGGCGCGGGGGAAGCTCATGAGGGATCACCGTTCGGAAAGAAGAAAGAACGAAGAACCAAGAAGAGAGAGGCGGGGGAAGCCTCCCCCGAACCCCCTCCTCGTGAGGGGGCGCGGGGGACCCTTCCCCCGCCCTCTTTCTTCTTTCTTCTCCGTTCTTGGTTCTCTCCGAAGGTCACCATCGCATCGGTTTCTTCCACGACTCGTGGAGGTCCGCGATCTTCTCGTCGACGACGACCTTGCCGGACCGCCCCTTGACCACGAGGCGCTTGTCGTGCAGCACCTCGCCGACCGCGGCGCAGGCGACCCCTGCGAGCATCCGCTCGAAACGGTCCGCGTCCTTCTCGCGGACCTCGACGAGGAAGCGCGTGGCGGACTCCGAGAAGAGGACCTGGTCGTCGCGATCGACCTCGATGGAGCACGGGACCCTGGCCAGTTCGAGCCCGATGCCGAGGTCGCCCGCGAAGGCCATCTCGGCCGCGGCGGTCGCAAGCCCGCCCTCGGAGAGGTCGTGGCAGGCGCGGACCACGCCCGCGCGGACGGCGGAGGCCATCGCCTCGAAGAGCCTCCTCCCGCGGACCGCGTCCACCTTCGGGACGTTCGCCCCCAGCTCGCCGTGGAGAAGGTAGTAGTGCGAGCCGCCGAGCTCGTTCTTCGTCGTCCCGACGACGTAGATCAGGTCGCCGACGCCCTTCGCGTCCATCGTCGTGCAGCGCCGCACGTCCTCCACGATCGAGAGCGCCGAGATGAGCAGCGTGTGCGGGATCACGATGCGCCGGTCGCCGACGCGGAACTCGTTGTTCAGGCTGTCCTTCCCGGAGATGAAGGGCGTGCCGTACGCCAGCGCCATGTCGTGGCAGGCGCGCGCGGCGTGGAGGAGCGCCCCCAGGTTCTCGGGGTCCTCCGGGCTCCCCCAGCAGAAGTTGTCGAGGAGCGCGGTCCGCGCGGGGTCGCCGCCCACCGCGACGACGTTGCGGACGGCTTCGTCGATCGCGCACGCGGCCATGTCGTACGCGGAGAGGTCGGAGTAGCGCGGGTTGATCCCGCACCCGATCGCCAACCCCTTGTAGTGCCGCAGCACCGGCCGCACGACGGCCGCGTCGCCCGGCCCGTCGTTCCCCGCGCCGACGAGCGGCTTGATGACGCTGCCGCCCTGCACCTCGTGGTCGTACTGGCGGACGATCCACTCCTTCGAGCAGACGTTCCAGCTCGAGAGGATCGCGTGCAGGTCCGCGCCGTAGCCCTTCTTCTCCGGAAGGAGGGGCTCCCGCCCCGGTTTCGGGGAGTAGCTCGCCGTCCGCGACCACCGCGGCAGTCCCTCGTGGAGGAACTCCATGTCCAGGTTGCCGACCGACTTCCCCTCGTACCGCAGGTGCAGGTCTCCGTCGTCCGTGAAGCGGCCGATCGCGGTCGCCTCGACGTTCTCGGACGCGAAAAGCTTGAGGAGCTCGGCCACGCGCGCGGGCGGGACGGCGAGGACCATCCGCTCCTGCGCCTCGCTGATCCAGATCTCCGAGTAGGTCAGCCCCTCGTACTTGAGCGGCACCTTCTCGAGGTCCACCTCCGCCCCCGTGTTCGCGCCCATCTCGCCCACCGCGCTGGAGAGCCCGCCCGCGCCGCAGTCCGTGATGCTCGTGAAGAGGTCGCGATCCCGCGCCTGGAGGATCGTGTCGAGCACGCGCTTCTCCATGATCGCGTTGCCGATCTGGACC
The DNA here is from genome assembly GCA_016190175.1 of Planctomycetota bacterium. Classification (GTDB taxonomy): domain Bacteria; phylum Planctomycetota; class MHYJ01; order MHYJ01; family JACPRB01; genus JACPRC01. The sequence continues at coordinate 26,962 of JACPRC010000048.1, forward strand.
GCGCCGCCGGAGACCTCCTCGGACTTGTCGTGCAGCTCCGCCGAGGAGAAGGTCGCGCCGTGGATGCCGTCGCGGCCCGTACGCCCCCCGACGAGGACGATGGCGTCGCCGGCCATGACCTCCTTGACCGACTTCCCCTTCGGCAGGATCCCGACGGTCCCGCAGAAGACGAGCGGGTTCGCGACGTAGCGCGGGTCGCAGAGGACGGCGCCGTTCACCGTCGGGATCCCCATCCGGTTCCCGTAGTCGCGCACGCCCGCGACCACGCCGGAGAGGATGCGGCGCGGGTGGATCACGCCCGGCGGGACCGCGTCCTCGGCGGCGTCCGGGCTGCCGACGCAGAAGACGTCCGTGGAGCACACGGGGCGCGCGCCGAGGCCGCACCCGAGGACGTCGCGGATCACGCCGCCCAGCCCGGTGTTCGCCCCGCCGTACGGGTCGATCGCGCTCGGGTGGTTGTGTGTCTCGACCTTGAAACAGACGTTGTGCTTGTCGTCGAACTCGATGATCCCGGCGTTGTCCTTGAAGACGCTCACGCACCAAGGGCGCGCCAAGTCGCGCGTCGCCTTCATGATCGTCGACTTCAGGAGGTTCTGGACGAGCTCGCCGCCGTAGACGATGTCGCCCGTGAAGGTCTTGTGCTTGCAGTGCTCGCTCCATGTCTGCGCGAGGGTCTCGAGCTCGACGTCCGTGGGATTGCGCCCGGCCCCGCGGAAGTGCTCCTGGATCCGGCGCAGCTCCTTCGCCGTGAGCGACAGGCCGAGCTTCCGGCCGATCTCCGCCAGGTCGTCGTCGCCCGCGTTGAGGAAGTCGTACCCGAGCAGCCGGAACCGGTAGGGATGTCCCAGCGCGATGCTCTCGAACGACCGCTCGCCCAGCGAGACCTCGTCGACCGCCTCGTTCGCCAGCGCCTTCCCCGCGAGGGCCCGGAGCGCGCCCGGCTCGAACCTGCCCCGGACCTCGAAGCGCGTTCCCGTGCGGACCCTGCGAGTGGGGAAGCCGAGGTCGGCCGCCGCCTTGAGGGCGCTCTCCTCCACGGGATCCATCACCCCGGGCTTCTTGAAGACGAGGAGGACCCCGGCGTCGGGCGGGACCCGCGGCGGTTCCTCGGCCCGGCCGAGGGTGAAATCCTCGAGGACCGGGTCGATGAAGAGACCGGCTCCGGCCCGCCGGGCCGTGGCGTCGTCCCAATCCGCCTCCACGAGGTAGATGCGGACGGCGGCGACCTCCCGTGCCCCGGCCAAGCCCGCGTCACGCAGCGCCGCGGCCGCGCGGCGGCCGGCGCTGTCGTCCACGCCCGGCCGCGCGCGGACGTCGAAGCGCCAGATCATGCGGGACAGATTACACGGAATCCGACGCCGTTCAACGGGATTTCGCGGCGGGGCCGGGAACCCGCCATACTCCACGCGATCACAATTCGCGGTTCCTCCTCCGTGGGCTTCAGCCCTCAGCCGTCGGCTCTCAGCCAACCTCTCAAGCCGTGCCGCGGCCGGCGTCACCGCACTGAAGGCTGACGGCTGATAGCTGAACGTCCGCCTCTTTCGAAGAGAAGCTCAAGTCATGACCGCGCGGGGTATATACTCCTTTGCGTGACCCCCGAAGCCATCGCCCGGATCCGCCGGGGACAGGCGGAGGAGCGCGACCGGCAGATCGCGGAGCGGGTCGTCGCCCGCAATCTCGTGCCTCCGGAGGTCGTGAACCTGCTCCGGGACCCGGCCTCGCCGGGGTCCCTGGCCGAGGCGCTCGTCCGCGGGAAGTTCGTGTCGTCCGACCAGATCGCGGCCCTTCTGCACGAACCCGCGCCTGAGGTCCCGCCGGAGGTGCGGGAGGCGATGAAGGATCCCGCTGCGTGCGCGGGCAAGTTCGTGCGCGTGCTCCTCCTCGGCAAGGGCGGGATGGGCGAGGTGTGGAAGGCGTGGGACACGGCCCTGGGCCGCTGGGTCGCGCTCAAGTGGCTCCACAACCAGAACCCCACCGTCGTCCGGCGGTTCCGGCGCGAGGCGGAACTGGCCGGGCGGCTGACGCACCCGGGCATCGCGCGCATCTACGAGGTCGGCGAGTCGTGGATCGCGATGCAGCTCATCGACGGCCCGACTCTCGCGAACTTCCCGCGCGGCGATCGCCGGCGCCTCGTCCGGCTCCTGCGCGACGCGGCACTGGCCGTCCACGCGGCGCACGAGACCGGCGTCGTCCACCGCGACCTCAAGCCCCAGAATCTCATGGTCGAGGGCGCGCACGTCTTCGTCCTCGATTTCGGGCTCGCGCGCGAGATGCAAGGCGATTCCTCCCTTACGAAGTCCGGCGGGGTCTTCGGCACGCCGAACTACATGCCCCCGGAGCAGGCCCGCGGGCGCGCGCGCGAGGTCGGCGTCCGCAGCGACGTCTACTCCCTCGGCGCGACGCTGTTCGATCTCCTCGCCGGCCGGCCCCCCTTCCTCGCCGACACCGAGTACGACGTGCTCGACCGGGTGATCCGCACGGACGCGCCGGACGTCCGCACCCTCGCCCGCGGCGTGGACGAGGACCTCGCGACGATCGTGATGAAGTGTCTCGAGAAGGACCCGTCCCGGCGGTACCCCACGGCCCGCGGGCTCGCGGAGGACCTGACGCGGTACCTGAACGGGGAGGCGATCCTCGCGCACCCGCCCTCGGCTTCGTACCGCCTCCGCAAGTTCCTGGGAAAGCGGCGCGCGATCCTCGCGGCCGCCGGGATCGGGCTCGCCGTCGCGGCGGCGGTTTCGGCCGTTTTCATCCCCCGCTGGATCGCCGAGGCGCGCACGCGGCGGAAGCGGGAGGCGGAGATCGAGGCGCGGCAGCGCGCCCAGCCCCATGTCGACGCGGGTCGGGCGATCCTGGCCCAGCTCGACCGGCTGCTGATGACGCCGGACTGGAGAGCCGACGATGTCCGGGCTCTGGCGGCGCGCGCCAGGGAGCGGCTCGCCCTCGCCGGGAACCAGCCCGAAGCGCTTCTCGAGATCGCCCGATCCTACCGCTTCGAGAGCCATACGGCGGAGGCGATCGCCTATGCCACGAAAGCGATCGAGGCGGACCGGTCCTTCGGCCCGGCCTACCTCGAGCGCGCGCTCCTGCGAATCCAGGAGTGCGTCACGAGGGGACAGGACCCGGGCGCCGCGGACGTCGAACGCGATCTCTTCGACGTCAAGCGCTGGTCCACGGAACCGTCCATGATCGCGCTGGCGGAAGGACTGCTTCACCTCGCTGCGCGCCGATACGATCCCGCGGCGCGCCTGCTCCTGGAGTACTGCGCGCAGGAGATCGCCGACCCGCGGGGTTCCCTGTTCGCGGGCGTCGCGCTGATCCACGCGTGCCGTTACGACGAGGCGATCGCGATGCTGAACGCGGCGGCGGCGTATCGCGCCACGGACGCCAACGTGCTGAACTACCGCGGACTGGCGTATCTCAATCGCGGCAAGACGCGGGGAGCGCGCGAGGACTTCGAGGCCGCGGTCCGCGACTACGGCGAAGCCCTCCGCTGGACGCGGCACTGGTTCCTGTACTGGAGACTCGGCGACGCGCGGATCCGGCTCGGCCAGGACGCGCAGGCCGAGCGGGACCTGAACGAGGCGGTGCGTCTGGCACCCGAGTCGGCCGAGGCGATCTACCTGCGCGGGCAGGCGAGGCACGGGCAGAACAAGCTCGACGCCGCCATCTCGGACTACGACGAGGCGATCCGTCTCGACCCGAACCACGACGCGGCCTGCGGCGACCGCGGCCTGGCGCGGCTGGCGAAAGGCGATCCGGACGGCGCCCTGCGGGACTACGATCGCGCCGTCGCCCTGCGGCCGGAAAAGGCGGAGCACCACTTCGGGCGCGGCAACGCGCATCTCGCGCGGAAGGAATATGACGCCGCCGTCGCCGACTATACGCGCGCGCTGGAGCGGAAAACGGACTATGTGGACGCCTACGTCAACCGGGCGGAGGCGCGGTGCCGCACCGACCTGGACGCCGCGATTGCGGACGTCGCCGAAGCGATCCGGCTTCGCCCGCGCTACGCCGGCGCGCTCTTCAACCGAGCACGGTATCTCGCGACGCGCGGCGACCGCAGGAGCTCGCGCGGCGACTGGGAAGCCTCCCTGGCGGACTGCCGGGCGGCGTTGGACGCGGGCCCCGACGACGGACTTCGGCGCAGCATCGAGTCGCTGCGGGGGCAGGTCGAGGAGCGACTGCGGAGGTAGCCAAGGATTCTCTTGAATCAGGCCGGACCCGGTGGGATAATCCTCCCGACTCGGGGGCGCGTGAAGGCGCGCCCGTTTTTTTTGGGAACACGAAGACTCCAGGACACCGAGGATCACCAAGGGACCCCTGATGGAGCGGTAGCCGGCTCTTGCGTCTTCGGGGGCCTTTGCGTCTTCGTGTCGTGGTGGTTTTTTTCATGATCAACCGGATCCTCAAGGGCTACCAGATCGTCGACAAGATCAAGGACGGCAGCGTCGGCACGGTCTGGCGGGCCATCAATTCCAAGAACCAGGTCTTCGCGCTGAAGCAGATCTCGGAAAAGAACGCGGCCCGGTCGGATAAGGTCAAGCAGTTCAAGAAGGAGGCGTCGCTCCAGCTCAAACTCCAGCAGCGACATATCATCCGCGTCTTCGAATACGTCGACGTGAAGCCGCAGCCCTTCTTCTCCATGGAGTACTTCGATTCCGAGAACCTGAAGTACGCCATGTGGTACCTCCCGGAGCGGGTCTACAAGGCGGAGTTCTACATCCTCCGCCAGCTCGCCGAGGCGCTGGGCTACATCCACAGCCTCGACATCATCCACAAGGACCTCAAGCCCGAAAACGTCCTCGTGGCCGCGAACTCGGAGATCCGCCTCATCGACTTCTCCCTGGCCCAGACGAAGTGGGACCGGTTCCTCCAGTTCGGGAAGCGCGTCGAGGGGACGCCCCTCTACATGGCCCCCGAACAGATCCGCGGCGAGCGCTGCGACCCGCGCACCGACATCTACTCGTTCGGCGCCACGATGTACGAGCTGCTGACGAAGCGGCCTCCTTTCCTCGGCACCACGGAGAAGAGCCTGCTCGACAAGCACCTGAAGGAGCCGCCCCGTCCCATGCGGACCTGGGTCAAGACCCTCGCGCCGGAGCTGGACAACCTCGTTCTCAAGATGCTTTCGAAGAAGCCCGAGGACCGCTTCCCGGACATGACGGCGGTCAACTACGAGCTGTCCAAGTGGGAGAAGAAGGACACCCAGATCCGCCTCCGGCAGGTCGAGCCGGGCAACGCCGCCAACCGCCCGAACGTCAAGAGGTAAGGGCGCGGCCGAAGATGAAGGCCCCGGCGAAAAAAAGGCTTGCACCTCGTCTCCGAATTGCCCTATCGTGAACCCGCTTGGGCTGCGATCGGTCCAAGCCCCTGGCTTCCGGGGATGCGACCGGGAGGCAGGGGACGGACGGCACCGTCTCAAGAGCAGGAGTCTAGCCCGGCCTATTCACGAGGTTTCGGACGGAACGGGCCGAAACCGTGAATAGGCCGCCCGCGGCGCGTTCCGCTTGGGCAATAGCGCGCCGTGGGCCGACGGCGGCTTGCCCGCCGGAGCGAAGCGGAGACAGAGCGAAGGAGGCCCTCCATAGCTCCCGGAGGGAGCGACGGAGGGCCGCGACGGGCGAGCTACGGAGGGCGAGCCCGCGGAACCGGCCCGCCTGCGCGGCCGCCCGCCTTCGCTCGCCTCCGGCGAGCTACGGCGTGGTCACGCCGAAGCCCGAAGGGCGGAGGCGGAAAGCCCGCCGCTTCGGCGTGGCGAAGGCACGAAGGGGGCCGTTTCATGCGGGCGGCGTAGCCCGCATGAATAAGGCTAGCGGGGTGAACCGGATATGGCCGAAAGCTATCTCGACTTCGAGAAGCCGATCCACGAG
>JACPRC010000043.1 GCA_016190175.1 Planctomycetota bacterium
AGCGTCTCGTGCGGCGTCTCGAGGATCTCGGCGTTGAAGTTGATCTCAAGCATGTCGCGTGATGCTTCTTAAGAGAGGCGCCTCCCATCCCACCGGCGCGTCAGCTCGAGATCGACGTGGCTTGACGACAGTCCCGCTCTGGCCGTAGTGTGGGCAGCCGGGGCGCTTCATGCGCTTGAGCGGCAGGACATGAGGACTTTCGCGCGCGAACCTCCTCGGCGAGATGGCCTCCCTGGGGCCCCAGGGCTGGGCGGCAGGCTTTGAATCTCCTATGCCTTCATCCAGAAGCCCTGGACGCCGGACGCCCGGATCTCCGCCTTCCGCGCGGTCCTCCCCGGAGCGCCGCCCGAACCCGGACCGGGGTGAGGCCCCGGTCGCCCGCGCGCCGCGAAGCGTGGGATGTGCTAGCAGCCCGGTGGAGAGTAGGGCCTGGGCCCGGCCTCGATGGTCTTCGCCATCTTCGTCCCGAGATCGAAGGCCTGCTCCATCTGCTCGTCCGTCAGCTCCTTCAACAGGAACGCACGCGAGCACTCCTCGTCAGTGAGCCCGTGGTACTGCATGGACGCGGCGTAGAGCTCCCCCGCGAGCTCACCGTTGAAGAGGACGGGCGCGCAGTCCCTGAGCCACGGCGTCGCCAGGTCGCATGCCTGCCTCAACTCGGGCGGCACGATTCCCGCGTTGACCACGCTGGCGCAGGCACGCGCCTTTTCCGTTAGCCGGGGCTCCGGACAGCCCCTGAGACCCATGATCGTGCCCGTGGGCCGGCCCAGAGTGAAGGTCGCCCGCTCGAAGAAGGTGGTCATGGTCCCGTTGAGGAATCCGCCGTGCAAGGGCGAGGCCAGCACCACCCCGTCCGCGTCGCGGATCTTCTCGAGCAGCGCCCGCATGTCGTCCTTGATACTGCACGGGGCGATGCCGGCACCCTGGTACCGATAGCAGGTCAGGCAGTTGGTGCAGAAGCCGATGCGGTAGTCGGCGAGCCGGACGTGTTCCGTCTGGGCCCCCAGGGACGCCGCCCCTTCCAGGAGCCTGTCGACCAGGGCGGCCGTATCGCTTTTCTTGCGGTGACTGGAATTGAAGGCCACGACGCGCATGCCGCCTCCTCGATCATCGCCGAAGCTCAGGCGTGATCCTGCCACGCGGGGATCCGAAGGACAAGCCTCTCGAGCCCGCGGATCTCGATCGGATCCCCCAGGGAGGTCCCGGTCCCGTGAGCCTCCACGTAGCCCACGACCGAAAGGTCGATCCCCGAGCGCTCGAGGGCCTCGCGGATCATCGCTTCCTGCGCCGGCGCGTTCGGAGCGGTGAGCCCGTTCGAGCGCCCGTCCTGGTTCACCGCCGACCCACGGACGACGGCCAGGACCGGGTCCCCCTGGTCGAGCGCCCGGGACAGGAGCGAAAGGACGATGACGCCGCACCCCTCTCCCCGGACGTAGCCGTCGGCGGCCGCATCGAACGTCTTGCAGCGTCCGTCGGGCGCCATCATCCGGGCCTTCGAGAAGTTGATCGTGAGCTCCGGCGTCAGGACGAGGTTCACGCCCGCCGCCAGCGCCAGCGAGCACTCCCCGTTCCTCAGACTCTGCGCCGCCAGGTGGACGGCGACCAGGGAGGAGGAGCACGCGGTGTCGACGACCAGACACGGTCCCTGAAGGCCGAGCGCGTACGAGACCCGACCCGCGGCCATGCTCGCCGCGTTTCCCATGCTCGCGTACGAATCGATCCAGGTACGGTCGTCCTGCCACCCCAGGAGCCGGGCGTAGTCGTTCGCCCCCACGCCCGCGAACACCCCGGTCCGGCTTCCGCTCAGGCCGTCCGGCGCTCGGCCCGCCCGCTCGAGCGCCTCCCACGTGACCTCCAGGAGCAGCCTCTGCTGGGGGTCGATCGAGAGCGCCTCCCGGGGAGAGATGCCGAAGAAGGCCGGATCGAACATCCGGACCCCCGACAGGAACGCGCCCCACCGGGTGTTCATCTTGCCGGGCGCGCCGGGATCGGGGTCGTAGAGCTCGTCCACGTCCCACCGGTCCGGCGGGACCTCGCTCACGGCGCGACCCCCGACCGGAGGAGCTCCCAGAACTGCTCCGGGGTCTCGACGCCGCCCGGGAACCGGCAGCCGAGCCCCACGATCGCGATCGGCTCGGCCGATCGCCCCTCGGCCTCTGCCAGTCGCGCCTTCAGATCCTTGATCGCGAAGAGGGCGCGCCGAAGCCGGCCCTCCAGGTCCGCTCCCGAGTCCATCTGCCGCTCTCGACTCCCGAGGAGTTCCTCGCGCTCCCGACGAGGAAGCAAGGCTGGCCATCATATAGGAGGAGGCGCGCTCTCCACGCGGCAACTGGCCCTGCGGCTCTCGGACGGGCGCGGCCTGGCTCCGGCCCTGAACCTCGGCTCGACCTCGCCCGGCCCGGCCCTCTCGACACCGGTCGTGGCGACGGCGATCGGCTCGATGCGTTCCGGGACGGGCGGCCCCGGGCGATACGACTCGCCAGGGCCATGGGATCCTCCTGGCTCTTGCCGGCCGCTCGGGCCACGACCTCTTCTACGTTCTCGGGATCGAGCACGCGAGCGGGGATGGCGCCCCCCCCCGGCCCCAGGTTCCGACATGGTCGTTAGATGAGCGTATCATGAGGTCATGCCGATGCATGACTGGACGCGGGTCATCGCGGGGGTCTTTCACGATGTTCATGTCGGCTGGATCCATACGATTCGAGCCGCGCTGAACGGTGGGATCCTGCCCGAGTCCTACTACGCGCTCGCGGAACAGGTCGCCGACGGACCCATTCCCGACGTCGTCGCTCTCCATCGGAACGAGCCTGAGGCACCCCCCGATCGGCCGCAATCTCGTGGTGTCGCCGTCGCGGATCGACCGCCTCGGACGCGTCACGTCCTTCGGGCAGAAGAGCAGAGGTATGCCGCGAAGGCCAATCGAATCGCGGTCTATCACGCTTCAGGAGACGTGGTCGTCGCGTACATCGAGATCGTCTCGCCCGGAAACAAGAGCTCCAAGAGCGCGGTCGAACGATTCCTGAAGAAGATGCTCGAGGCCGTTTCTCGAGGTTGCCATCTCCTCGTCATCGACCCCCATCCTCCCACCCTCCGCGACCCGAGAGGCCTCCACGCCCGCTTCTGGGAGGACCTCGCCGGGGAGAACACGACGCCTGGGGTCACGACGGACTTCCCCCTGAGCCTGGCGTCCTACTCGGCCGACCTGGTCCCGACCGCCTACTTCGAGCCCATCGCCGTCGGGCAGGTCCTGCCGGACATGCCGCTCTTCCTCACCCCGGGGATCTACGTGGACGTGCCTCTCGAGGCGACCTACCAGGAGGCCTGGAGGCACGTCCCCGCCCGCTGGAAAGAGGTCATCGAGGCGCCCTGAACGCCTCGCGGCTCAAGACCTCGGCTCCCGCGGCCCGGGCGATCTCGACCGCGGCGAGCCCCACACCCCAGCGCGAGCGCCTGCTCGAAGGAGAGCGCGTCCGGCCTGGCGATGACGGGCCGGGCGTCGGCGATCGCATGGGTCGCCATGGACCCGCGAGCGATCGCCACCGACCTCGCCCGGATCGGGGGCGCGGCGCTCGAGGTGAACGAGGGCGAGGCCGTCCACCGTCCCTCGCTCGCGGGCCACGAACCGGAGGGATGCGAGGCGTCGCCGACCTCGAGCGCGGCGAGAAGCTCGAGGGCTCGCCAAGGTAGCGGGCGCCTCATGTCTTCAGCCCCGTCCCCGGTTGTGCGCTATACTCCGAATGCCGCCGCACCACGAGAGCGGTTCCGAGGATCCCACGAAAGACCATGACGACGATCCGGGCGCCCGAAAAACTCTACACCCCCGAGGATCTGCTGCGAATCCCCGACGGGGATCGCTACGAGCTCGTGGACGGAAGACTCGTGGAGCGAGGCATGGGAGCGAAGTCCGAGTGGGTCGCCGGGCAACTGGGACACAGGATCCGCGGCTTTCTTGAAACGAATCCCATCGGCTGGGAGATGGCTCAGTCGAGCTACCAGTGCTTTCCCGACGCCCCGGAGAAAGTCCGGAAGCCCGACGCCTCGTTCCTGCGTCTCGGGCGCCTCCCCGGAGAGAGCATTCCGGACGGGCACATCCGCATCCCGCCCGATCTCGCGATCGAGGTTGTCTCGCCGAACGACCTGTTTTCCGAGGTCGAGGCCAAGGTGGACGAGTATCTCGCGGCCGGAGTGCGCCTCGTCTGGGTGATCGACCCTGCCGTACGGACGGCCCACGTCTATCGACCGGGCACCCCCGACGCGCTTCGACTCGATGAGAACCAAGAACTGGATGGCGGCGACGTACTGCCGGGCTTTCTCTGCCCGCTCCGGGAGGTCTTCCCTCCCCCGGCCTGACCGTAGAAGACGTGGCTTGATTGTCCCCCGGGCTCACCGGGAAGTGGTCACGGATCGCGAAGGCGAGCGCGTTCGAGACGACGTGTTCGGATTCGGGGTCACAGCACGGAGAGCCCGGCGCCCTGGAGATACGCGAACGTCGGATCGTAGAAATCGGGCTGGCGCGTGGGATCCTCGGCGTCTCCTCGGGGCACGACGACGATCATGCCCTGCCTCGCGCGGGTCAGGAGGACTCGGTACGCGTTCTTCTGGTAGGTGCGCCTGGCCGGGGACCGGATTCGCTGCCAGCGACTCCCGCGGAAGGACCAGTGCTCCCAGCCCCGCGCGGAATGCCGCAGGTCCGCGTCCCACACGATGCAGGTCCAGTCGAGCTCCAGCCCCTGGATGTGGAACTCGGTGGCGACGTCCTCGAGGTAGTACGACGAGCGCACGTCGTCCTTGCCGGCGAGGAACCAGTGGACGGGGTTCACGGGAGACTTCACGTCGAGGGCGTACGGCTTCAGCCGCTCCGCTTGCGAAGAGACCACGATGCCGTAGCGCTCGGTTCCACGCGCCCTGGCGCGCAGCCATCGCCGCGCGGCGTCGAGATCCCGCGTCAGGCGAGGTCGGACGACTCTACGCGGAGGATCTCGCGGATCCGCGAGAAGTCGGTGAGGATCCGATCGCTGTGCAACCGCGGGCGCGCGTCTGTCGAGGAGACCCCGCATAGTAACCGCCCCTCAGCGCCGCGGGCTGAACCCAAGAGGAACCGTACGGCTGGTACAATCGTCTCGATGGTGCGTCCTGAAGTC
>JACPRC010000047.1 GCA_016190175.1 Planctomycetota bacterium
CCTATCTCCCTATCCCCCTATCTCCCTATCTCCCTATCTCCCTATCTCCCTATCTCCCTATCTCCCTATCTCCCTATCTCCCTATCCCCAGGAGGGCGTCCTCCACGACGAGCGGGACGCTCGCGTTGCGGTCGATCATCGGCGCGTGGTCGAGGAGCGCGTCGAGGCGCTCGGCGAGGGCGTCCAGGTCCAGCCCTCCGGCCCATCCCGCGGGCGCGAGGCGCGCGGCGACCGGGGCTCCCGCGCGGGCGCGGAACGCCTCCCGCAACGCGGTAGCGACGAGCCGGAGGATGCGATGCGCGCGGGAGCGCGACTTCGACGCGTCGCGGATCCGGGTCAGCCCTTCGACGATCGCGTTCAGATCGCCCTCCGCGACGCGGGAGAGGATCTCGGCGGACTCCGGGCCCCATTCCCGCAGGTCCTCGCGCAACTCCGCCGCCCGGCCGGGGCTGCCGTCCGAGAGCGCCGCGGCCAGGCGCGCCTCGGGACCGTCGTCCTTCAGGACCCGCAGCACCTCCGCCTCTTCCAGGGCGAAGAAGAAGACCGTCTGGCACCGGGATCGGATGGTCGGCAGGAGCGACGCGGGCGAGGAGGTCACGAGGAGGATGACCGTGCGGTCCGGCGCCTCCTCGAGCGTCTTGAGGAGGGCGTTCTGGGCCTCCTCGTTCATCTTCTCGGCCTCGTCGACGATCACGGCGCGCGGACCTGTGCCGACGAAGGAGAGCTCGCGGATCACCTCGCGGACCTGCGCGATCGAGATCTCCTTGCGGTCCTCCTCGCAGGCGAGGAGCTTGAGGTCGGGATGGGCCCCGCGAGCCGTGCGTCCGCAGGTCACGCACGAATCGCACGCCTCCCCGCCGCGCGTTTCGCAGAGCAGCGCCCGGGCGAGACCCAGCGCGACCCGGCGCTTGCCGATCCCCGAAGGGCCGGCGAAGCAATACGCGTGAGCCGCGCGGCCGCGGCGCGCGAGCGACCGCAGCCGCTCGAGGACCGCCTCGTGCCCGACGACGCCCCTATAGGACATTCCTCACCCTGCGGTACACGTCCCCCGCGACGGTCTCCGGCGGCCGGTCGGCGGGCACGACCGCAAACCGTCGTGGCTCGCGGCGCGCGATCCTCAGGAACCCGGCGCGCACCCGCGCCAGATACGCGATTCCCTTCTTCTCCATCCGGTCCATGGGGCGGTTCACGCGCGCCATGCCGGTCCGCGGATCGAGGTCGAGCAGGATCACGCGGTCCGCGCGCGGGAACCCCGCGATCCGTTCCGCGAGCGCCAGGGCCTCGTCGATGCCCACCCCTCCCGCCGCCCCCTGGTACGCCGCCGTCGAGTAGTAGTAGCGGTCGAGGAGGACGACGCGTCCCCGCGCGAGGGCGGGCGCGAGCACCTCGGAGACGAGCTGGGCGCGGCTGGCCATGTAGAGAAAGAGCTCGGTGCGCGCGTCCATTTCGACGCGGCGCGCGTCGAGCAGCAGCGCTCGCACGCGCTCCCCGATCCGCGTCCCGCCCGGTTCGCGCGCGCGCAGGACGCGGACGCCTTCGCGGCGGAGCCGGGTTTCCAGGATGTCGGCCTGGGTCGTCTTCCCGGCGCCGTCGATCCCCTCGAGCACGAGAAGCCGGCCGCGCATCTGCGGCATGATAGGGAGGCGGTCGGCAATAGGCAAGGGGCATCGGGCCGCGGGGAATTCCTGTTTACACCCCCGGTGTCCGCTCCTAGAATGTCGCGCCATGACGACCATTCTCGTCGTCCGCGCGCGCAACGCAGTCGCGATGGGAGGGGACGGCCAGGTGACGCTCGGTTCCACCGTCGTGAAGCACGGCGCGACGAAGATCCGCCGGCTCCACGAGGGGAAGGTCCTCGCGGGGTTCGCGGGCGGAACCGCGGATGCGATGGCGCTCCTCGAACGTTTCGAGGGCATGCTCAAGAAGGCCCAGGGCGGCGTGCCGAAGGCCGCCGTGGAGCTCGCGAAGGAATGGCGCACCGACCGGCTTCTGCGGAGGCTCGAGTCCGTGCTGCTCGTGGCGGACCGGGAGCACACCCTCCTCATCTCCGGCCAGGGCGACGTGATCGAGCCGGACGACGGCGTCGCGGGCATCGGGTCGGGCGGTCCCTTCGCCGTCGCCGCCGCGCGGGCCCTCGTGAAGTTCTCCGATCTGTCGGCGCGGAGGGTCGTCGAGGAGTCGCTCGCCCTCGCGGCGGATCTCTGCATCTACACGAACTCGAAGATCCAGGTCGAGGATCTGTGATCGACCCCCGAGACCTCACCCCGAGGCGCATCGTCGAGGAGCTGGACCGGTACATCATCGGCCAGGGGGACGCCAAGCGGGCGGTCGCGATCGCGGTCCGGAACCGCTGGCGGCGGCAGCAGCTCCCGCCGGAGCTTCGCGACGAGGTGGCGCCCAAGAACATCATGCTCATCGGGCCCACGGGCGTGGGGAAGACCGAGATCGCGCGGCGTCTCGCGACCCTCGTCTCCGCGCCCTTCGTCAAGGTCGAGGCGACGCGCTACACCGAGGTCGGCTACGTCGGCCGCGACGTCGAGTCGATGGTCCGCGACCTCGTGGAGACGTCGATCTCGATGATCAAGCGGGAGGAGATGGTCGGGGTGAACGCCCGCGCCGAGGAGCTGGCCGAGGAGCGGCTCCTGGACCTCCTTCTTCCGCGGGCGAAGGAGGACGAGGATCGCGCGACGTCCGGCCGCGAGAAGATGCGCGCGAAGCTCCGCGCGGGCTCCCTCGACTCGAAGGAAGTCGAAGTGAGCGTCGAGGAGCGTCAGGTCCCCTTCATGCAGGTCTTCTCGCCCGGGGGGATGGAGGAGGTGGGGCTCGACCTCCCCGGGGCGCTCGGGAACATGTTCCCGCCGAAGCAGGTGACGCGCCGGCTCTCCGTGGCCGACGCGCGGCGCGTCCTGGCGCAGCAGGAGGCGGAGAAACTCATCGACCGGGACCGCTGCACGAGGGAAGGGCTGCGCCGGGCGCAGGAGTCCGGCATCATCTTCATCGACGAGATCGACAAGATCGTGGGCGCGAAGCAGACCTCGGGCCCCGACGTCTCGCGCGAGGGCGTCCAGCGCGACATGCTCCCGATCGTCGAGGGGGCCAACGTCACGACGCGCTACGGCGTCGTCCGCACGGACCACGTCCTCTTCATGGCCGCGGGCGCTTTCAGCATGTCCAAGCCGACCGACCTCATCCCGGAGCTTCAGGGCCGCTTCCCGCTCCGCGCGGAGCTGAAGAGTCTCGGACGGGAGGACTTCATCCGCATCCTGACGGAGCCGCGCAACGCCCTGCTCAAGCAGGTCTCGGGGCTCCTGGAGACGGAGGGGATCCAGATCGACTTCCGCAGGGACGCGGTGGAGGAGATGGCCGCGATCGCCGCGACCGTGAACGGCTCGATGCAGGACATCGGCGCGCGACGGCTCCACACGATCGTCGAACGGGTCCTGGAGGAGATCTCCTTCACCGCGCCCGACATCTCCCCGGCGCGGATCCCCATCGACGCGAAGTACGTGCGGGAGAAGCTCGGCGGGATCCTCGACGACGAGGACGTGCGCAAGTACATCCTCTGACGCCGGCGGTCGCGGGTACCCGTTCACGGGTCGCGATCAGCCCTCAGCGATCGGCTTTCAGCCGGACCGGCGGAACGCTCTTCTTGCTGACGACTGATTGCCGCCGGTCACGGCTTGTGGACGGCCGCGAGGGCGTGGCTGCCCGCCTCCATCGCGACCGCGCGCTCCTCCTCGTCCTTCCACTCGTCATAGCGGTTGTGGAGGACGCACATCAGCGCCGTGATCACCATGAACGCCTCCATCGTGCGGATGGTCGAGAAGCTCGTCGCGCCTCCGGCATGAACGAGGATCGCGATCAGGAGCATGAAATAGCCGCCGGCGAAGCCTTTGAGGAACCCGGGGGCGGCGATCCGGTCGTAGAGGCGGAAGCCCGTGACGAGAAGGACCAGGAGCATCCAGACCAGGATGGCCAGGGCCGGGATCCCCATGTCGATCGCGACGCGGACATATTCGTTGTCCACGTCGCCGAAGGGGATGGAGCCGGGGCCGCCTCCGAGCAGGGGATGGCTGAAGATGCGGTCCATGTTCTCCTCCCACGAAATCACGCGGGCCTGCCAGGACTCCGGACCGGGTCCGCTGAAGATGGAGAGGATCGTCACGAACCGGTAGAGGACCGATTCCGGCGCGAGGAGCGGAAAGGTGACGATGAGGATCAGGAACGCGACGATGAGCCGCCGTTGCTTCAGGATAGCGAAGGTCGCGATGGAGACGAGCAGGGCGACATAGGACGTCCGACTGTACGTGAACATGAGGGTATAGAACAGCACCCCCGCCCCGACCAGGCTCGCCACCCGCCCGCGCATGCCGGGGAGATGGAAGAAGAGGCTGAGGAGGATGGCGATGTGCATGATGAGGTAGCCGCCGAAGATGTTCGCCGTCTCGCCCAGGGGTCCCTGCACCCGCCCGGTCTGGGTCTCGGGGACGAGCCGGGAAGTCCCGAGGCTCGTGATCGCGCCCGCGAAACTCACGAGCAGCGCAAAGATGACGAAGGCCTTGAACTCCGCGTACGTGCGGATGTTGTTGAGGAAGATGTAGAAGATCAGGAAATAGACGAGGTTCTTCCCGACGATCAGCAGCGTGATCGTCGGCTTGACGGTGCCGCCCGCCGCGCCGGCCATCGCCGAAAGAACCATGACCCCCACGTACAGCAGCATCGACGCCTTGATCGGGCTCGGAGCGAACTCCTCGTGGCTCCGGAGGTTTCTCAGGAGCCAGGCGGCGAGGAGGGCCGGAACCAGGAAGTCCTCGAACCGCAGGTTGCTCAAGCCCGCGACTTCCACCTCCGGCGACAGGCCGATGCACAGGATCAGGATCCCGAGCCCGAGCCGGATGTTGATGAACGTGAGGAGGTACACCAGCGTCGCCAGCGCCGCGGCGAACTGGAGGAACGCCGTGGGTCCGCTCTCGCCCGCGACGGAGACCATCAAGTACCCCATCAGGCCGAGCACGAATGAGGTGACGACGATCGGCGCGAGCGGACTCGACGGTTTCGACGCCGGATCGAACTGATTCATGAGACTATAGTATTATCGGACGGCCCCGATTGACCGCCAGTGGAATTCCGCGACCGGTCGATAAGCTACGGGGGCCCTGGCTGGCCCTTGACACGGCGCCCGGTCCGAAGGGCCGGTGGGCCGAAGGCCCGGCGCCGCAGAGCGGCGAGGCGCCGCGTCAAGGGCCAGCCAGAAAGAACGAAGAACAGAGAGGAAAGAACAAGGGGAGTCGGGCCTTCGCCACGCCGAAGCGGCCGTGGCTATCCGCCTCCGCCCTTCGGGCTTCGGCGTGACCACGCCGTAGCTCGCCGGAGGCGAGCGAAGGCGGGCGGCCGCGCAGGCGGGGGAGGTCTCCCCCGAAGCCCCTCCTACTCGCGTTCCGAGGAAGAGAGGGGGTGCGGCTTGCCCGCCGGAACGACAGCGTAGGCGGGGGGACACCTCCCCCGCCCCGTTGGACCGGCGTTGGAACGGTCTGGCGGGGCCCGCCCGCTTTCTTCTTCTTTGCTCCTTGTTCTTTCGGCAGGGCCGCACGATAAGTGCGGACCTGCCAGGGGGCCTGCGGCGGAAACGCGAAATGGGGAAATGGCCGCACGTCGCGATCGTCGTGCTCGACTTCAACGGCAAAGCCGACACGCTGGAGTGCGTCCGCTCCCTCGCGCGTCTCACGTACCCCTCCTGGCGCCTCTACGCCGTGGACAACGGCTCGCGCGAACCGATCGCCGCCGAAGTCCGCTCGATCCTCCCCGACGCCGTCGTCATCGAGAACGGCCGCAACCTCGGCTTCACGGGAGGGAACAACGTGGGATGCCGCCGGGCCATCGAGGACGGGGCGGACCACATCCTCCTTCTCAACAACGACACCGTCGTGGACCCGGGGTGCATCGAACCTCTCGTCCGCGAGATGGAGGATCCGGGGGTGGGCATGTCCACGCCGAAGATCTACTTCTACGGCGAGGACCGCGTCTTCTGGGCCCACGGCGCAAGCGTGGAACGCTGGACGGGGCGTTCTCCCCACGTCGGAGTCTACCAGAAGGACCGGGGACAGTTCGACCACGTTCGCGAAGTCGAGCGGATCACCGGGTGCGCGATGTTCGTCCGGCGCGAGGTGTTTGACCGCGTGGGTTTCCTCGACGACCGGTTCTTCATCTACTCCGAGGAGCTCGACTGGTGCCTTCGCGCGCGGCGCGCGGGGTACCGCCTCGTCGTCGTCAAGGACTCCGTCATCTGGCACAAGGGGCATCGCGACAGCGGGCGCGCCGGCCGCCCGTTCCTCCTGTACCTCCAGACGCGCAACCACCTTCTGATGCTCCGGAAGAACTCGAACCACTTCCGATGCGGAGGCGGGCCCGCGCTCGTGTACGCGGGCGTCGCGGGAATGAGGGAGATGCTCCGCTGGGGACTGCGGTGGATCGGGTCGCGGGAGCGGAACGACCTGCGCTGCCTGGTCGCCGTCGGGCGTGGATGGGCGGACTTCGCGTGCGGCCGGTTCGGACCGCCGCGGGAGATCCGGTCATGACACATGGTCCGACCGAGGGCTTGGTCCGGGAACGGGCGGAACGCCCCTTTCGGCGGCCCGATTCCCGATGCCGGATTCCGGATTCCGGACGTCGGCCCGAGCTGCCTTGCCGGCATCCGGCATCCGGCATCCGAAATCCGTGGCATCCGCGCGACAAGGGTCCCTGTTCGGAGAAGGAAGCCCCCGTTTGAACCATGGCGTTTTCAAGAGTGCTCTGGATCACCGACCTCTTCCCGCACGCGGGCCGTCCCTACATGGGGCGGTGGCTGGCGGACCTGGCCGCAACGCTGTCGCGACGCATCGACCTGCTTGTGCTCTCGCCGCGATACCGCTTCCTCTGGACGCCGAAAGGCAATTTCCTCGAGTGGTACCGCGGTCAGCCGCCCCGCGCGGTGTTCGACGGGGCGGTCGCGCACTACCCGGTCGCCCCCGCGGTCCCGGCCGCCTTCTACATGATCCTCCAGTCCGCCTCGATGGCGTGGTCGCTTCTGGGGGCCGCGCAGAGGGAGCATCTCCGCCGCCCGTTCGATCTGGTCCATGCCCAACCGATCATCCCCGGAGGAGTCGCGGCGGCCTGGATTGCGCGCCGCCTTTCTCTCCCGCTCGTGCTCACCGGCCAGGGCGCGGACGTCAACGAGTTCCCGAAGATCGCGCACCTCGCGCCCGCGTTCCGCTGGGCGTGCCGGCGGGCATCGCGGGTCACCGCCGTCAGCGCCGACCTCGTCCGCGGACTGGACCGGCTGGGGTTCCCCGGCGCCGTCTGGATCCCGAACGGGTGCCGCGTCCGTCCCGCGCCGGCCCGGGAGCGTACGCGGGGCCGCATCCTCTTCGTCGGACTCCTGTACGAGCGCAAAGCGCCGGAGATCCTGATCGCCGCGTTCGCGCGGGTCCGGGCCCAGCTCCCGCACGCGTCGCTCGACCTTGTCGGCGAGGGACCGGATCGCGGGAGACTCGAGGAGCAGGCCGCGCGCCTCGGGCTGTCCGGCTCCGTCCGGTTCCACGGCGGACTGCCGCACGAGCGGGTGCTCGACATGATGGAGCTCGCGGACGTCTTCTGCCTCCCCAGCCGACGCGAGGGATGGCCCCTCGTGGCCGTCGAGGCCCTTGCGGCGGGCCTGCCGATCATCGGAAGCGACATCGGAGGGATCCGGGAGATCGTGCGGCCGGAACTGGGGAGACTGGTCCCGGCCGGGAACGATGAGGAACTCGCGCGGGCGCTGATCGCATCGCTGGAGACTTCCTGGGACCGCGCGAGGATCCGCGACGAAGCGGCGAAGTTCGACTGGGAGCGGATCGCGGATCGATACGTCGGCGTCTACGAGGAGGCGGTCGCCGCCTACGGCCGCCACTCGCGGATCTCCAGTTTCGGGCCCCGCCCGGTCGGCCGGGGGTGACGGATCGAGCGCGGAAGGGGCGCCGAGTGCTCGTGGAGCGGCGCGGGAAGCCGTTTCGTCCACGCCGGCGGCGACATGCCGTAGTACTTCAAGTCGTTCCCCAGCCAGTACCCGTCGAACACGACCAGGCACGGCTCGCCCGGCGGGGCGTCGGACCAGACGGCATAGCGGTGGCGGGACCGGAAACGGTCCAGGAACTCGAGCGCCTCGACCATCCGCCGGTCGCTGACCACCCGCCCGGGGTCGCGTCCGGACAGAAACCGGTGCGCCGCCACGATATTCTCCCTCGCCAGCGGCGCATCTCGGTGCAGTCGGACCGCGGCGAGGATGTCGACGAGAAGGACGGCGCCCAGCGCCGCCGAGAGCATGCGTCGGCGCGACGCAAGGAGTACGGCGCTCCGCGCCACGACCAGGACCGCCGGAATCGTCAGAGGCTCCAGCGTCCGGGGACGAGCCACGAAGCCGGGCCGGAACGGCGAGAGACTCAGCGGAAAGAAGTTCATGCACGCGAAGAGCGCGAGCCACCAGAGCAGCGCGAGTCTCCCTGCCCGATCCTTCGCGATCCAGACGTGGGCCGCGGCGGCGGCGAACGCCAGGTAGAAGATCCCGAAGAACGGCGCCATCGGCGACATCGGATTGAAGAGCATCGAGGGCATCTCGACGAAGAGCCGGTGCAGGATCTGGCCCGCGGTCGCGTAGTGCTGTTCGACATCCTGCGCGTGGCCTCCGCCTGTCGAGCGGATCCGGAAGAGCGGGTCGCCCGCGATTCCGTACGCGGCGACCTCGGCGATCGCGACGAGCGCGAAACCGGCGACGAACGCGGCGAGAGGCCGCCGACGGTCCGCGGCCAGGAGACCGTGGGGGAAAACGAAGGCGAAGAGAAAGAACGCGGGTTCCTTCGTCAGGTGCGCCGCCCCCAGGGCGAGGCCGGCCAAGAACGCCGGTCTCATGCGGCCGGACGAACCCAGCCACAGGAACGCGGAGAGCCCCATCCATGCCGCCATGGGGAGATCCGCATGGACCTCGGTCGCGTGGTGGATGTTCACCGGAAGGAAGGCGGCCAGGAGCGCCGCCAGCAGGGCCGTGCGGCCGTCCGCCAGCCGGCGCCCCACGGCGAACGCCAGCAGCACGCAGGCCAGCGACGCGATCAGGTTGGGCAGGATCGCCTGCACGATGCCGGGTCCGAAGAGCCGGAACGCGGCGGCCATCGGAACGAGGAGCCCGAAGCGCGTCGCGAACGGATTCGATTCCAGCACGTAGGTCCCGGCGTTCATCCGTGCGACGTAGCGGATGTAATTCAGGTCGTCCGACGCCTGGAAGCCGGTGAAAAGCGCCAGGCGGAGCGCGAGGGCGAGCGCGAGGATGACTGCGGGCGCAAGGAGGCGCGGCGGTTTCATGTCCGTTTCCTCCCGCGCCAGGCCGCAGCGGTGCCGGCCGCGATCATGGCCAGGGCGGCAAGACCGCTGATCGCGAGGCCGACACGGAACGAGGCCGGGGCGTAGACGAATTCGACCCTGGAGACGCCCTGCGGCACCTCCACCTGCATCAGCGCATCGCGATAGCGCGTCACCTGGACGCGCCTTCCATCGACGCTCGCCCGCCATCCGGGCATCCACGACTCGCTCACGACCAGAGTTGCCGGCGCGCCGGCGGCGCAATCGACTGCGATCCGGTTCGTGCGACGCGTCGCCGAGACCGCACCCGGACCGAGAAGGAACGCGTCCCCCCTTGCGCCTGGATTCTCGTACAGCACGCCCTCCTCCGAGCGGCCCCGTTCGATCCATCGCGGGGACAGGCTCCGCGGGGAAACGATCCAGCGGACGTTGAGCGTGTCGAGGACCTCGGGCTCGGACAGGTCCGTTCCTGCGGGGAAGCCGGCCGGATTGAAGGCGGGGCGCGGCGACCAGGCGCCGCAGTAATAGTCGTGCGTGTGGCGCAGCATCGGATAGCCGTAGCCCCGGACGACCCGGAAGCCGTGGAGCGAGTAGCTCTGATCGAGATCCCACATGTGGAGAAGCCGGTGGTTTCCCCGTTCCTCCGGCGCGATCCCGGCTGCGAACCACGGGGACCGGTCCAGCCAGGCCCGATCCACGGTCTTCATCGGCATGAAGTCGAACGGGACCGTGCCCATCGCGACGAGGGCGACGGCGATCGGACCGCCCGTTGCGTGAAGTCGGATCTTCGGAAGCAGAGGAACCAGACCGAGCATTCCCGTAACCGCGAGAAGCGCGGCCTCCTTCGGGGCGTCAAGCCGCCGCCACGCGAGGACCGCCGCGGCGAGGACCGCCGCGGCCGCGATGGCCGGGAACAGTCTGGACTTGTCCGACGCCAGGGCGTCCCATCCGTGTCCCGCCAGCAGGGAGACGCAGAAAACGACGACCCAGACGACCCTCCCCGGAACGCGGAAGGACCCGTATCCGGGGAGGACGGCGGAGAGGACCGAATGGACGGGGAGGTGGAACGCCATTCCGTCCAGCAGCGCGACCGCCGCCGCGCCGGTCAGGAGGAACACGCCGGGACGCCGGGCACGCAGGGCCCCCCAGACCGCGCACGCGAGAGGGAGGATCCCGACGTACACGCCCTTGTCCCACCACAGGTCTCTCGCCATCAATGCGGAGCCGGTGGAACTCCAGGAATAGTGGGGCACGAGGAAGTTGGACAGGTTCTCGAAGGCGAACGCGTGGTGCTTCGGGACGCCGGCGCCGCCGTAGGGGGATCCTCCCACGCGGGTCGTCCACGGCAGCACTTCCAGCGCCGGGAACAGATGCGCCGCGGAGAGGGCGATCGCAAGGACCGCCGACGCCGTCACGCCCGCGGCGGACCGGAACCACGGCGCCCGCTGCCGCGCGCGCCGCGCGCAATGCCAGGCGGCGATCGCCAGGCAAAGCAGCGCGAGATGGTAGAGCGCCTGCGGATACCCGGAGAGCAGCGTCAGGCTCAGACCGCCGGCCAGGGCGAGGCAGCGAGGGATCGAGGGGACGTCGAGCTGGCGGAGCAGCAGGAGTACGACGAGGGGAGCGAGTGCGTAGACCGTAAGCAAGCCGTAGGTGCCCCCCACGACCAGGCCGGTCGTGTGGAAGGAGAGTCCGTAGGACAGACCCGCCACCAGCGAACCGCACCGCGACTGACCGAACCTGCGCGCCAGCCGATACATGCCCCACGCGGCGAGGAGCACGTGGAAGACCACCAGCAACTCGTAAGCGGCGTTTGCATCGGCGGCCAGCCACAGCCAGTTGGGAGGATAGAAGTACGGGAACGTCCCCTGCACCGTCCCCAGGTAGGGCGTGCCCGCCGACTGGTTCGGATTCCAGAGCATCATCGCCCCGTCGCGAGCCAGCGCCGTGCGCGCGGCGGCGAGCTCCGGCCGATGGCTGTACTCGAAATCCTCGCCGTAGAGGAACCGCGGCGAGAGGAGGAAGGGGGCGCCGTACAGGATCGCGGAAAGCGCCAGGACCGCCCCGACCGCAAGGCGCGCCCGGCGGGTCCCGCTCATCGGGACGCTCCCGCGACCTCGCGCAGGATGGAGTCCAGGCGTTCCCCCACGGCCGCCCCCGAGGTGCGCGCGAGCGCCGCGCAGTCCGGGGCGAAGGTCAGTCCTCCCCCCCGCCATCGCTCGAACAGCTCGCGCAGCGCCGACGCCGCTTCCTCCACCGGCGCGCTCGGCACGACGAACCCCGTGCGGGTCTCCCGCACCCACCGCGCGACCTCGCCGTCCGGCGGCACGACCGCGAGAATCGGCCGGCCCGCCGACGCGTACTCGAACATCTTCCCCGGCACCACGCCCGGCGCGCGCTCCGTCAATGTGAGCAGCAGGAAATCGGCGTCACGCATCCGCCGCAACGCCTCGGCGCGGGTCACGCGTCCGAGCGAACGGCATGGAATCGTGGAACGGCGCAGCCGATCCGCCGAATCCCACGCGTCGCCGAGCATGTGGAACTCCACGTCGCGCAGCCCTGCCCGCTCCGCCGCGTCCAGGAACGGATCGGGTCGCTGGATCCCGTAGAACATCCCGGCGAACAGCACGACGGCCCGCCCGCCCGACGGCTTGATCTCCGGCGGCTGCGCCTCGGACGGATCCCAGCCGGTCCAGAGCGTCGAGATGCGGTCGGGGTCCGGGTACGAGGCCTGGAGCAGCCGCGTGTGGTGCGGAGAGAGCGTCGTGATGCGGTCGGCCGACCGCATGACGAACCGTTCAAGACGGCGATGGAGCTCCAGTCGCGCGGGCGAATCGGTGCGGGCGGGATTGTCCGTCCACTCGTTGCTGTGGTCCGCGATCCACGGGCATCCCGTCAAGCGCTTGACGAGCCACGCGAGGAGATGGGCCGATTCGGGCGGCGAGGTGGAGAGGATCGCCGCCGCGCCGCGCGCGGCCCGCAGCGCCGCCGGCAGGGCCGCAAGCGCCCAGGGCCAGGCGCGGTCGGGAAACGCGAGCCTCCGGGAAACCGCGGCCGGGTCGAGCGCAGGCGCCCCGGCGCTTCTCCCGGCATGGGCGATCGTCGGGTCGCGGAAGTAGCTCGGCCATCGCGAGGCGCGGATAACGACCGGCTCCCAGCCCCGCTCGGAGAGATGCCGGGCCATGCGCGCATTCCGGTACGACGCGGATCCGCCCATCGGCGGATGATGAAAGAGGAGCATCGCCACCCGGCGGCGCTCCCGCCGGGGCCGAAACGCGCGATGCAGATCCTCGATCAGCGTCCGGAGTCCCGTCTGGTAGTCGAACCGTCCCTTCACGAAGGCGCGGCCCAGGGCCCCCATGCGCGTGCGGAGCGCCGCGTCGTCCACGAGCCGCCGGAGGTGTTCGAACCACTCCTCCTCCGTCCGCGCCAGGAAGCCGTTCTCGCCCTCCATCACGATCTCCCGATTGACGCCGACCGGGGAGGCTACGACCGGCCGCCCGTGGGCCATGTAGAGGAGCAGCTTGTACCCGCACTTCCCGCGCGTCCACGGGCCGTCCCGGAGCGGCATGATCCCGACGTCGAAGGAACGGATCAGTTCCTCCTCCCCCGCCAACGACCAAGGAACGAAGTCGACGGGCAGCCCTTTCAGATCGGCGGGACGGTCCGCCACGATCCGTACCTTCGTTTCGGGTCTCTCGCGAACGAGCCTGCGAAGTGCGGGCCCGCACAGCGAGAGATAAGGGAGATTGGAGGAGTGGCCGATCCACCCGATGGTGAGCGGGCCCGAGCGCGCGCCGCTTTCCGGGCCCGATGCGGGGCAGCACGTCGGAGCCACGCGCACCGGGAGTCCGAAGCGGCGCAGGAAACGCGCGAGTTCCTCGTTCCCCGCGCGGATGAGTCGGGCAAGACGGATCGTGGCGAGAAGGCTCGCCTGCCGCGGCGAACGCCCGGGCAGTCCGCCGAGCCGAGGTTCCATCGAGTACCAGATCGCGTCGTCCACGTCGAACAGGATGGGCTTGGCGCAGGCGCGGAGAACCAGCCGCTCCATCCGGCCGAGCGGGACGCGGTGGATCAGGACGCCGTCCGAACGGCGGACCCGCCGGACCAGGTCCGTCCAATACCGCACTTTTCCCCGCAGGCCGGGGATCACCTGACCGGCGACGTGGACGTCCAGCCCGATCCCCGCCGCCGCCAGGTCGCGCTCGTACCGCAGGATGCGTTCGCGGGCGCTGGCGACGTCCATCCCCCCGTTCGTGATGCAAAAGACGTGCATGGGGCGTGGGTGTACTCTATATTTCGGCTGCACTTTGATGAATCGAATTCGGCGTCGCGCGCTTGCGCACCGCGCATCCGCG
This sequence comes from Planctomycetota bacterium, assembly GCA_016190175.1. Taxonomy (GTDB): domain Bacteria; phylum Planctomycetota; class MHYJ01; order MHYJ01; family JACPRB01; genus JACPRC01. The sequence continues at coordinate 13,722 of JACPRC010000047.1, forward strand.
ATGCCCGTGATGCCGGATGCCGGATGCCGGATCGCGGGCTCGCGCCATGAGCCGACGTCCGGCATCCGCGATCCGGCATCACAGATCAGCCGGACGAGACGAACGTTCCGCCTGTTCCCGGACCGAACCGTTTCTTGAATCATGCCCCGGATTCTTTCGCAGGCGCTTCACGCCGCAGCCCGCGTGCTCAGTCCGATCTGTCACCGGCTCCCGCGACCGCCGTTCCGCGGCGTGGACCGCGCCTTCGCGCGCGCGAGCCGCTTCCTGCGGGAGGCCGTCGGGGAAGGGGCGCGTCTCCTGATCGTCGGCGGCACGCGCGACACGGATCGCGTCCACTTCCTGCCGTACTTCCGTTCCCTCGTCGTCGATTTCGTGTCCGGCCCCGGCGTGGCGCTGCGCTGCGACGCGCACCACTTGCCCCTGCGCGCGGGCGCCGTGGACGCGGCGATGCTTCAGGGAGTCGCGAACCACGTCGCCGACGCCCCGCGGGTGCTGGACGAACTCCGCCGCGTCGTGCGTCCCGGCGGTGCCCTCTACGTCAACACCGCCTTCCTCCAGGCGCATCACCCGTCGCCGATCGACCGGCTTCGCTACACCGGCGAGGGATGGCGCCGTCTCCTGGCGGGATGGGACGTGAAGGAATTGACTGCATCGGTGGGGCCGTTCGGGGCGATCTACCTCCTGGTGCTCCACGTGATGGACCACTGCACCCCCGATCCGCACCTTCGTTTCGTCCTCTGGTTCCTGGCCGGGCACCTGTTGCGCCCGCTGCTGTGGGCGGATGGGCTCACGGCGGGGCGCGAGTGGACCCTGAAGGGGGCGGCGGCGATCTGTGCGCTGGCGCGACGCGCGGAATAGGGCATGAAGTTCATCCTCGTCGACCTGGACGTCTCCCGGTTCACCCGACCCGGGGAGCTGGAGACGATCTATGCCCCGCTCTGGGGGATTCTCCCGGCGCACTGGGGCGTCGTCCCGTTCCACTGCGGCGAGGGGGAGTACGTGCCCGCGGATGCGGACCCTGAGGCCCGGTATCCGCTCGTGGACAATCCCGACCTGATGGAATACCTGCGCGGAAGACTCGCGGGCGGCCGCGCGCACGTCTTCCTCCACGGCTACGATCACCGGCGCAGGGACGGGAAGCCCGAGTTCGCGGTCGCCGACGGACTCGCGGCGAAGATCCGCCACGGTTGCGAGGCGCTCGACTACTGGTTCGGGGCGCGCGTCCGCGCCTTCATGCCGCCCAACGGCGGCCTGTGCCGGGAGGGGATGATCGCCGCGCGGCAGCAGGGGCTCCACCTCATCGGCCGGTTCTCGTTCGACCCGCGGCGGGCCGAGCGCGACTTCCAGCCGGCGAGCCTGTGGAACTTCTGGCGCCGGCAGTGGTTCATGCGCGGCCATCCGGACCTTCCCTTCCCCTGGCTCATGCGCTCGTCGGGCGGGGCGGAGCTGGACTGCACGTGGCTGATGGAGGCGGACTCGGAGGAGAAGCTCTGGGGGATCGTCGACGGCGTCCGCAAGGTCGGCGGCATCTTCTGCCTGGCCGTGCACTACTGGGAGCTTCTTCGCACGCCGTCGGCGAAAGCGGCGCTGATCGCGGTGGTCCGCCGGCTGGCCGATTCGGGCGGCGTGGAGTTCCCGGCGCTCGACGCCGTGCTTCCCGGCAGAGCCTGTCTCGGTAGACCGGATCGAGCCGGGCGGAGCGCCGGGGTCGCAGATGCAAGGAGCGACGACGATGCGATACAACGGAGAGTATCGCTGAGGAGGAGCGACGACGCAGATGCGGCCCCGCCGCCCGCCCCGGCGACGGGAGGTCTGCCGAGATAGGCTCTTACGTCCCGCGTTTCAGGGCGAGAATCTGGATGAGGCTCGTGACCGGCGACGTGAGCGGATAGAGGGTCTCGACGCAGGAATCGAGCAGGCGGGCGAGATTCCGTTTCCAGCCGGACTCGTGCGGGCGGAAGTGGCGCGGCGGAAGCACGCGCACCGAAAATCCGAGCCGGCGCAGATGAGACGTCAGTCGGGCCGGCGAGAACGGTCTCTCCAGCGCGTAGCCCGTGTACGGACAGCGGCAATGGAAGGCCGGCTCGATGTCCGTCCTCCCGTCCCGGAAGAGCTGCGCGGAGGCGTCCCTGAGTCGGGCGCCGTAGAGGCCGCGCGTGCGCCGGGCGACCCATCGAAGCCGATCGGGCGATTCGGAGGGGAACTCGCGTTTCAGCAGGCCGAGCCGCGCCTCGACGTAGGCGGCTGCGTCGGCGGTCCCCCGCCACTCCGCTTCGTTCCAGAGCCGCAGGAGCCGGTTCTTTTCGAGCAGGCATGCCTCGTTGTTGAAGTCCTTGATGAAGACGGTTCCGCCGGGGCGCAGCGTCCGCCGGATCTCCTCCAGGAGCGGTTCCACCTCCGGGATGTGGGAGATGCTCTCCCGCACGACGGCGACGTCGAGCGACGAACTGCGGAAAGGGAGCCGCATTGCGTCGCCCTGGACGATCCGGGGACGGACCTGCGGCGCGAGGGAAGCCGCCAGCACGCGCCCGTCCGCGATCTTGGCGTGGGCCCAGTCGATCCCGACGACGCGGCCTGGTAACAGCAGGGAGTAGGCCAGCGTGAACAGACCGTAGCCGCATCCCACGTCGAGCAGCGCGGCCGCTCCGCGAGGAGCGAGACCGAGGACGTACCGGACCTCGTCGAGCACGATGGAGATGGCGGCGGGGCGATCGAGGAAGAGCCGGTATTCCTTGTGGAACTGCGGCGATCGGACGCGGGTGCGCGTCTCGGCGAGCGCGTCCTGCAGCACGGCGGCGGGGTCGGGCGTCATCGGGCTCGTGGGCAGCGTATCGCGCGCGGGGGGGAGGGTCAAGGGGTCGGGTCGCCGCCGACCGGCACCCCCGGATCGCGGGCGCCGGACGAGACCTGGGGGCCGCCCAGCGCCCGTTCAAGGCAGCGAAGGACGGGCCGGACAAGCCGGACCGGAACGGGCCAACGCCGCGCCAGACCGCAGCGCAGCCAGTAAACGGAATAGAACGCCCAGAACTCCGCCTTTCTCCACACGCTGAGGCGGTGGAGATGAGAGAGGCTCACCCGGAACCAGAACCGCTCCTGCCGCTCGAACCCGAGACGTGACTTGGCGTCCGGTCGCTCCATCCGGGCATGGGCCAGGACCCGGTCCACGTAGTGGAAGGTGTATCCCCTCATCGCGATCCGCAACCAGAAATCGAAGTCGATGCTGTAGAAGTAATCGTCCCGGAAGGGACCCGCGTCCTCGAGGACGGCGCGGGTGAAAAACAGGGAACACTGATACAAGTCGTAGGGCCGGAACCACTGAAGCAGGCGGGGGAGGGTCAGGCGCAGGGAGCGAAGGGGGGGGGGCATTTCCACGAGGATGTTCCCCGCCGCGTCGATCTGGTTCGCCTTTCCGTAGACGACGTGCCGGCCCTGATCGGGCGCGATCGCGGCGGCGACCGCGCGGAAGGCGCCGGGGAGGAGGAAATCGTCGGCGTTCAGCCAGACGAGGACGTCACCCTTCGCCATCCGCAGCGCCTTGATGAGCGCCTCTCCCTCGCCATGGTCGGGCTCGGAGATCCATCGAACATGGCGGTACTGCCGCAGCACATCAAGGGTGTCGTCCTTGGAACAGCCGTCCACGACGATGTGCTCGAAGCGCGGGTAGTCCTGCGTCAGCACGCTCTCGATGCACTGGCGGATGTAGGTCCCGCAGTTGAGGGACGGCGTCAGGACGGAAATGAGAGGCGTGCGGGTCATGTCCATGATCGGTTTCCGGCAGGACGGGGGAACAACGTCTCTACCATGCGGAAGAGCATGCGCAGGAGCGGCACGGGAATGGGAGCTTCCCGGACCAGGTAGTTCCGGATGCGGAATCGGGCGTAGTTCCATCGGAACCGGATGCGCTCGGCCGGGCGCACGTGCCGCAGATAGGGAAGACTGACCTCGTACCAGCTCATCGCCTGGAGATGGGCGGTTCCCGAGGACTTCGCGGCGTGCTGGCGTGCCCGATAGACGGAGAAGATCTGGTCCACGGGAACGAAGGCGTGTCCGCGGGCGCAGATCCGCAGCCAGTACTCGTAGTCGATCGAGAACCGAAGATCCTCGCGGAACGGGCCGATCTCCTCGACGAGGGCCCGCGAATAGAAGAGCGAGGGTTGCCACAGATGGTGGGGCTCGGACCATCGCAGGAGGCTGGAGACCGTGACCGGGCGTGTCGGGTCGGCCGTACGGATCTCCGCGTCGGAATCCAGCATGAGCCGCGTCTTGCCGCACAGGACGTGCCGCCCACGCGCGGGGTCCAACTCGCGCGCCACGGTCGGGAAGACGCCCGGCAGGTAATAGTCGTCCGCGTTCAGCCAGCCGATGACGGCGCCCCGCGCCATCCGCAGCGCCTTGTTGAGCGCCTCTCCCTCGCCATGGTCGGGCTCGGAGATCCATCGAACATGGCGGTACTGCCGCAGCACATCAAGGGTGTCGTCCTTGGAACAGCCGTCCACGACGATGTGCTCGAAGCGC
>JACPRC010000002.1 GCA_016190175.1 Planctomycetota bacterium
AGGCGCACGAGGAGCGGGTCGCTCACGAGGAGCGTCGGCAGCGACGCGGGGGCCGAGAAGTCCAGGACGGCGCGCTCGCGCCGGTCCAGCATCCGCCGGACCCATGCCGCCCATGACTCCATCTCCTCGAGCTCCGGGCCCGTCGCGGAGAAGCGGGTCCGAAGGCGCGTCAGGACCGCGTCCAGTTGCTCCCAGCGGAAGGAGCGCTGGTGGAGCCTCGCGGCGTGGAGGAGCGTCTCCTTCTCGAACTCGGGGAACCGCCGGACCAGATCGTCCAGGAACGCGATCGCCTCCTCGTCCCGCCCGGACTCCATGACCGCCGGCAGCAGGTGGACGGCGTCGCGATAGCGCGACGACCGCTCGTCCCGCGCGCCGCCGTCGCCGCGGGGAGCCGGCGTCGCGCGCCCCAGCCCGCGCACCAGGGAGAATTCGCCGGAGGCGTCCACGATCTCGAGGTCGCCGTCGCCGTCGAGGTCGCCGGCCGCGCGGTACGTGAGCGCCGGCCGCGACCCGCCGCGCGTCGGAGCCAGCGGCATCTCCCAGGTCCGGCCCCCGTCCGAGAGGAGGAGCATGGACCGCCCGCCGGGAAAGAGTTCCGCCGCGGCGGCGCCGGGCAGGGGATCGAGCCCCGCCCCCGAGTCGCTGACGCCCGATCGCGGGATCTCCATCCCAAGGAGCCGCTCGGGAGCGCCGAACGCGCCGTTCTCGAAACGGATGCGCCACAGCCCCGGAGCGGGATCGACTTTCAGTTTCCGGAACGCGAAGTCCAGGGAGCGCCCGTGGCTGAGGCGGCGCGCGGTCGGCAGGAGGATCGTGCATCCGCCGGCGTCCGGGAAGAGGGCCGGCCGGCCCCATCCCCCGAGCCCGATCGGGCGCGACGCGACCTCCGTCAGCGTCCCCGCCTCCGGATCGCAGCGGAACGCCCAGACCCGGTACCCCGTGTCCAGGGTCCAGGACCCGGTCGTCATGAGCACCTCCGCGCGGCCGTCGCCGTCCAGGTCGCACACCTCGATCGCGTGGATGTCGCTGCCGATCACGCGCTCTCCCGTCCGGCGGAGGCCGCGGTAGATCCGCAGTCTCCGCGCGTACCACGACTCCGCGACGAGGATCTCGGGCCTCCCGTCGCCGTCCAGGTCGCCGATGCGCGCGAAGCCGTACGATTTCAGCGGATCGCTGTACACCTCGTCGAGGCGATCCTCCCGGATCTTCAGTACCTTCATTTCTCCCGTGTGTCGCTCCGGGACGCCGAGGACGACCACGCATTCCGGCACGCCGTCGCCGTCCAGATCGCCCCAGGTCCATGTCGTGCCATAGGGTACCTGCGGGAGCGACGGGGCGCGCAGGGTCCGCGCGCGGGCGACCTTCCCGTCCTTCCATCCGAGCACGTCCACCTCTCCCGGCCGCAGCGAGAGGATCTCCGCCCTGCCGTCCCGGTCGATGTCTCCGGCCCACAACGGTTCGGCGAGCCGCTGGACCTCCGTGGCGCCGGAGAACATCGCGCACGCGCGCGACGCCTCGCGGAGGGCCCATTCGCGGTTCCCGTGCTCGTACAGCGGGAGGACGCGTTCGGAGGCGAAGAACTCGGCGAAGCGCGGGAGATCCGGAGGAACGCCGCGGAGGGCCTCGAAGTGCGCCGCCGCATCGTCGGTGCGGCCCGCGCCCGAGCACGCGAAGCCGGCGTAGAAGGCGGCCCACGCGGCGGCCCGCGTCCCGGGGAACTCGCGGAGGAGACGCTCGAAGAGGTGCGCGGAGGGCTCGAAGCTCCGGCGGCGGAGGAAATGATGGGCCGCTTCGAAGAGGGCCTCCGGCGACGTCTCGCTCGCCGTGACGTACGCGCGCAGCGCCTCCGACGCCGCCCCGCGCCGCTCGTGCGATTTCGCGATCAGCAGGAGCGCCTCCGTGACGGGGACCCGGAACGGAGTGTGGCGCGCGAAGGAGGGGTCCCAGTCGAACTCGGCGCGCGGGAAGGTCGCCTCCGACGCGTACTTCCCGTACGCATCGACGAGCGCGGCCGCTTTGCCCGCCGCCTCGACGAACGCCCCGACGTCGTAGCGGTCCCGGGCCAGGACCATCTCCCCGCGCGCCTCCTCCTCGATCCCGCGCTTCTTCGCGAGGAACGCGCTCTCCTTCCGCCCGAGCTCCCGCCGCGCGTTCCGGCGCGCGATCGCCGGCGCGATCCCCCACGACCAGACGGCGAATCCGACCGCCATGAGCAGCGCCGCCGCCGCGGGCAGGACGAGGTGCAGGTTCCGCCGGATCCGCTTCCGCAGGAGGTACGTGAACCCCGGCCGGCGCGCCGTCACCGACTCGCCGCGGAGGAACCGATCGCAGTCGTCCGCGAACTCCAGCGCGGTCGCGTAGCGCAGGTGCTGCTCCTTCATCAGCGCCTTGTCGATGACCGCCTTCAGGTCCGGGTCCACGCGCGGGATCGGTTTCGGATCGGCCTGGACGATGTTGTAGATCATCTCCACCGTGGACTTCCCCTCGAAGGGGAGCTTCCCGGTCACGAGCTGGTAGAGAACGACGCCCAGCGAGAAGACGTCGCTGCGCGCGTCCATGCGGCCCGTCAGTCCCTGCGCCTGTTCCGGCGACATGTAGTGGGGCGTCCCGATCATGTCCCCCTGGACCGTGAGCTGCGTGACCGCCTCGAAGACCTTCGCCACGCCGAAGTCCATGAGCACGACCCGGTACGCGGGCGTGCTCACGCCGTCCGTGAAGCGGACCGTCGTGTCCTCCTCCCCGCCGGGGCGCGCGGCGGCCTCCTTCTGCGGCACGATCATGATGTTGTGCGGCTTGATGTCGCGGTGGACGATCCCGTGCGAGTGCGCGTGGTGGAGGGCGAACGCGCAGTCCCGCACGATCCGCAGCACCGCCCCGAGCGGGAGTCGCCGTGCGCGGTTCAGCGCGTCCAGCGACTCGCCGCGCAGAAGTTCCATCGCGTAGTAGGGGATCTCGCCCTCGGAACCGCAGTCGTACACCTGGATGATGCCGGGATGGTCGAGCTTGGCGATCGACTCGGCCTCGCGGCGGAATCGCGCCTCGACGTCCCCGCCGCGCGACCACGTGTTCATGACCTTGACCGCGACGGTGCGGTCCAGCTCGAGGTCCTTCGCGCGGAAGACCGTCCCCATCCCGCCCGCGCCGAGCTTCTCGACGAGCTTGTAGCGCCCCGCGAAGAACCTCGGCAGGACGCTGTCGAAGAACGGGATCTCCTTCTCGAACTCCTCGCGCGGGCCGAACGGCCGGAGCGGCTTCCCGCAGACGCATTTCGGGTGGACGACTTCGGCGGGATGAAGGCCGTTGCGGCACCCGAGGCAGACGAAGAGATAGGACTTCGCGGCGGAGGCGATCTCCGCCGCGCGCTCCGGCGCGATCACCTTGCGCTGGACGAGCCGGCGCGCGAGATCGCCGAGATCCGCCTCCCTCGCGACGTCCATGATGGCGGCCTGCGGGACGCCGCGCTCCATCGCCACGAGGGCGAAGAAGGCGTCGGACGGATCCAGATCCGCCATCCAGTTCCCGTGTTGCGTCGTCACCGCGCCTCCCCCTCCGCCCTTCGCGCGAGCCTGCGTCCCTCTTCGATCTGCGCCGCGGTCGGCTCCGCGCCGCCGTAGCGCGTCTCCTCGAAGAGGTCCGTCAGCGCGGCCAGGGACGAACCCCCGGCCCATGTCGCGAACTCCCGCGGCGTCTGCGACGGCGCGCGCCGGAACCCGAGCTTCGCCAGCGCCCGAAGAAGCCCGGTGTAGATCGCGACGAGGCGCCGCCGCGCCGTCCCCTCCGGGACGCGCGAGGCGATCCCCTCCTCCTCCGGCTCCCCTTCCTCGCCCTCGCACCATTGGGCCGCGTCCCCGGCCTTCTTCGGCGGTCCCCTGCGCCTTGCGCCGGAAACGAACTTCAGGACCGCGAATCCCGCGACCGCCAGGAGGAGAACCAGGACAAGGTCGCGCACGATCCTCGCCATCACGCGGCCCGCCCCCTCGTAGTCGGGCGTGCGGCCGCCCGGATCGTCCGTCGGAGCCGCGGGCGACGACGGTCCCGACGTGCCGGCGGCCGCGGACGTGCCCGGCATGTTCCTCAACTCGTCCCACGTCTGATCGAAGGCGCCTCGGGATCCGGAGTACCCCCTCCCTTCGGGACCTCGCTCCGGCGAGTCCTTCGGCGGATCCCTGGGCGGATCCTTCGGGGGATCCAGCGGCGGATTCCCGGAGGGGTCCCTGGGGGGATCCTTGGGCGGATCTCGTGGCGGGTCCGTGGGGGGATCCTTCGGCGGGTCCTTGGGCGGATCTTTCGGCGGATCTTTCGGCGGATCCTTCGGCGGATCTTTCGGCGGGTCCTTCGGTCCCACGTCCCTCGGCCTCACGGGATCGCGGGGCTCGCGATACCACTCCTCGGCGGGCACGCCCGCCGGATCGAACGGGATCCACCCGGCTCCCGCGAAATGGACCTCGACCCAGCCGTGTGCGTGGCGGCGCCGCACGACCGCGACCTCCTCGAAGTCGTCCCACTCGCCGCCCGCGAACCCCACGGCGATCCGCGCGGGGACCCCGAGCCGTCGCAGGAGAAGCGCCATCGCCGACGCGAAGTGCTGGCAATACCCCCTGCGCAGGCGCAGGAACTCCAGGGTGGGGTCCGCATCCGCCGCGAATCCCGGCGCGAGGGTGTACCGGAAGCCCGACAGGTGCCGCAGGACGCCGTGGATGCGCGCGCAGGGGCTCGTCGCCGTGCGGCCGATCTCGCCCACGACGCGCAGGAACTCCGGATCCTTCGCGACCGAGGCGGGCACATCGAGATAGACCTCCCCGGGTGTGCCGCAGCCCGCGCGGTCGAGCGATTCGGGATCGCTCTTCGGCAAAGCGGAGAGGACGCGGTACTTGAACTGGCCGACGTAGTCCCGCGTGCGCGAGACCATGCCCTCGGCGTCCAGCCACGCTTCGTCCAGCTCCAGGGCGCGCACGGGGTAGAGCGCGAAGAGCCGGCGGGACGCCGTCGGGAAGAGGATGATCTTCTGGACGACCTCGCCGCCGGGCGCGACGCGGACCCATCCCCCCTCCGCGACGAGCCGTTCCTTCGCGGTCCCGCGCTCCTTCCACTGCCTCCCGTCGTACCGCGAGACCGCGCCCGCCCGGAGATAGAAGGGCACGTCGCGCGGGGTGAGGATCGCGCCGCGCGTGTCGGCGAGGCGCACGAGCATCATGACCGCTTCGCGCGCGTCGGCGCTCTCGTCCTGGTCGCCGAATTTGAGGTCGGCTCGGAAGCCGACGGCGGAGGGATCGACCCCGTCGCCCGGGAGACGGCCGATGCGGACGAACGGATCCTCCCGCGGCTTCGGCGGGTACTTGACGAGGAGCGAGTTGGGTCCCTTCCCCACCCCGGGCCGTCCCTCGCCCGCGCTCCCCGCGGGCTGCGTGACGTAGAGGAGCCCGAAGAGCGCGGAGAACGCGGCCGCCGCGAGGCCGCCGGACTTGAGGGGGATCCACCGGCCCGCCTCCGATCGCTCGCCGTATGCGAGCACCGCGAAGAGAAGCAGGGTCAGGATGAAGAAGGCCGCGGCCGCCGGGAAGCCCGGCGCGAACGCCAGCGCGGTGAAGAGGACGAACGCGTCGAGGGAGACGAGCACGAGACAGGCGCGCTGGGAGCCGAGGAAGAACGAGTAGCCCGCGATGAACCAGACGACGAGTTCCCACCCGGCCACCGCGGGCTTCCGCGCCGCGAGTTCCAGCCATACGTGGGCGCAGAGGAACCCCACGACGAGAACGGCCACGCCCGGGAGGTCGCGCGCCAGGGTCTTCGGGATGCCGTCCAGGTCGCGCGTCAGGATCCCCGCGGTCGTGCAGCCGGCGGCGGCGACGACGAGCGCGATCCAGAATCCCCGGCCGCCCGGGGCGCCGGCAAACGCCGCCCACGCCTGCGCCGCGGCCGTCGCGGTCAGCCCGAAGGCGAGGAGGAACGAGGACCGCCGGATCATGCGTGCACCTTCCCGGCCTCGGGGACGCCCCCGAACGCGAAGACCTGTTCGAGATCGTCGCCGGCGCGGAGGACGAAGGCGCTCCAGCCCAGGCCGCGGAGGAACTCGACGGCCCCGACCATCCGGTTCGGGTCCTGCGGCCCCCGCATCTCCTCGATGGGGAGGAACGAGAGGTCGTCCATGACGACGGCGGCTCCCTGCACCGATTTCCGGCGCCACTCCGCCGCGACGTCGGCGAACCCGTCTCGGTCGAAGTCGAGGCGGTTGAAGAGGACGAGGACCGCCGAGCCCTCGGCGACGAACCTCGCACCGCGGCGCAGGAGGTCGAGGAGCGGCGTCCGGCCGCACCGCACGCGCGCGAGGGCGTCGAGCACGCCGAGGAGCGAACGCCGGCCCACGCGCGGCGGGAGATAGACCGGCTCCTCGCCGTCCGCGATGAGCTGGAAGGGGTGGCCGCGGCTCTCCGCGTATTCCGCCGCCGACGCGGCGACGGCGATCCCGCGCTCGATGTTGCTCCCCCGGCCGAGCCCGCACAGGGTCGCGCGGTCGAGGTCGAGGAAGCCGGTCAGCGTCACGTCCGCGGGGTTCTCGAACTCCTTGAGGACGAGCCGTCCCCAGCGCGCCGACGCGCGCCAGTGGATCCGCCGGGGGTTGTCGCCGGCCTGGTACTCCCGCGTCCCGTAGAAGAGCGGGCTCGATCCCGACCGCCGCGGGTTCGCGGCGCCTACGAGCGACGTCTCCTGGATCTCGCGGATCCCCAGGTCGCGGATCGGAAACGTCTTCGGATAGACGACGATCTCGGAGAGGGCGGCGACGGTGCGCTCCCGCCGGAAGAGGCCGAGCGGGTCGGAAATCGTGACGCGGACGGGACCGAGCGTGAAGCGCCCGCGCCCGCGGTCGGCCTTCGTCGTGTACCTCACCCGCAGCGGCCGGTTGCGGCCGGGCAGCTCCGGGACGACGAGCGTCTTCCCCGGCACCGCCTCGATCGGGCACCAGTCCCGCACCTCGACGAGGAAGAGCGGGAGGAGCCCGGAATGCCGCACGGAGAGCGTGACGGAGACGGAGTCCTCCTCGTACGCGCGCGGGACGAGCGACCGCGCGACGTCCACGCGCCGGGCCGCCAGGAGGACGTAGAGGTACGAGAGGATGAGGAAGGCGGTCCCCGCCTCGAAGAGGGCGAGGAGGACGGGGCTGCGGAAGACGAGGCCGAGCGCCGCCGTCGCGGCCAGGAACACGAGGAAGGTGCTCAGCCGCGTAACCGCGCGGACGGTCTCATAGGCGTTCATCGGGACCGACCGGCACCGGGACCCGTTCCAGGATCGACTTCACGATCGCCTCCCCCGCGACGCCGCGGAGGGACGCCTGCGGTTTCAGCACGATCCGATGGCCGAGCACGGGGGCGGCGAGGTGTTTCAGGTGGTCCGGGGTCACGAAGGCGCCGCCGGAGAGGAACGCGAAGGCCTGCGCGGCGCGGAGGAAGGCCAGCGTCCCGCGCGGGCCCGCGCCCAGGAGGAGATCCGGATGGCGGCGCGTCTCCCGCACGATGCGGATCGCGTAGGCCTTCACCGAATCGTCGATCCGCACCTCCGGCACGGCGCGGCGCATCTCCGCGACGTCCTCGCGGCACAGGACGGGCGCCAGCGCCTCGAGCGGATGAGTTCTCGACTGGCGGTCGAAGATCTCCGACTCCTCCGCCTCGGACGGATAGCCGAGCCGCAGGCGCAGCATGAAGCGGTCGAGCTGCGTCTCGGGCAGCGGGAACGTCCCGCTCTGCTCGACCGGGTTGAGCGTCGCGATCACGAAGAAGAGGTCCGGCAGCCGGTGGGTCCGCCCGTCGGCGGAGACCTGCGACTCCTCCATGCACTCGAGGAGGCTCGACTGCGTGCGGGGCGTGGCGCGGTTGATCTCGTCGGCGAGGAGGACGTTCGCGAAGACCGGGCCGGGCTTGAACTCGAACTCCTGGAGCTTCTGGTTGTAGACGGCGGCGCCCGTGACGTCGAGGGGCAGGAGGTCCGGCGTGAACTGGATGCGCTTGAAGTCGGCGTCGAGGGAGCGCGCGATCGTCTTGGCGAGGGTGGTCTTTCCGATCCCGGGGACGTCCTCGAGGAGGAGGTGGCCGCGGCCGAGGAGGGGGACGAGGGCGAGGCGGATCTGCTCCGCCTTGCCGACGATGACCCTCGCGACGTTGGCCTCGAGCGCGCGGGCTTTGTCGAGGGCGTTCGCGGTCGCCGTGGCCATCGCGCTCATCTCCCCATTCGACGCCGGGTGAGCCGGGCGTACTCGCGGTATTGTAGGGCGATGCGCACGGGGGGGAAAGAGAAGTCAGCGCCGCTTCCCGAAACTCCGGAGCATCCTTCCCAGAGTGGTCACGATCCTCCGCATCCCCGTGTTGCGCGCGAGCCAGCGCGCCCACTTGCGGAGATGGGCGCGGTCGAGGACGTCCCGCTGGCGGCGGATGACGTTCTCGATGTCCGCCAGGTCGCGCGACCGGTGGGCGATGAGCTTGTAGAGGATCAGGTCCTCCGGCGAGACGACGGGTATCGAGGTTCCGAGGTATTCGACCTTCCGCGCACGTGTCGCGGCCATCCGGTCGAACTCCGTCTCTCCGAGGACGAAGTCGACCGCGAACTCTCGGAATCTCAGCTTCGTCATGCGGTTGACGCGGATGCGTTCGTGGTGCCGTTCCGGTTGAACGGAGAAACCCGCGTCCGAGAGCCGCGTCAGCGCCTCGCCGAATCGCTCGTCGGAAAGGAAGAACACGAAGTCCGCGTCGGTCGTAGACCGCGGGTCCCCCCAGACGTTCTGGGCGTTGGCCCCGAAGAGGAAGTAGGGGACTCCCAGCTTCTCAAGGGCGCCGGCGGCGGCCGCGAGCGCCCCGCGACGCTCCTGCTCTACGACGTCCACGATGTCTCCGGATCAGCTCCGCCAAAGGCACCCAATCCTCCTCACGGGGCAGCGGTTCGTTGAAAGGCCTTTCCGCCAAGAGTATCGCCGACATGCGACACGCCTTCTCCACCGTCATCGCGGCGAGGTGCTCCTCGAGATCCTCCTCGGTCGCCTTCGCGATCCGGCGGAAATGTTCCCGGACGGAGATCTTCTTCACCCCGTTAGACTCCTTCCCATCGGGTCGCGCACGCCCTCCATCCCGATGCCCGGGGCCTCGGACACGTCGGCAAGGTCCCCAAGGAGTCTAACGGGGCTCACGAACTCATCCTAGCATATCCCCGCATCCTCCGGTACACTCCCCGCCCATGAAACTCCGAGACCAGGTCGCCTTCGTCACGGGGGCCAGCCGCGGGATCGGCAAGGCCCTCGCCCTCTCCCTCGCGCGCGAGGGGTGCGACATCGTCGTCGCCTCCAAGACGGACCGCCCGCACGAGAAGCTCCCGGGCACGATCCACGACACGGCCCGCGAGGTCGAGGCCGCGGGCCGCCGCGCGCTCGCCCTGCGGCTCGACGTCCGCGAAGACGCCGCCATCGAGGAGGCTGTCGCGAAGACGATGGAGGCGTTCGGCCGCATCGACATCCTGATCCACAACGCGGGCGCGATCTTCCTCGCGGACGTCCTCGATACGCCCGTGAAGCGGTTCGATCTCGTGATGGGCGTCAACGCCCGTGCCGTCTTCGCGCTCAGCCGCGCCGTCCTGCCCCACATGATCGTCCGGAGGTACGGCCACATCGTCACGATGTCGCCGCCGATGAAGGCGAAGCCGATGCCCGGCAAGGCCGCGTACATGCTCTCCAAGTTCGGGATGACCTTCCTGGCGCAATCGCTCGCCGAGGAAGCGCGGCCGCACAACGTCGCGGTGAACGCGCTCTGGCCCGTGACGGCGATCGACTCGCAGGCCGTGCGCACCTTCTGGCCCGGCCGCGAGGAGGACTGGCGGACGCCCGAGATCGTGTGCGACGCGGCGATCGCGATCGTCTCGCGCCCGCCGGCGGAGCGGACCGGGCAGGCGCTCTACGACGAGGACGTGCTGCGCGAGGCCGGCATCGCGGACTTCTCCCGCTACGCGCTGGTGCCGGGAAGCACGCCGCCCCCCTTCTCGAAGACGCTGGCGGAGGAATAGCCCTCAGCCGTCAGCGATCCGCTTTCAGCCGCTCAGACGGGCGGCTGAACGCCGATGGCTGAGAGCGGAACGCCTACAAAAAAACGCCCCGGCCTTTCGACCGGGGCGTCTTCGTGGCGCTTCGCGGGTTACTTCTTCACCTCGAACTTCACGGCCGTCATTTTCATCTGCTCCGTTTCCATCTTCACCATGTGGCCGGGCACGTCGGAGCTGTACCAGATCTTGGTCTTCGGCACGGTCTCGCCGTTGCACGCCTTCTCCGGCGATTCATACAGCTTGCACTTCACCTCCTGCTCCCCGACCTTCACCTTCTCGTCGCTCCACTTCCCCGTGTCCTTGTGATCCTTGGCCGGTTTCTCGCAGAGCGGACACGTCACGTCCTCCCCGCCCGTCGACTCCGTCTTCTTGACCTTCTCTTCGGTCGTGTTGTCGATCTCCGAATCTCCGACCTTCATCTTCGTCCGGTTCTTGAGGGTGATCTCCTCTTTCTCCTTCTTGTCGAGCGTCTTGATCATGGTCATCTTCATCCCGGAGGTCTCGATTTCGAACTCGACCGACGAGCCCTCCTTGAACGAGTCCCACGCCTTCCAGTTGTCGAACTTGAACTCCTGCGCCCCGCCGGAACGCATGGCCAGGAGGCCGAGCGCCAATGCCGCAAGGATCTTCATGGGTTTCTCCTCAAACCAAAGGGGACGATCAAAGGAACACGCGGGATCGCGCGATGGGCGGGTCCTTGCAACTGCGCATCGCCACTTTTCTCATGGATGCCGGTAGCTCGTCACGTACTGGAACGACGCGGGGCGCTGCGGGTTCCCGCGAAGGTGCTGACTGTAACTTCCGGACTGCGCGGGCGCTACAGGTTTCGCACCGGCCGGGTACAATGCGCCGATGCGCACGCTCTACCAGAAGGGCGGCCCCGCGGTGGACCTCTACGACGTCCGCATCCGCGGCGGCCCGGGCTCGCCCGTCGAAGGCGACGTGGACTTCTTCCTCCGACACGCGCGCCGGACGGGTGGCCCCGTCCTCGAACTCGGCGTGGGCACGGGACGCGTCGCCGTCCCGCTCGCACGCGCGGGGTTCGAGGTCGTCGGCCTCGACCTCTCGCCGCACATGCTCGCCGCGGCGCGGCGCAAGGCGGTCCCCGGCCTCACGCTCGTCCGCGGGAACATGGCGCGGTTCGACCTCGGCCGGAAGTTCCGTCTGATCCTCATCCCCTTCCGCGCCTTCCAGCACCTCAAGACACCGCGGGAGCAGCGGAGCTGCCTCGAGTGCGTGCGCCGCCACCTCGCGCCCTGCGGGCGGTTCATCGTGGATCTCTTCGATCCGCGCCTGGAGTTCTGCCTGCCGGAGCGGCACCGGGCACGGATGACCCGCGGCCGGGTCCGCCATCCGGAAACAGGGAACTCTATCCGCATCCACGTCGAGGACCGGCGCAACGATCCGCACACGCAGACCTTCTCCGAGCGATGGATACACGAGGAACGCGACGCCGCCGGTCGCGTGGTCCGCCGATGGAAGGACGATCTGTCCCTGCGTTGGACCTACCGCTTCGAGATGGAGTACCTGCTGCGTCTGTCCGGCCTGGAGCCGATCGCGTGCTACGGGGACTTCCGCGGGAGCCGGCCGAGGTACGGCGCGGAGCAGATCTGGGTCTGTGAAGCGTGAGCCTTCAGCGTTCAGCCTTCAGCTCTCAGCCGCCTCTCTTCGCGCCGCCCTCTGTCCCCCGCCGGACGCTGACGGCTGATTGCTGACGGCCGAGAGCCGGCTGTCAGGCGTCGCGCCGGAGGATGTGAAGGAGGCAGCGGAGCGTCCCGCCCATCCGCCAGATCCCGCGCACGTCGATCGTCTTCACCTCGAACCCGAGCGACCGGTACGTCTCGGCCGCGGCGGAATCCGTCTCCATCCCGAACTGGGGCAGGAAGACCGTGCGGCCGCTCAGCATCACGTTCGTGTAGGTGATCCAGGCGTACTCCTCACCGGTCGTCTGGAACGGGACGCGGCGGACGCGGAAGCCGTGACGTTCCAGCGTTTCCGCGACGCGATCGAGGCTCCGCGCCATCGCTTCGTCGACTTCCTGTCCGAGGAGCTTCGCGCCGAGCCGCGCGTCGCCGACGAGCATCGTCTCCTCGTCCACCGGCGCGAGGAACATCCCGATGTGGTGCACGGGCACGTCGCCCTCGATGAGGATCAGCTTCCGGCCGCAGACCTCCTCGACGAGGCGCTTCAGCGTCTCCCTCGGGAGCTGCGGGTTGCGCGAGACGAGGACTTCGGTCGCGAAGACGTACCGGCCCGTCGCCGCGAAGTCGCCTCCCTCGAAGTGGAAGGGCGCGATTCGGACGTCGATGGCGCCTCCGCCGATGACCCACGGGGTGCTCCACTCGTTCCTCCGCTCCGGCCCGCCGCGGTGGGGCTCGGGCGGGGCCCACAGGGTCCGCTCCGTCGCGAGGAACCGGTCGTGGCACCAGGGGGTGAGCGCCTTGCCGAGGAAGACGGCCCGGAACCGCTCGGGCGCCGCGACGCCCCACTCCGCCAGCCGCGCGCGGAACTCGCGCTCCGCCGCCTCGTCCTCGCAGACGACCGTGACCCGCACGTCCGGATCGAGGGCGCGCAGGAAGTCCCGCCACGCGGGGTCCGCGTACGCCGCGCCGGGGACGAAGTGGATCGCCACCTCGCGCACTCGCCCTCCCGCATCCGTGACGATGCGGGAGGGGGTCGCGGCGGGCGGCGTCCCGTCGCTGCGGAACGCGGCGTGCATCGCGCCGAGCATGAGCCCGACGCCGGCCAGCGAGAGGAGCGTCCGCTTCATGGCATCACTTGATCTCGAGGACCCCGAACCGGGAACCCGTGCCCAGGAGCCGGACCTGCTGATCGCCGCAGTACAGCACGATCTCGCGGAGCGTCTCCCGGATTTCCTTCGGGTCCTTCTTCTCGGACCAGCCGTTGAAGTGCGCGTCGTCGAACGCGATGCGGGTATCCTTGCCCGCCTCCACCTCGACCGTGAACTCCTTCGTCCACACCGCGCGGGGCGTCGGCATCATCCGCGCCATCGGATTGATGTTCGTCTCCTGGAGGACGAGCTTGAAGGTCTTCTTGACCGCCGTGCCGCCGGGGTTGGAGATCTCGACGACGAGCCTCGCGTTCGGCGCCTTCTCGGGGAACTCGACCTTCGCCTCCCAGCGCAGGCCGGCGAGTTCCTTCGGCGCCTTCTCGATGGAGGCCGCCTTCGGGTCCTGCGTCGTCGAGGTCAGGGGAAACCACACGAGCGACGCCATCAGCGCCGCTCCCAGTCCGCTCATCCACTTGTTCATTCTCGGTTCCTTTCTCTTGGACACGAGGGAGAGCGCAATCCCCGTGCCAGCGAATGCGCGCGGATTTCGTGGGGAGTGTATCCGGGTGGATACGGAGCCGCAGCAAAAGTAGACAGGCTGGTTTTACTGCGGGGCAAGGTTGACGCGTCCTCCGGCTTGTGCTACACCTGTGCCCGTTCCCGCCGGAAGGGGTTTCGCATGAAGTGGAAACTCGGCGTCGCCATCGGCCTCGCCATCCTCGGCGTCGGCCTCGCGGTCCTGGTCCTCACCAAGGTCTTCAGCGTCGACGCGCTCGTCTATGCGCGCGGGACGGACTCGACCACCCTCGATCCGGCCGAGGTCGAGTACGGCGAGGACGCGAAGGTGACGGAGAACATCTTCGAGACCCTCGTCGGGTTCAAGGGCGACACGACCGGCATCGAACCCCGGCTCGCGACCTCGTGGACCGTCGCGGACGGCGGGAAGAAGTGGGCCTTCCAGCTCCGCAAAGGGGTGAAGTTCCACGACGGGACGGACCTCGACGCCGGCGACGTGGTCTTCACGTTCGACCGGATCCTCAAGCCGGACCACCCGCACCGCCCCAAGGGCGTCCCGTACGGCGAGATCTTCGGCTTCATCGAGAAGGTCGAGGCATCCGGCGACGCCGTCGTCTTCACGCTCAAGCAGCCGAACGCGACGTTCCTTCAGGTCCTCGCCCTCTTCGGCGCCGCGATCGTCGGCCCGGAGGCGGTGAAGAAGCACGGCCCGGGATTCAGCCGGAACCCGTGCGGCACCGGGCCGTACCGCCTCCATCGCTGGCGCCAGGGCGAGAAGCTCGTCCTCGAGCGGTTCGGCGACTACTGGGGCCCGAAGCCCGCGATCTCGCGCGTCGTCTTCCTCCCCGTCGCCAGCGCCCAGACGGCGATCGAGAAGCTCAAGAACGGCGAGGTCCACATCGTCGATCACGTCACGCTCGCGGACGTCAAGATCGTGGAATCGTCGCCCGGGATGCGCATCGAGAGCGAGACCTCGCTCAACGTCTGCTATCTCGGCTTCAACTCGAAGAAGTTCCCGTACAACGACCCGAACTTCCGCCGCGCGGTGGCGCTCGCCATCGACCGCGACGAGCTGAACCAGATCGTCTACTACGGGCAGGGCGAGCCCGCGCGGAACCTCGTTCCGCCCGCGATCTGGCGCGACATCGGCGACCTCCCCACGTACGAGTTCAACATCGAGAAGGCGAAGGACCATCTCAAGAAGGTCGACCTCCCTCCCGATTTCCGGCCCGAGCTGTGGCACATGGCCTTCGCCCGGCCGTACGTGCCCGAGCCCGACCGGCTCGCCGAGTACGTACGGAACCAGCTCCGGAAGATCGGCCTCGAACTGGCCATCCAGAAGTTCGAGAAGGCCGCCTGGGGCGAGAAGACGAAGGACCCCGACCACCCGATGTACATCCTGGGCTGGAGCGCCGACTACGCCGATCCGGACAACTTCTACCACGCGCTCCTGGCCGGCGGCGCGAAGAACGAGCTGAACAGCTCGTTCTGGGAGCACGCGGAGTTCAACGACCTGGTCGTGCGCGCGCAGAGCGAGCAGGACGAACGGAAGCGCAAGGACCTCTACCTCCGCGCGGCGATGATCTACCGCGAGGAGATGCCGACGCTCCCGCTCGTCCACGTGAAGCAGCTCGCGGCGTGCTCGAGGAAGGTGAAGTACGACCTCCACCCGATCGAGGTGCGGCTCTATCCGGTGACGTTCCAGAACCCGTGACGGCCTACCTGCTCCGCCGGCTGCTGGCGGCGATCCCGCTCCTTGTCGCCGTCTCGCTCGTCGTTTTCGTCCTCACGCGTTCCGTGCCCGGCGACCCCGTGGACGCGATGCTCGGCGAGAAGGCGACGCCGCAGGTGCGCGAGGAGATCCGCCGCAAGCACGGACTCGACAGGCCGATCCTCGTGCAGTACGCGATCTACATGAAGGGGCTCCTCCTCCGCGGGGATCTCGGAGTCTCGTACGTCCGGAAGAACCAGCCGATCGCGGAGGAGATCCGGCGGCGCCTCCCCGCGACGATCGAGCTGACCCTGGCCGCGATGATCCTCTCGATCCTCGGCGGCGTCCTCTTCGGCGTCCTCGCGGCGGTGAAGAAGGGCTCCTTCTGGGACTACGCGAGCATGCTCGCGGCGCTCATCGGTGTCTCCGTGCCCGTCTTCTGGCTCGGCCTCCTCCTCATGCTCGCGTTCGGCGGCGCGTTCGCGAGCGGCGGGAACCTCGATCCCTCGTTCGACATCGAGCGCCCCACCGGGTTCGCTCTCGTCGACACCCTCGTCGCCGGCGAGCCGCGGATGTTCCTCGACGCGCTGCGCCGGCTGGTGCTCCCTGCGCTGGCGCTCGCGACGATCCCGATGGCGATGATCGCGCGGATCACGCGTTCCAGCATGCTCGAGGTCCTCGGGAGCGACTACGTGCGGACGGCGCGCGCGAAGGGGCTGGATTCCGAGGCCGTCGTCATGCGCCACGCGCTGCGGAACGCGCTCGTCCCCATCGTGACGCTCGTCGGGCTGGAGTTCGGCTACCTCCTCGGCGGGGCGGTCCTGACGGAAACGGTCTTCGACTGGCCGGGCATGGGGACGTACATCATGAGCTCCGTGAGCAACCGCGACTACCTGGCGATCCAGGGAGCGGTGATGATGCTCTGCCTCGTGTTCGTCGCGGTCAACCTGCTGGTGGACGTGATCTACGCGTTCGTCGATCCGAGGATCCGGTATGGACCGGCGTAAGCTCCGGGTGCTCCTGCGCCACCGGACGGCGATGCTGGGACTCGCGCTCCTCGTCGTCATCGCCGCGCTGGCGGTCGCGGTGCGGTGGGTCAGCCCGCACGACCCGGACGAGATGAGCGCGGCGAGCCGCGAGCTCGGCCCTTCCGCGTCGTACTGGTTCGGAACGGACAACTCCGGGCGCGACATCTTCACGCGGCTCTGGGTCGGCGCGCGCGTGTCGCTCCTCATCGGCGTGGCGTCGGTGGTCTTCTCGATCGCGATCGGGGTCCCGCTCGGCGCGGTCGCCGGCTATGCGGGCGGGAGGACGGACATGCTCCTCAGCCGTCTCGTCGATCTCCTTCTTTCGTTCCCGGGGATCCTGCTGGCGATCTGCATCGCGGCGGCGATGGGAACGGGGTTGCGGACGGTGGTCATCGCGGTCGGGGTGGTCGGCATCCCGCAGTTCGCCCGCCAGGCACGGGCGAGCGTGCTGCAGCTCAGGGAGCTGGAGTTCGTCGCCGCCAGCCGCGCCCTCGGCGCGGGCCACGCGCGGATCCTCTTCCTGGACATCCTGCCCAACGCGCTGGGGCCGCTCATCGTGCTCGCGACGCTCGGGGTGGGCGGCGCGATCCTGACGGCGGCGGGGCTCTCGTTCCTCGGACTCGGCGTCGAGACGGGGACGCCGGAGTGGGGGGCGATGCTCCACGACGGGTACGGGTACTGGAGGCGCTCGGCCGGGCTGGCGCTCTTCTCGGGGCTGGCGATCTCGACGACGGTGCTGGCCTTCAACCTGTTCGGGGACGGGTTGCGGGACGCGCTCGACCCGCGGTCGACGCGGGGTTAGTCCTTCCGCTTCCGCCGCCAGTAGAGGGAGACGACGAGGAGATACGCGACGACGCCGCCCGCGGTGGCGACCGCGATCCAGTTGATGGTCGTCAGGGCCAGCATCCTATTTCACGGCGGTTTTGAGCCGCTCCAACGCGTGCGTCCACTCCTTGGGAAAGCCCGGCTCGAAGGTCTGGATGAGGAGCCGCGCCTTCTTCAGCGCCTTCTCGCGCCCTTCCGGCGCAAGCGCGTCGCGGTCCATCACGTTGTCGAGCGAGTCGGCGAGCTTGCAGAGCTTCACCTCGACGGGCGCGGTGCGGAGCCCCTCGAAGTAGGCGCGCTCGCGCTCCTCCTCGCGCATCCGCTTGTCCTTGGTGAGGAGCGTCACGAAGCCGGCGACGCGGGGGCCGAAGTGGCGGAGGAGGTCGTCGTGGTCGGTCGTCGTGTCCTCGATCGTATCGTGGAGGACGCCCGCGGCGAGGGTCTCGGGGTCCTTCACGTCGAAGAGGTCGCGGAGGATGAAGAGGACGCGGAAGGGATGCGCGACGTACGGCGTGATCCTGTCTTTGCGCATCTGTCCGTGGTGTCGCTGGGCGGCGAAGGTGACGGCCTGGGCGACGAGGCTCATGGCGCCCCCATGGTAGCGGCGCGCGCGGGAAAATCAATAGCGGGGTTTGGGCTTGACTGGCCCGCGGCGCGGCCTATAATCCTTGGACCGCACTCCCCGGTAGCTCAATGGTAGAGCGAGCGGCTGTTAACCGCAAGGTTCGAGGTTCGAGTCCTCGCCGGGGAGCCATTCGACTCGCCCCGCACCACACCACCACACCCGGGTCGGCCGAAAGGTCCCTATCGATCTCGAACCGATTCGCCGCCGCCGGGAAAGACGAGGGAGCCCGTCAGGACGAACGCCGCCTGAAGATACGACGTGGGACAGAGCGGGAAGCACGCCTTGCAGGCGTCGCACTCCTTCGCGGCGATCTCCGGAACGAAGCTGATCTCCTTGCGGATGCCCCGGTCGATGAACCCCACCGCGTGCTTTCCGACGACCTCGGCACAGTATCGCACGCACAGGCCGCAGAGAATGCAGAAGGAGGGCTCCGGTTCGAAGCGGTTCCGGTCCGCGCCGTATTCCCGGGCGAATCCCGCCAGTTGCGGCGAATCCGGCGCGTGGGCGAGCAGAAGCTCCACGATGCCCTTGCGGATTCGATCCACCTTTTCGGACCGGGTCCGGACGGTCAGCCCCTCGGCCACCGTATACACGCAGGAGACGACGAGTCTCGCCGAGCCCCGGACTTCCACCTCGACCATGCACAGACGGCATCCGCCCAACGGTTCCAGCTTCTCGTGATGGCAGAGCGCCGGAATCGAGATCCCCGCCCGTCGGGCCGCATCGAGGACGGTCATCCCCTTCTCGGCCTCGACGTCTCTTCCGTCGATCTTCAGACGCACCTTGCTCATGATTCCCTGCTCTTCTGGAGGATCGCTCTCCGTTCCTCGGGGATCGGAGGCGGAACCGGCTCGCCGGAGATCTTCCGTACCGCGTCGAACCTGGCGGGACAGACTTCCAGGCAGGTCCCGCACCGGTCGCACTTGTCCTGATCGATAATATGGATCTTCCGCTTTGCGCCGTCGATTCCCTCGACAGGACACTTCTTCATGCAGATCAGACAGGCGCGGCATTTCTCCGGATCGATGTAGAACGAAATCAGATCTTTGCAGGACAGCGCCGGGCAACGCTTCTCCTTGATGTGGGCCTCGTACTCGTCCCGGAAGTGGCGCAGGGTGCTCAGGAAGGGGTTGGGGGCGCTCTTTCCGAGCGCGCACAGCGACGCCTCCATGGCGAGCTCGGACAGTTCCTCCAGCGTCTCGATGTCGCCCTCTTTCCCCCTTCCCTCCGTGATCCGTGTCAGGATCTTCTCCATCTGCCGGAGGCCCTCCCGGCAGGGAACGCACTTGCCGCACGATTCGTCGGTGAGGAAACGGATGAAGTACCGCGCGACATCCACCATGCAGGTGTCCTCATCCATGACGATCATCCCGCC
This sequence comes from Planctomycetota bacterium, assembly GCA_016190175.1. Classification (GTDB taxonomy): domain Bacteria; phylum Planctomycetota; class MHYJ01; order MHYJ01; family JACPRB01; genus JACPRC01. The sequence goes on from JACPRC010000002.1 coordinate 18,943, forward strand.
GGAGCCCATCATCGATCCCACTTTGGTCAGCTCGTCGAAATCCACCCCGAGGTCGAGCAGGCTCTCCGGGAGACATCCGCCGGACGGTCCGCCGGTCTGCACCGCCTTGAATTTCCTGCCGCCGGGGATGCCGCCGCCGATCTTGTAGATGATGTCCCTCAAGGTCATTCCCATCGGGACTTCGACCAGGCCGGTATTGGCAATCTTGCCGACCAGGGAGAAGATCTTGGTGCCCTTGCTTCCTTCCGTGCCGAATCGGGTGAACCACTCCGCGCCGTTGTTGATGATCAACGGGATGTTGGCCCACGTCTCGACGTTGTTCAACACGCTGGGTCGATTCCAGAGGCCCCGGACGTTGGAGCGGACGTACTTCGGCCGGGGCTCGCCCGGCCGGCCTTCCAGCGCGGTCATCAGCGCCGTCGACTCCCCGCAAACGAACGCCCCCGCTCCCCGATGGACCTTGACGGCGAAATCGAATCCGGAACCGAGGATGTTCTTCCCGAGGAAGCCGTACTTCTCCGCCTGCTCGATCGCGTGGAGGGTGTTCTTCACCGCGAGCGGGTACTCCTGTCGAACGTAGACATACCCCTCCTGGGCGCCGATGGCATAGCCGCCTATGATCAGCCCCTCGAGGATGGAGTGGGGGTTCCCTTCCAGGAGCGCCCGATCCATGAAGGCCCCGGGGTCTCCCTCATCGGCGTTGACGATCACATACTTCACCTTGTCCGGCGCATCGCGGGACCCTTCCCATTTCTGCCCCGTGGGAAAGCCCCCGCCGCCCCTGCCGCGGATGTTGGATTTCTTGACCTCCTCCAACACCGCTTCGGCGGTCATCCGGGACAGGGCCTTGCTCAGCGCGGAGTAACCTCCGATCGACAGGTAGTCGTCGATGCTGCGGGAGTCGATCTTGATGTTGCTCGACAGGAGGGTTCGAGTCTGGCACTTGTAGAAGGGGATGTCCGACTCTCGGGTCGCCCGTTCGCCTGTCGCGGCGTCCCTGTAGACCAGGCGATCCACCACCCTCTTGTTCGCGACGGTCTCCTCGACGATCTCGGGGATGTCCGCGGGAGTCACGCCCAGGTAGCAGATCTCCTCGGGGTAGATCACCACCACCGGGCCTCTCTCGCAGAATCCGGGGCAACCCGTTCCCCTGGTGTCCACATTCGCGACCAGGCCCTTCTTCGCGATCTCAACCGAGAAGCCCTCCATCACATCGGCGGCGCCGTTGGCGAGACAGCCCGTGCCGGCGCAGACGGAGATGCATGGCTTCTTCGGATCTCTCCGGGAAGACAACTCCCGCCTGAACTGCTCCAGCTCTTCGGACGAACTGAACCTGACCATCGGTCTTTCCTAACGCGGGCCTCGCCCCATCTCCGTTTCTCCTTATCCCCTTATCCCCTTATCCCCTTATCCCCTTATCCCCTTATCTCCTTATCTCCCTATCTCCTTATCTCCTTGTCTCCCTGTCTCCTTGTCCCCCCGTCCCTTTCGGGGAGCAAACCAGGCGTCCGCCAGGATCTACGCGCGGCGCGCAGATGCTGCGGGCAGAGGCTCTATTCGTACCGCCCCAGGATTCCGGCGATGCCGGCCTTCGTCACGTTGCCGTGCACCTTTCCGTCGATCTCGATGACCGGGCCCAGCGCGCAGCAGCCGAGGCAGTTGACCGTTTCGAGGCTGAACTTGTGCTCCAGGTCCGTCTCTCCCGGGGCGATGCCCGAGAGATCCTGCACCGACTCCAGAACCCGCATCGCGCCTCGCACGTGACAGGCGGTCCCCACGCAGACGTGCACCCGGTGGCGCCCCTTCGGAACCACGCTGAAGGCCTTGTAGAAGGTCGCGACATGCTGGATCCGCGCCATCGGGACCTTCAGCTTCCTGCCGACCTCGCGCAGCGCCGCCTGGGGGAGCCAATGGTACTCGCGTTGAATCTCCAGCAGAACCTGGATGAGCGAACTGGCTTCGCCCTGATGCCGGTCGATGATTTGATCAATGCTCGCCGTGTCCATGTCCTACTCCCTCGAGATCATTCCTGCTCCGGGCCAGCGGAAGCGAATAGCGCTTGCTGTCCAGGTCGTACTTGACCCACCCGTGCCTCGATGCCGTGTTCATGTGTCTGGCCACGTCCGACGGGCTCAGGTCCAGAATTCCGGAAATCTCGCTCGTGGAAAGAGGCTTCTCCCGAAGGAGGGACAGGATCCGGCCGATGGTCAACGTGCCGCCGATTACCTCGTCGAACAGCCGGTTCACCTCGTCGCTGGCGAAGAACCGATGGTACGCCTCTTCCGACCGCACGGGCACCCGGAGCTTCTCCCGTTCCACCAGCCTGAGGTAGGGCGTCAATCTTCGCACGGCCGCGAGGGCGCCTCTCAGTTCCTCCTGCCGCACCCCCTCCGCCTGCCCCAACGGTCCGAGCTTCTTCACCTTCTCGGAGAAGCCGTTGACGACCTCGGCCAGGCGGTTGCCTTCGCCGCCGGACATGAACTCGATGGCGAGCCTTTCGGGATTCAGTCCCACCCGCGCCAGGATGTTCCTGCCGATGTAGGTATTGCCCAGGGCATCGTAGTTTCCTTGCGTCGCGTAGTTGCACTCGTTCAGCTTGCAGCCGCCGATCAAGACGCCGTCGTGGCCGACCTCGAAGGCCTTGAAGATGAGATCCAGGTCGACTCGCCCCGAACACATGACGCGGATGATCCTGATTTCACTCTGATACTGCAGCCGGGAAACTCCCGCTGTATCCGCCGCGCCGTAGGCTCACCAATGGCAGAGGAGCCCAAGTATTCTGGGCCTGAATTCGCCGCCCGCACTCATCGACGTTCCCCTCCTTCCCCCCTACCCACCGGCGACTGCCGCACCGATTTGGCTCAACAGCGCTTCCTGGGTGAAGTGCTTCATCTTGATCGCGCCGGTCGGACACTTGGTGCAGCACAGACCATCGCCCTTGCAGAGGATCGGATTGACGCGGGCCTTCTTTCCGCCGAACGTGTCGCGGAACTCGATCGCGTCGTAGGCGCACGCCGTCATGCAGGCGCCGCACGAGACGCAATCGCGCTCCTTCACCTCGCACACGGAGCCGGAGGCCACGACGGTATCGTGCGCAAGAAGCGTCATGGCCCGGCCCGCCGCGCCATAGGCTTGCTTGATCGTCTCGTCGATGTGCTTCGGATAGTGCGCCATCCCGCACAAATAGACCCCCGCGGCGGCGAACTCGACGGGGCGCAGTTTGACATGGGCTTCCTTGAAGAAGCCGTCCGGGCTCAACGTGACCTTGAACAGCCCGGCGATCTCCTTGGTGTGGGAAGAAGGGATCACCGCGGCGGCCAGGGACAGAAGGTCGGCGTCCAGCTCCAGCCGGACTCCGAGAATGGGATCCGCCACCCGGACCCGCACGCAGGGGGTTCCCGCCTCATTCACGGCCGCTTCCACCTGCGGCGTGTCCGCGGGATCGTACTGGATGAAGGTCACATCCTTGTCCGCGGCTTCCCGGTAGAAGTCCTCCTTGAGCCCGTACGTGCGCATGTCCCGATAGAGGATGGTCACGGACATCCCGGGATTGATCTCTTTCAGCTTCAGTGCGTTCTTGATGGCGTGGCTGCAGCATACGCGGCTGCAGTAGTTCCGGTCTTCGTTCCGGCATCCGACACACTGGATCATCACCACGCTCTTCGCATGGAGGACCGACTCATCCCTCTTCGCAATCTTCTCTCCCAGTTCCAGGTGGGTGACCACGCTCTCGTTTTTCCCGTAGAGGTACTCGGTCGGCCGATAGACGTCCGCACCGATCGCGATGATGGATGCGCCGTGTTTGATCTCCCGTGTCCTGCCTTCGGATTCCACCACGGTGGTGAAATTGCCCACATAGCCGGAGACGCTCTTGATCGTGGCTCCATGGGATACGTGGACGAGCGGGTTCTTGTAGATCGACTGAATCAGATCCTCCACGTACGCCTGGACATCCATCCCTTCCAGGGTGGTGTGAATCCTCCGCGCCATCCCCCCCAGCTCCCTGGATTTCTCCACGAGGTGGACGGGATAGCCCTGTCTGGCAATCGAGAGCGCGCAGGTCATGCCGGCGATACCGCCGCCGACCACCAAGGTCGTCTTGCGGACCGGCAGATCGAATTCCTGCAACGGCTCCAGGTGGGCGGCCCGCGCCACCGACATCCGGATGATGTCCTTGGCCTTCCGGGTCGCCTCTTCCTTCTGCTTGGAATGGACCCAGGAGCATTGCTCCCGGATGTTCGCCATCTCACAGAAATACTGATTGAGCCCCGCCTCCCGAAGGGTGTCCCGGAACAGCGCTTCGAGGGTCCTGGGGGAACAGGCCGCGATCACGACTCGATTGAGCCCTTTTTCCGCCACAAGCTCCCGGATCTCCTTGATGGCGTTGTTCGCACAGGAGAACAGTTGTTGCTGGGCGTGGACGACGTTGGGCAGCGTTCGGGCGTATTCCACCGTGGAAGGGACGTTCACGACGCTGGAGATGTTCGCGCCGCAATGACACACGAAGACCCCGATCCTGGGCTGTTCTCCGGCGACATCTTTCTCCGGCGGATAGATCCTCTCCCTGGCCAGCTTGCCCCGCCGGTAGCCGAGAACCTCGCCGGATTGCGCGCCCGCCCCGCTGGCGCCGAAGACCGACTCCGGGATGTCGATCGGCCCCTGCCATCCGCCGCTGACGAAGATCCCGGGCCTGGTCGTCTCCATCGGACTGCCGGGACTCGTCTTGCAGAACCCGTGCGCGTCGAGTTCGATCCCAAATGTGCCGGCAAGAGTCCGGTGGTCGGCGGGAGGCTTCAGTCCGACGGACAACACCACCATGTCGAACTCTTCCTCTTTCACGCCGTCGTCGGGGGTCGCGTACCTCACGACCACATTGCGGCTTTCCGCCACCTCTCTCGCGATCACCGGGTAGCTTCGGATGAAGCGGACTCCGGGGAGCTGGGCGGCTCTTTGGTAGTACCGTTCGAAGTCCTTGCCCATGGCGCGGATGTCGTTGTGGAAGACCGTGCATTCGGCCTCGGCCTCATGCTCCTTCGTCAGGATCACCTGTTTCTGGGTGTAGGCGCAGCACACGGCGGAGCAGTAGCTGTTCTCGCCCGGAGTGAGGCTCCCCGCCCCATCCTCCTCCGCCCTTCGGGCTACGGAGGACAGGAGGGGCGGGGCTTCTCTTGAATAGCGCCGAAACCCTTCGAAGCGGGAAGCCCTCCTTCGCGCATCCGATGGGTCGGCGCTACGGAGGGCACCCTCCTTCTCGCGGTTCATCCCCGCCGCATCCTCCTTCGCCCTGCCGGCTACGGAGGACGGGAGCGGCGGGGCTTCCCCGCGAAGGAGGGTGACCCGCCGGGAACCGACGCATTGAATCCAGGCCAGCTTCCTGGGGTGCTTCCGGTCGGACGCGCGCAGGATCCGACCCTGATGCGGGCCCGTGGAGGAGAGCAGCCGTTCGAAGTCCATGCTCGTGACCACGTTCCGCATCCGTCCGTACCCGTACTCCTCCACCGCCGCAGGATCGAACGGAGCGGTGCCGGCGGAGAGAATGATCGTCCCCACCTTCAGTTCCATCGTCTCCGCCGTCTGCCGGAAATCGATGGCCTTGTTCTGGCATACCCCCCTGCAGATGTCGCACTTGCCCTCGGTGAGCTCGAGGCAGTTTTCGTCGATGTACGCGACGAGGGGGATGGCCTGGGAGAAGTAGACATGGACGGCCTTCCCGGGCGACATCTGCCGGTTGAAAAGGTCGGGCGACTCCTTCGGGCAATACTTCACGCATGTGGCGCAGCCCGTGCAGATGTCCTCCTGGATGTAGCGGGGCTTCCGGGTCAGGGAGACGCGGAAGTCTCCCACTGTCCCCTCCACGCGGGTCACTTCGGAGTACGACAGGACCTCGATGTTCGGATGGCGGCTGACCTCCACCATCTTGGGCGCGAGGATTCAGATGGAGCAGTCGTTCGTCGGGAAGGTCTTGTCCAGTTGCGCCATGTGGCCGCCGATGCTCGGCCCCTTCTCCACGAGATAGACCTTGAAGTCGGCGCCGGCCAGATCGAGCGCGGCCTGGATGCCGCTGATCCCTCCGCCGACGACCATGACGTCTCCATGGTTGCCTTCCGCCGGAGTTCTTGCCATTTGTCCTCGTCCTCAAATCACTTCCTGGACGACTTCCGTGATATCCCTGATCTCGAGACGGTTCTCACCCTCGAGGTTCGCACGGCTGTCCTCGAACATGGTGATGCAATAGGGGCACGCGGTCACCAGCACCTCGGCTTTGATATCCAGCGCCTGTTTCAGACGCAGATCGGAGAATCTCTCTCCTTTCCGCGTCTCCATCCACACCCTTCCGCCTCCTCCGCCGCAACAGAGGCTGTTCCGGCGCGAATCGGCCATCTCGGAAAGCGTCAGGTCTGGAATGCTCCGAAGAACCTCGCGGGGGTCGTCGTAGACGCCGTTGTGCCGGCCCAGGTAGCACGGGTCGTGGTAGGTGACCTTCTTTCGATACCCTCCCGTGATCTTGAGCCTTCCCTCCTTGATGAGTCCGAGCACGTACTGGGACATGTGAAGGACTTCGAAGTTCACCATGAACTCCGCGTACTCGTTCTTGAAGGCTTCATAGCAATGGGGAGAGGAAACGACGATCTTCTTCACGCCGCGGTCGATGAACGCCTTGATGTTCTCCCGGGCCAGGTCCTTGAAGAGCTTCTCCGCGCCCGTCTTCCGGATGCTCTCGCCGCAACAGCTTTCCCGGGTGCCCAGAGTACCGAAATCGACGCCGGCCTTGTTCAGGATGTCGGCGGAGGCCCGTGCGACTTTCTTCAGTCTCGGGTCGTAGCTCAGGTAGCAGCATCCGAAGAACAGGATCTCCATTCCCTCGGCGAACGGCTTGACGGGCAGGCCGTCGGCCCACCCTCCGCGCTTGGCCCGGTCCTCGCTCAGCGGGTTCCCCTCCGCGGCCAGGCTTCCCTTCACCGTTCGGATGGCGTTCGCGGACGCGGCGAAGACGTCATAGTTCGACGCGAGCCTGCGCAGGGCGACTCCGAGTTCGATCTGGTCGACACCCCGGGGGCACTTCTCCGGACACCGGCCGCAGGTGGTGCAGCGCCAGAGATCGTCGCTTTCGATCTCGGTCAGGCCGAAGGCCGCTTCCCGGATGGTCTTGCGAATGCTGAACGACCGGACCCGGTTCCACGGGCAGACTGCATCGCACTTCCCGCATTGATAGCAGAGCCGATAGGCGTACCCGCCGGCCTCTTTCACCTCTTGGACGATCTCGGCGGAAGGCGTCCTCGTTTCCACGATCCCGCTAACTTCCTTCCTCTTGGCCGTTCCGGGACATCCGGGCGACGGCATCCTTCATCTTCTGCAACCCGTGCCTGTCGGCCAGCGCTTCCAGGCCGATCTGGAGTTCCTCCGGCTTCTCCTCTTCCTCCTCCACTTCCTCTTCCCTCTCCTCGTAGACCAGGACACTATTCAGACACCACTCCACGCAGTGAGGCTTCGCCTCCCCTTCGCACATGTCGCATTTCAGCGGCAGGCCGGAATCCGGTTCCTTGAACAGATCCCGGGAAGGGCAGGAGGCCCTGCAGAAGCCGCACTCGTCGTATTGCTTGCCGCCGATCGTGTAGATGTCCCGGCCGGCACATTCCGACCGCGCATACTCCCCCGCGAACACGGGCAACCAGATGTCCTTCAGCCGGTGCGTGATCACCCGGATGCGGGATCGTGCCGGGTTGACGCTGCTGTACTTGGGCACCGCGTGGAAGGCGGAACAGATGATCTCGCATCCGCGGCAGCCGTTGCACTTGTCCGCGTCGATCTTGATCGTCTTGACGATCTTCTTAACCTTGGCCATTTTGCAGTATGCCTCTTCCTTCCAGGTCGTCGGCAACATAGCCCAGGTCCAACTCCTCCAGCCTTGCCCTCGTGGGAATGCCGTTGTCGTTCCACCCCTTGTGCTTGTAGTAGGTGGAAAGGAGCTTCTCCTCGAGCTCGGGGAAGCGGTGCTTCCAGTGATCCTTGGGCGGCTTCTCGTCGGCCCTCGTCATGCCTCTCCGGTTGTTGAAGGCGCGATGCAGATTGCGGCTGCGGTTGACCTTTCTCTTGAGCTCATTCCGGTCGACATCCATCCCGGTCGCCGCCGAGATCAGTTTCGGGTAATTGTTGATGTGATAGGGAGGCTTCAGGCAGAAGGACGCCATGCCGGCGCATATTCCGAGGGCGTCGTCGATGTTGTGGAGCATCTCCATCCAGTCCACGATCTCACAGCACATCTCCGGCGTGGGAAAGTGGGGGATCCCTTTCTCCCCGCGCGGCTCCCACTCCAGGAGGTACTGTTTGAACTTCTCGTCGGGAAGCTGCGGCCAATCCTGGACGAACCGTTCCCGCTGCTCTCTCGTGGCAAACGCCGCCTGCGGCCAGTTTCCCTCGATCTGCGTGATGCTGATCTTCTCGTTGGTGCTGTACATCAGGAAGTAGAGGGGATCGAGCATGCCCAGCTTGATGGGGAGCTGCTCGTGTTTCTTGATGACGTTATGCGCGAATTCCTCTGCGCCTTTTCCGATCCTCTTGGCCGCCCAGTAGGTGCCGTCGGCGAGCACATCCCCGATGCCTTCCCGCCGGACGAGCCGGTCCAGCAGCCAGAAGAACCGGCCCTCCTTGTCGGTGGGGCATCCCTCGAAATCCTTGTCCGTCAGAATGCCGGCGTCCTTGAGCTCGAATCCGAAGGCCAGGATTTGCGGGGTCGAGAAGCCGTCCACGCCGTATTCCTGCGCGCGCTGGACGATCCTGAAGGAGAAGTCCAGGTCGTCCACGTAGGCCGCCATCGCATAGGTGAGCTTGGAGAAGCACTTCATCATGTATCGTGGTTGGCCCGGGCGGTCGATCAACGCCCCGCAATGCTGCGGACAGTTGAAACAACTGATCAATCGCTTGATGACGGAGAGCTGAGTCTTCGTCCAGCTCTTGTCGATCTCGGGGGTCCAGAAGTTCCTTCGCCGTTCGCGGGCGTTGCCCCACGCAAAACTCTCGCTGTGCCACTTCTCGTCGGTGTGAACCATCTCCTGGGGCGACCCGATCCCGGACATGATGGTCATGACGTCGGGGATCGGATGGGTATTCCGATAGTTGATGTAGTCCGTCACGCCCTTCATGAGCTCCATGAATTCGGCGCCCCGGGCGAGATGGACGTCCTTCGTTCCGCGAACCGCGACCGCCTTGAGCTTCTTGTCTCCCATGATCGCGCCGCCGCCGAGCCGGCTGGAGCTCGACCGGGACTGCTCGATGGAAGCCGTGAAGCACCGGTTTTCGCCGGCCAGGCCGATGGCGGCCACCTGCGCGTTCGGATCATTCAACTCGCTTCGGATGAGTTCCTGCGTCTCCAGAGAACCCCGGCCCTTCAAATGGGCGGCGTCGCGCAGTTCGACCTTGTCGTCCTTGATCCAGAGGTACACCCACTTGGGGGACTTGTTGCGGAAGATCACCTTGTCATAGCCGGCGTACTTCAACTCCGCCGACCAGAATCCGCCCATCATCGGATAGGCCAGGAGTTCCGATTGGGGCGAGATGAAGCTCACCACGGTGCGATTCGCGCTGAAGGCCGGCGTGCCGTTCAGGAGACCGGTGCTGAAGATCAGGAGATTCTCGGGATCGAAGGGCTTGGTTTCCGGAGGGACCCTGTCCCAGTGGATCTTGACGCTGGTGCCCAGCCCGCCGAGGAAAAGCTCCATCAACTTCGGGTCGGTCTCCACCCGTTCGATGTTCCCCGTGGCCAGGTCGACCTCCAGGTGAAACCCGGTCTCCGCGTATCTCATCATCCGCTCCGTTTCCCGATCAGGCGCTCAGCCCGTGGCCGGCGTTCCGGCATCTGCCCCCCGCCCTGTCTTCAATGTCTCCAGGCGTCTCAGTCTCGGGATGATCTCCTTGTGGATCTCGCAGACCACGGACTTGCCCGAGGTGGTGCCGGTCAGCATCAGTCGGTCGTTCGGGCATCCTCCCTGGCAGGCCGTCCTGGATTCGCACACCCTGCATTCCTCCGGGAGATCCGGCCTTCTCAGGTCGTAGTGGAAGGAGCCGCATCGCAGCTTGCCGAGAGGGTCCGCGTCGAAGAGGGTTCCGGTCTTGTCCGTGTGATTTCGAATGCAGGTCCCGATCGACCCGTCCGGAAAGACGACGGCCACCCTCTGTCCGCATGGATAGGGAGAGGACTCGTAGTTCCATGTAGGGATCAAGGTGTCGAACAGGAACGTGGTGTGGACATCGTACCCTCTGGAAACGTAGTCCTCCAGAAGATCGCACAGTTCGTGATACTTCTTCAACAGTCGCGCCTTGTAGCCCGCGTCCAATCCCCGGTAGAGATTCCTGTAGTACCGCAGCCGATAGCCCTGTTCGACTCCGAACCGCGTTATCTCCAGAGCCCGCTCCAGGTTGTCGTCGTCCAGGGTTGCGACGATCGTCTGGCCGATCACGTTCGACCGGTCGGCGACGACCTTCATTCTCCTCGAGAGTTCCTCGATGGGGATGTCGGTGATGTTGGTGGAGATCCACTGGATGTCTCTCAGGTCGTCCCAGTTCACCGAGTCGATGGTGTCGCCGTTGGTGTAGAGGAATCCCTGCATGCCGTCGGTGTTCTCATAGACGGAGTCCATGACTCGCCTGATCCGGTCCGTTCTCAGCAGCGGTTCCCCGCCCAGGAACCCGACGGCGTTCACCTTGACGTTGTTCGCCTTCCAGACTTCCGGGACAAACTCCAGCAGTCTCGAGAACGTGCGCTCATCCATTTCCCGGATGAAGTCGACCTGGTTCAGGGCGTAGCAGTAGCTGCATCTTCTCGTGCAGCGGTAGGAGAGAAACAGGAGGAACCAGAAGAAGGGGAGTTTCTCCCAGCCGGGGTTGCCCCGCAGCCTCCCGTCCTCGGTCGAGTACATCCTCTTCAGTTGCTCGGCGTTTCGGGTCGGTCTTCTCATGCGAGCGCACTCCGCGCGACACCTCTCCTCATGAATCCGACCGGTCTCGGCCCGTGGCCGATCGCCCCTTCGAAGAGATCCCGTTCAGGAAGAGATCGCAGATTTCCTGGGCGAGGACGCGGTAGGACCGGTTCTTTTTCGGGTTGAACCACATGTAGATCCAGTTCAGCATCCCGAAGAGGTTCAGCGTCGCCAGCGACGGCTGGAGGCCCGGACCCCCGCGACTCGCCCGGATCTCCCGGACGATGCCGAGGGCGATATTGTAGTAGCGCCGCCGGATCTCCCACACTCTCTGATAGGCCCTTCCCTTCAGCGTGTTGGTCTCGTGGGAGCAGATGGTCAGTTCGTCGAGGCGGCTCAGGAAGTACTCCAGGTGGTTCTCGATCAGGACGTACAGTTTCCGTTCCGGCTCCCTTACGTCGCCGAGTTTCTCCTCCAGCCTGCGCACCAGGTCGCGGAAGGCGTTGTACTGGATGGCGAAGAGCAGTTCCTTCTTGGAGGAGAAATAGTAGTACAAGGCGGAGATGCTCATCCCCATCTCCTCGGCGATCTTGCGGATGCTGGCCTTCTCGTAGCCTTCTTCCGCGATCACCTTGGAGCACCAGGACAGGATCTCCGCCTGCTTGCGGTCGCTCCTGCTGAGGTCGCCGCCAAAGGCAGC
>JACPRC010000050.1 GCA_016190175.1 Planctomycetota bacterium
CGCCCGCCCGGTCGTACGCCAGCACCGACTCCTGGCCGAGGACCGCGCATCGATCGACTCCGGCGACCAGACCCCCCTCCGCCGCGGCTGCGCTCGTGAAGAGCGTCTGATCGGACGGCAGATCCCAGATCTCCAGGCGGGGGTCCGGGGGGCGCAGCGGGGGCGCGCTCGCGCGTAGCGCGGGCGCTTCCGGGGGTACCTCCCGCGAAAGCCCCCCGCCCCTTGAGGAGGGGGGGCGGTGGCTTGGGCCTGGGCTCGGGCGGTGGAGACGTCGCGACCGATCACTACATGCCCGCGTGCGCGGACGATCCGAGTCAGCTCGAGTAAACACGCAGCCGACCCCACCCCTGGACGCGATGCGCCCGAGATGGCAGCGGGCGGGTGACCGGTGACCGGACCGGGGAGGCGCCGGACGGTGGTGTGCGCCGGGCGCGCCGGGGCCGGATGGGGGGACGTTCGCCCCGGAGCCCGATGGCGTTCGCCAAGCCGCGTGGCCGCTGTGTGCGGTGCAGCAAGGACTTCCTCCACGCCGGCATGGGGAAACACGTCTCCGCCTGCCTGGGCGCCGGTCCGGCCCCGCACGTCGGCGTGGACGTCGGGCCGGGCACCTGGTGGATGCACCTCGCGCTCGCGCCGAGCGCCACCCTGCGCGACCTCAACCACTTCCTGCGCGCGACGTGGCTGGAGCGCTGCGACCACATGAGCGCCTTCGAGGTCGGCGGCACACGCTTCGAGTCACACCTGGCCGACGACGAGGAGTACTGGGGCCCGAAGGCCCGGTCGATGGCAGCGAAGGCCGGCACGGTGCTGCGGACCGGGATGATGTTTTCCTACAAGCACGACTTCGGCTCGACCACCGCTTTCGCGGGCCGTCCTCGGGACCGTCGAGCCCGGCCGGGCGAAGGAGACGCTCCTTGCCCGGAACGAGCCGATCACCTGGCCGTGCGCGGGCTGCGGCGGCGCCGCGACGCGCATCTGCCCGCTGCTACGCGATGGCGTGCGGGACGTGCGAACCGCCCTGCGACTGCGTCGACTCCTGGGAAGACGAGACGTGGCCGGGCGATCCTGCTACGCGGCCGGCTTCCAGTTCCAGGGCAGCAGCTCCTCCACCGTGTTCCCGGGCACGTTCACGCGGACGATGACGTCGGCGAGGTACCGCCGCGGCTCCACGCCGTGCAGGACGCAGGTGGACACGATCGTCAGCAGGATCGCGAGGTTCTGGCCGCCCTCGTCGTGTCCCACGAAGAGCGCGTTCTTTCGTAGCAGCGCGACGATCCGGAGCGCCCGTTCGCTGACGTTGTTGTCGACGGCGACCTTGGGATCGGCGAGGAAGACGCGCAGTGCCGTCTCCTGGTTGACGATGTAGGCCACTGCCTTCCCCAGCGCGGAGGCCGGCCCGGCGCGCCCCTGGGCCTGCCGCAGGAGCGCGAGGATGCGGTCCACGACGGGGGCCGACTCCGCCCGCCGTAGCGCCTTGTGGGCGTCAGTACCGTAGATACCGCGGTCGGCGGCGGCGACCTCGACGTCGAACAGCTTGCCGATTTCGTCGAGGATGGGGTCCACGACGTGGCCGTGGTGCTCGCGGCACTCGAACAGCTTCCGGCGACCGTGGGACCAGCACCCCGCCCGCGTTCGCTTGTCGGGCACGGTGACCGTGTTGTACCCGCTGTAACCGTCGACCTGGAGCACGCCCTTGCTCTTGCCGAGCACGGCGGTGGGCACCTTCCCGCCCCGGCTCGGGTCGTACTTGAACAGGATCGCCGTGGCGATGACGAAGGTCCACATCCAGCCCTTCCGCGTCCCGCCCTTCTCCAGCACCGGCTGGGTCGTCTCGTCGGCGGAGACGTGGGCGGACTCGGGGACCATCGCGGCGATGGCCTTGTAGATGGGCTCCACCTGGTCGGCGACGCGGTGGAACATCGAGCCGAGCTGGGTCGGATTCACGTGGCAGCCCTCGCGCGCAAGGGCTTTCGACTGCCGGTGCAGGGGCATGGCGTCGCAGGTCTTGGCGACGACGACCTGGGCGTGGAAGTTGGGACCATACAGCCCGCCTTCGCGCACCTGCGGGGGCGGCGGCGCGGTGATGACGCACTTCCCGCAAGAACACCCCAGCTTCTCGCGCACCCACCGGATCCGGACCGTGCGCGCCGGAATGTACTCGATCTGCTCGCTGACCTCACCCTCGCCGACCGCGTGCAAGTCGGTTCCCCCACACGCACGGCACACTCGATCCTCCTCGGGGACGGGGATCTTCTTCTCGACGAACGGCAGCTCGGCCCGTTGCCCGCGGGTCTTTTCGCGCGACTTCTGCCGTGCGGCCTCTCGCTCCTCAGGGGTCCGCTTCGAGTTCGCCCGCTTGCGCGCGTCGCGCTTCGGGTCCGGGACATGCTCGGACTTCCGGCCGTAGATAGCCCGGAGGAGCTGCTCGTTGCGGGTCTCCGCCCGCGCCAACTGCTCCTGCAACCCCTCGATGATCACCCGCAGGACGGCGACGATCGGCGCGACGATCGCCCGGATCGACGGGTCGAGATCGGCGAGGATGCGGTCGAGATCGGTGACGCTGGACACGTCAACAATGAAACACGTCTACATCGAAATGTCTAGGCCCTTCGGCGCCGGTTTCCAAACTTTTGATCGTTGGACCTTTTGAATGTCGATTCCGTCCAGCATCATCGTGAGGTCGGTCGCGTCGATCGCCACGGTGCGCGCCCCGGGCGCGCGGGCGGGGAAGCGAAAACGACCCTCCTCGAGACGCTTGTGGAGGATCACGAATCCGCCGCGCGACCACGTCAACGCCTTGATGTGCGTCATCCGCCGCGACAGAAAGACGAACACGTCGCCGCTGTACACGTCCAGCCCGTTGGCCTCCACCCAGCCGGCCAGGGCGTCGAAGCTCTTGTGGATGTTCACGGGCTCCGCGCACACGTAGATCTTGGTCGAGATTGGGAAGTTCAGCATCGGGCCAGCTCCGCGGCGAGCTCGGCGACCCAGCGGGCCGAGGGCAGGGCGTCGAAGCGCAGCTCGGCACCGCCAGGGAGGCAGAGGCACGCGCTGAACGGCGGGGACGGCTCCGCCGTGGCCAGCGGCGGCGCCGCGACCGGGACGACCTCCAGCATCGTCGGAACGCGCGGCGGACGGGCGGCCGGGGACCGCGGCGCCGCCTCGGCCGCCAGCCACTTGAACACCATCCCGCGAGAGATCCCCATCGCGTCCGCGATCTGCCGCTGCGAGCCCTCGCCGGCGCGGTACCGCCGGGCGACCTCCGATCGGAGGTCCGCCGTGGCAGGGCGCGTCGTCGGTGGCGCCGCGCTCATCCACTTCGACACGGTCGGCTGCGACACGCCGTGCGCCTCCGCGAACTCGCGCTGGGTGCCCTGCCACGCCCGTGCCTTGGCCACGAGCTCTGCCCGCTCCTCGGTCGTCCTGGTCCACGCCGAACCCATCGCTCACCTCGCACCCGGGAAGCGTCACCCGCCGTCAGGGGCGGCTCAAGATGGGGTCTGCTGCGTGTTTACCTACTACCAGGACGCCCAGGACGAGCAGGACGACCAGGACGAACGGGATACGCGCCTGTCCCAGGACCAGGACGCACGGAGCGGTGTCGCGAGACGCGCACTGGCGTACTTCAGCGCCGTCTCCACCGAGGAGACCATCGATTGGGTCTACACGCCGCGTTCCCCCTACTACGCCGACCTTGTCACCGACGTCATCCTGCAGGCCGAGACGCTCAACACCAACGAGGACGACCTGCAGGCC
>JACPRC010000051.1 GCA_016190175.1 Planctomycetota bacterium
CTCCTCGCCCTCGCCGCCGATCCGACCGTGCGCGCCCGGACGCTCTCGACCGTGAACATGCTCGAGGCCGGCGCGGGGACGGTGCGCTCCCTCGCGGGCTACGCGCAGGACGCCTCGCCCGAGGTGCGTGCCGCGGTCTACGAGAAGCTCGGCTCCGCGCGGGCGGAGCGGCCGCTCGCGCTGCGCGCGCTCGAGGACGCGGCCGCTCGCGAGACGGACGAGGCCGCGCGGGAGCTGGCGGCGGCGTCGCTCCGCCGCCTCGGCGCGCGGTAGATCAAGGCTCCTTCTCCCCGTTCCCGTTCCGCCGCCACACGTTCGTGATGAGGTCCACCGCCGCCTCCGCCACCGACTTGATCGGCGTCGAGCGGAAGAGCATCTCCGCCACGCTCGCCCTCGGCACGTCGCGCACCTCGCGGATCCGCGGCAGGAAGAAGCAGAGCGCCAGCACCCGCAGCAGGAACGAGACGACCAGGAGCATCCAGAAGCCGCTGAAGAGCGTGAAGTCGAATCCCGCCACCGAATAGTGCCTCGGCAGCCGCCCCACCACCGCCGACCCGATCATCCCCGCTGCGAGGATCGCGATCCCCACGATGAGGTTGAAGTACGCCGTGCAGCGCGCCCGCTTCGGCGGGCTCACCGCGTCGAGGAGGAAGTTCGACGCGCTCAGGTTGAAGCCGCTCCAGAAGACGCCGGCCCATGCCTGGAGGAACCACACCCATACGGGCGATCGCGACGCGAGGAAAAGGATCGGCAGGAGCGCGACCCCGAGCCCGGTCGCGACCATCACCTTCCGCGTCCCGTACCGGTCCGCCACCGGGCCCCAGAAGTAGAGCGCCGGGATCTGCGAGAGGACGAGCACGAACTGCGAGATCATGAACTCCCAGTACGTGAAGCGGAGTTCGCGCAGGAAGTAGACGATGAAGTAGACGCCGGAGACGTGCGCGGCGAAGTTGAGCGCCGCCACGAAGAAGACGAACTTCGCGAAGTTCGACCGCGGGAGCTGGCGCAGGAACTGCCAGAAGGTGAAGGCGTCCTCCGCGGTCCGGTGGTACGGCGGGTCCGCCATCCGGGCGAGGTACGAGACGGAGAGGATCCGCGCCACGAGCGCGGCCGCGAAGACGAGCCCGAACCCCAGCGTCTCCTGCCCGCCTTCCTTGTAGAAGTGCAGCGCGAGCCCGGCGACCGCCGTGGAGAGGCCCGTGGTCACGATCATCGTCGCCGTCCGGCGCCCGAAGTACCGCCCGCGGATCTCCGGCGGCACGAGGTCCCCCATCGTGCTGTTCCACGGAGGCGACGCGAAGTGCACGCCGCCGAAGTAGAGGATCACGCTCCCGATGAGGACCCAGAGATCGAGCGGCGAGGGCAGGACGAGCGCCGCGAGGATCGGGACCCACGTGAGCGCCTGGAGCGCCGCACCGGACAGGTACCATCGGCGCCGCGTCCCCGTGCGGTCCACGAGATTCGCCGCGAGCGGCTGGAGACACGCGCCGACGAAGAGCGGCACGCTCCCCAGGATGCCGATCACGACGTTCGACGCCCCGAGGTGCAGCGCGCACGCGCTCAGGTAGGTCTCGCCGAGACCCACCATGATCCCGTACGCCGCGACGTCCTTTATCGAAGCGTCGAGGCTCCGCTCGACGGTGGCTTGGTCCACGGAAGGTCGCATTGTATCCGATCCCCCGCTACAATGTCCGCATGGAAATCGACGCGGTCACGTTCGTCGTCATCGACGTCGAGACCACCGGCCTCGACCCGGCCCAGGGCGACCGCGTCTGCGAGGTCGGCGCGATCAAGATCCAGGCCGGCCGCGAGCTCGGCCGCTTCGAGTCCCTCGTCAACCCCGAGCGCGACATCCCGGAGCCGGCGCGGGCGAAGAACCGGATCACGGACGAGATGGTCCGCGAGGCCCCCACCTTCGCCGCGATCGCGCCGAAGCTCCGGCCCTTCCTCGCCGGGACCGTCTTCGTCGCGCAGAACGCGGAGTTCGACCTCGGCTTCGTCAACGCCGAGTTCGTGCGCGCGGGCATGGGCAAGTTGACGATCCCCGCCGCCGACACGATCCCCCTCGCCCGGCGCGTGCGGCCGGGGCTGCCGAGGTACAACCTCGACACGCTCGCGCACCACTTCGGCCTCAAGTTCAACTCGCGCCACCGCTCGATCGGAGACTGCGAGGTCACCGTCCGCGTCTTCCTCGAATGCCTCAAGGCGCTGCGCCAGCGCGGGGAGGTGCGCAGCCTCGAGGACCTCGTCCGCAAGGGAGGCGTCCGATGAAGACGACGGAGATCACGGAGGAGATCCTCGAACTCAAGAAGAAGCGCGAGGCCGTCATCCTCTGCCACAACTACCAGCGCGGGGAACTCCAGGACATCGCGGACTTCGTGGGCGACTCGCTCGGCCTCACGCAGCAGGCCGCGAAGACCGACGCGAAGACGATCGTCTTTTGCGGAGTCCACTTCATGGCCGAGACCGCGGCGATCATGAACCCCGGCAAGCTCGTCCTCATCCCGGACAAGGAGGCGGGCTGCTCGCTCGCGGCGATGATCTCGGGCGAGAGCCTGCGCCGGTGGAAGGCGGAGCATCCCGGCGCCGTCGTCGTCAGCTACATCAACTGCACCGCCGAGGTGAAGGCGGAGAGCGACTACATCTGCACCTCCACGAACGCGCTCAAGATCGTCGACGCGATTCCCGCGGACCGCGAGATCCTCTTCGCGCCCGACCAGTTCCTCGGGACCTTCATCCAGCAGGCGACGGGTCGCAGGATGCACCTCTGGCCCGGCTATTGCCACGCGCACAACCGGATCGACACGGAGCACATCCGGGGACTCAAGCAGGAGCACCCGAAGGCGGAGTTCGTGATGCATCCCGAGTGCGGATGCCTCACGTCGTGCATGCCGCTCGCGGACAAGGTGCTCTCGACCGAGGGGATCATCAAGCACTGCCGCGACTCGAAGGCGCCGGAGTTCATCGTCGGCACCGAGGTCGGGATCCTGCATCGGCTCCACCGCGAAAACCCGCAGAAGGCGTTCTACCCCGCGTCCGAGGAGGCCTTCTGCGAGTTCATGAAGCTGAACACGCTCGAGAAGCTCCTCTGGTCGCTCCAGGACCTCGAGCACAAGGTCGTCGTGCCCGAGGAGATCGCGAAACGGGCGCGCCGGGCGATCGAGCGGATGCTTGAAATCTCGTCGCCCGGCGCTTACGTTCAACCCTCCGAAAAGAGACCGGTCGATTAGCACAGCCAAAGAATAAGGGCGCAGAGCGCACACAGCGTCCACGGCCGTCTCCTTCGAGGCGGACCCTCCGCGCCCGGGTATTCGTCCCTCGGCTCGCGCAGGATCGCGAGCGTGTAGATCGTGCTCAGTTCCAACACCGTTCCCCCCGACAAAAAAAGAGGCCCCGGGGTCCGCGAACCCCGGGGCCTCTTGGGCCTCTCGGTCACCGATTCACGGATCCCCCCGACCGCGCGCGAGATCGCGCTGGTACGTGAAGACCGACGCGCCATCCCACGGCATGCAAATGGTGTGGTTCCGGATCATCGCCTTGCTTGAACCGGCGCGCGCCGAAAAGGTTGGGAAAATGAGGCGGGCGCGCACTATTCTCTTCCCATGCTCGCGGCGCTCCTCATCGGCGTCTTCGTCGTCGCGGTGCTCTACTCCTCGGTCGGCCACGGCGGCGCCTCCGGATACCTCGCGGTCCTCACGCTTTTCGCGGTCTCTCCGAAGACGGCCGCGACGGGCGCTCTCCTCCTCAACGTCCTCGTCGCGGGGATGGCATGGGCCACGTTCCGGCGCGCGGGTCACTTCTCGTGGTTGCTCGTATGGCCCTTCGCGCTCGGCTCCGTGCCCGCCGCCTTCGCGGGCGGCGCGCTCAAGACCTCCGAACCCGCGCTTCACGCGATTCTCTCGATCGTGCTCGTCGCGGTCGCGGCGTTCATGATGCTCCCGAAGCCGGCGGCGGAACCGGGTTGCGACCGCCGTCCCGGCGTGCCGTTCGCGGCCGGCCTCGGCGCCGGCCTCGGCTTCCTCTCGGGGATCGTCGGCGTCGGCGGCGGGATCTTCCTGAGCCCGATCATGGTGCTGCGCCGCTGGGCGTCGCAGCAGCGCGTCGCGGCGACGGCGGCGTGTTTCATCGTCATCAACTCGATCGCGGGCCTCGCGGGCCGCGCGGCCGGAGGGATGTCGCTCCCGCGGTCGCTCCTGCCGCTCGTGGGCGCGGCATTCCTCGGCGGCCTCGCGGGCTCGTGGCTCGGCGCGCGCCGGCTCACGCCCTTCTGGCTGCGGCGCCTCCTGGCGGTGGTGCTTCTCGTGGCGGCGGGGAAGATGATGCTGCAGGTCGTCAGGGGATGAAGCTCGCGATCCCGCGAGGATCGTTGGACATGAGCCGCAAGCCCGCGTCCGGTCGCCGCATGAGCGCGACGTCGCCGTGGATCTCCTCGATCGCCTTCCCGTCGGTCCCGAAGATCTCGATCTTTCGGGCTGCGCTCCACTTCAGGCCGTCGATCGAGAAGCCGACCTGGAGCGAATCGCGGAGATGCGCGAAGACGATCGCGAGCCGCCCGTCGGTGAGACGCAGCACGGTAGGATCGTGGCCGTCATCGTAGAGGCACGTGTCGACGATCTTCCACGCCAGCCCGTCCCGCGACGTCGCGAGCATGATGTCGCTGGGGTGCATGTCCCTCCAGAGATTCCCGGAGAAGACCATCGTCCATGAGCCGTCGCCCTGCCGCCACGCGCGCCCGTGGCCGGCGAAGGAGATCGCGGGCGGGCCGCTCGACGCGCCGATGTCGATGCGGATGCCGGGCTCCATCTCGAAGTCGAACCCGTCGCGGCTGATCGCGCTGACGATCCTCAGGGGCGTGTCGATGCCGGTGCTTGCCTGGAGGTACATCCGCCACCGCTTATCCGGGAGACGGACGAGCCACGGGTGGCCGAGATCGAAGCCGATGGCGCCGCGGACGTAGCTCGCGCTGTGGCGAAGGCCCCGGATGCGATAGCCCTTCTCGACCGTCCAGTCGAGACCGTCCGCGCTCTTCGCGCTCCCGACGCCTTCGCCGGTGACGGTGTAGTACATGCGGTACGTCCCGTCGTCCATGCGATGGACGTCGGGCGCGAGGGCGCGGCGGTCGGCGACGCGGAGACCCTTCTCCATGCGCCAGGTCGTGGGGAAGTTCTCGTCGTCGTCGGATCCGACCGCAGCGAGAAGGCATGAGAGGAGGAGGCTCACGTCCATCCAACGTGCGGCGCGCGGGCGTATTGTGGGGATGTGCCGGCGGGTGGTCAGAAGTCCACGCGCAGTTCGATCCCCGCCGACCCCGCCCAGCCTTCCGCCTGACCGAACTGCCGGCGGAACTCGCCGGTCGTTCCGACGCGGATCGCCGAGCCGAGACGCGCCGACGCTCGCACCAGCGGCCCCGCGAAGAAGGCGAACACGTTCTCGTCGTCCGCCGCGAGGGTCTCGCTTGCCGAGCCGCTGCGTTCCACTTCCATCCCCGTGAGCCGCCCCCACGCGATCCCCGCTTCCGCCGCAAGCTCGATCGCGAAGACGCCGAACTCGAACCGCTTCAGGATCGGCGCCGCGCCGAACTCCAGGAACGAAAGCGTTCCCGAGAGACGGAAGTCGTCCGCCGTGCCGCCGCCCCCGCCTCCTCCACGGCCTTCGGAGACGCTCGCCCCTCCCCCGCCGGAGTCCGCCTCGAACCGCCCCGACAGGTAGCCGCCGAAGACCACGATCTCGAAGTCGCCAAAGACCAGCGTCGTCGAAAGGAACGCGCCCGGCATGAGGGCCGCGTCGATCGAGTCGAACTCCACGATGACGCCATCTGCCGGGGATTCGAACGACAACGCCGGCACCGAGAAGGTCGCCGGGAAGCGCATCATCGCGCCGGCCGACGCCGACCGGAACGGGCTGACCGTTTGCGGCAGCGGCCACGGCTTCGCGGGTTCCCGCTCCTCCTGATCCTCCTGCTCGTCGCCGGCGAAAACGGGCCGCTGCCGATCGCGCCGCCGCCAATGACATGCCCCGTCATACGTCATGCGCCCGTTCGGATGCCGCACGTCGGCGCCGACGGGATGGGACGCCTCCGTCACGCCGTCCGCGCGCGCCTCGTCGAACCACTCGTCGAGGCGGACGCGGACTTCGTTCGTGCGCGCGCGGTCGCGGGGAGCCGGCGGCTCGGTCTGCGCGAGCGCGACTGCGAAGAGCGCCCACATATCACTTGTCCCCTTTCGTCGCCGTCCCCGGCCGCCGGAGGAAGAGCAGCGCGAACGCCGTGTCGACGGTCGGCACGTCCGCCGGCGAGTTCCACGACCCGTCGGGGTGCTGCGTCGCCAGGAGGTACGCCTCGCCCTCCTTGTACCAGTCGTGGCCGCCGATCTTCTGGACGCCGGCGAGCGTCGCGGCGCGTTCGAGGCTCCATAGATAGTAGAGGTGCCACACGGACCACGAGCCCGCCTCGGGGAGCGCGGCGCGGACCGACCAGTGCGTCTGGAGCCACGCGAAGCCCTGCCGCAGCGCGTCGTGGGCGCGTCGCCGGTCCGCGTCGTCGAGTTCGCCCATCGCCTTGAGCTCGGATTCGCAGATCTTGACGATGGCGAGGGCGGCGCAGGTGAGGGGGGAGTTGCCGGTGAATTCCTTATAGCCCGGCCCGCGCACTCTGAGAGTGAAATAGCCCCACGATCCCGGCTCCGCTTTCCAGCCGTCCGCGCCCTTCTCGACCCCGAGTTCGCGCCCCTCCAGCGCCAGTTCGACGGCCTTCTCGCCGCCGTACGGCACGCGCGCGAAGCGGCGGAGGATGAACCTCCACGCGGATGCCGGCACCTTGTAGCCGCACCGCCTTGCAGCCTGAAGACCCATTACCGCGTACTGAGTATTCGCAAGATCGAGATACGCGGCATTCCAGCTAGGCGTCCCATCGTCGGGGACAACTGGCTTGAGTTGCGAGTCTACCAGCCACGCCGCCCACTTGTCCGCAACCCCCTTGTCCTCGGGTGTGATACTTTTCTCTCCCGCGGAATACCGCGCCTCCAGCGCCAGGAGCGCCAGCGAGACGTCGTAGACCTCCCGCGGCATCGTGGCGCTCTTCGCCCTCACGAATTCCCAAGCTCGCCGGATCACCGGATCGTCCGCCCGCATTCCTGAGTGCATGAGCGCCATGATGCCCATTGCAGTAGAGCCGATCACCGGCGTGACTACCCAATACCCGCCGGCCCATCCCGGGAACCGCCCGTCCGGTTGCTGCTGCTTGGCGAGCCACTCCCTTCCTTTCTTGATCGCCTCTTCGACGCTCGTCTCCTTTTCCGCCCGCTCGATCCTGCGAACGACCTTCACCTGGCTTGTGCGGACGTGAATGCCAAGCGGCACGGATGCGTTTTCCCTCATGGCTCCCGTCAAGCCGTACGTGCCGGTCTCGAGAAGCGATTTCCGACCATCGACTGCTTGCTGCGTCTCGATCGCGGCGACGGCCTTGCGCGCCGGAATCCACTCTCCGTTGCGTTCCTGCCCCTCAAAGACCGAAAACGTCCCCGCGATTTCCGCGACGGATTCCTTGATCTCCGTCACCGTGAACTTCCCAATAACTCGGACTCGCGGTACAACCAGAGCAGTCCCACCAAGCGCTTGCGTGACGAAGAAGTCGCGCTCGTACTCCCACGACTGACCCTTTGCAACTTGTTTCCCCGGAAGGGTGAAGAGCAGAACGATCGGAATGTCCCGAGGGCTGCGGCAGGCGATCCCGTTCTTCAATTCACAGGAGAGTACGACCAGACGCTCGTCGCAGGGCTTCCCCGTCGACAGATCCGTCTGTTTGTAGACGTAGACCTCCCCTTCCTGGGCCATCGCGCACAGGACGAGTGCGGCTGCGACGCGCATCGCTACTTGTTCTTCCGGTTCGTGAAGATGAACCTAGGGCCGAATGTCGGCCCGCTGAAGGGATCAAACCCCAATCCCTGGTTCACCCAATACCCACTCGTCGGGGCGCTCCCCGTCAGCGTCCCCGTCGCGGGATCGTATGTCACCGGCGCCTGACTGGAACCGGTCCCGGCGGGATCGCCGAACAGCCGGTTTCCCCCGAACACGTCGTTGTAGCTCCACTGCCCCATCGCCGGGCCGCCACGACGATACAGCCCGCCGTTCGTGCCTGCCGCTTGCCCGCCGGTCAGCGCCCCGATCGGGTCCGTCACGCCCGTGTGCGGCGGGATCGTGATGTAGATATTCGTCACGCTCGACGCCGACGACTCCGACGAAGACGACGACGTCCGCGCCGCGCCGTTCTGTCCCGCGATCCCCGACAGCGTCGTCAACGCCTGGAACGCCGTCCCCGCCTCCCGCCCCAGCGCGTCGTTCATCAGCGCGCTCGTCATCCCGCCCACCACCGGACTGTCGAGGAGCGACTCGTCTTTCTTCGGCTCCGTCCCCACGAACAGGATCGGCGAGACGTGCGACACCCGCCCCGAATTCGAGATTACCTTCCCCGGCTTCCCGTGATTCCCTTCCGGCAGCCGCGGGTCCGACGCATTGATCGTCGTGCCCTCCTTCCATATATATGCGCGCCGGTGGTAGAACCACGCCACCGCCGGGAACCGCTCCGCCGACAGCGACGACAGGTCCAGCTTCACCGTTTCGTCCGCCGTCTCCGGCAGCACCTCGCGGCTCCTCACCGTCGCGCCGGTGCGCCCCGTTCCCCACGCCGTCACCAGCCGCTCCGGCACCAGTTTCGACGACTCGTAGCACGCGATGTGCACCTCGCCCCTCACCGCCGGCGCCTTCATCGGCATCAGGACCGACTGCCGCGGCGGCACCGGCACCGACGTCAGGAAGTAGCCGTCCGTTCCCACGAGGATCCTCACCGCCTCGGGCGCCGGCCCGTCCGCGCTCACCTCCGGCATCGCCACCACCATCACCCGAGCCGACACCCGCCCGTCCGCGTTGAGCACGTCGATCATCGCGTCCGGCGCCAGGACCGCGTCGCCGTACGCCGCGAACGATCCCTCCAGGATCTTCCCGTGCTTCCCGCTCCCGTCCAGGAGATACACGACGAACTGCCGCTCGTTCCTCGGCATCGTGAACGCCCA
>JACPRC010000054.1 GCA_016190175.1 Planctomycetota bacterium
ACGTGGTCCTCTTCATCGACGATGACGTCGTGCCGGACGCGGACCTCGTGCGCCGTCACGTCGAGAACTACGAGGACCCCGCGATCTCGGGCGTGGGCGGGAGCGTGCGCGGCGGCTACGACCTTCCGGACATGCGCGGTCCGGTCGGCACGTTCCGTCCCGCGGACGGCGTCGTGATCCGGAACTTCGGCGCGGGCCCGCGGCGGGAGGTGCAGCACCTCCCGGGCGGCAACATGTCGTTCCGCCGCGGCGTCTTCGAGCGGATCGGCGGCTTCGAGCCGGCGTACGGCGGCGCGGCGATCGGCGAGGAGACCGACTTCTGCCTCCGCGCCGTGCGCGCGGGCTTCCGGCTCGTCTACGATCCCTCCGCGACGCTCGATCACCTGCACCTGCCCGCGGGCGGATGCCGCACGCCGCGCTTCGACGAGTGGCTCTTCTGGCACGCGCACCACGGGATGCTGTTCCTGCTGCGCCACGCGCGGCGCGTCGCGGTCCCGCTCTTCGTGGTCAAACGCGTCCTGCGGTTCGCTCTCTTCTCGCTGGAACACGCGTCGCCCTCGCTGCTGCTCGTGGGACTCCGCGGGCTCGTCGCGGGCGTGTCGACGTATGGAAAAACCGCTTGAGTCGGTCCTGGCCCTGCGCCTCGGAGGGATCGGCGAGGTCCTCTCGATCACGCCGGCGTTGAAGGCGCTGCGCCGCACGTTTCCGCGCGTGCGCGTCACGCTTCTCGCCGAGCGCCCGGCATGCGAGGTCGCCGCGGGACTCGTGGACGAGGTGATCGCGGCGAACGCGCTCTACCGGGCGAACGGCCTTCGGTCCCTCCTGCGGCCGCGGTTCTACACGGAGTCCGTCCGGCTCGTCGAGGGCCTGCTCCGGCGGAAGTTCGACCTCTTCCTCGACTTCCACCATCTGCCGGGCTGGCGGCACGTGCTCAAGCCGGTCGCGATCGGGATTCTCTCGCGGGCCCCGCGGCGGATCGGATACGACGGCGGTCCGATGGGCTTCTTCCTCACCGAGAAGGCGCACGATCCGCCCGACCGGCACATGATGGAGCGGACGCGTACGGTGATGGCGCGGCTGGGCGTGGAGGTCACCGATTCGCGCCCGATCTTCGCCGTGTCGGACGCGGACCGGGCGTGGGCCGCGTCGCTCGGGCTCGACGGTCCGCTCGTGGCCGTGAGCCCGGGCGCCTCGAATGCGGTGAAGATGTGGGACGTCGAGCGGTTCGCGGAGGTCGCGCGGCGGCTTTCGGCGGAGGCGCGGATCGTGGTGACGGGCTCGGCCGACGAGCGCGCCCTCTGCGCGCGGGTGCCGGGCGTCAACCTCGCCGGAGCGATGAACCTCGGACGGTTCGCGGCGCTCCTCGAGCGCTGCCGGCTGCTCGTCTCGAACGACTCCGGCCCCGTGCACATCGCCTACGCGGTCGGGACGCCGGTCGTGGGCATCTTCCTCCCGCGCGCCTACCGCGAGTGGGGGACGTATGCGGATGCCGCGAAGTTCCGCGCTCTCTACCGGGACGGCCCGGGCGCGCAGCGGGGGAAGACGCTGAAGGAGATCACGGTCGAGGAAGTCGTCGCCGCAGCCCGCGAGTTCCTGGAGAGTCATGAAACTGCTCCACGTCCATGACTTCATCGCGCCCGGGAACAGCCGCTACGGGCTGGACCTGGACCGGCGGCTCGCCGCGCGTGGCCATGAAGTCCACCTCCTTGCGGGCGTGGGGGAGATGGGTCCCGAGGACGGCGGCGCGCTCGAGGGGGTCCCGTGCCACACCTACCCGTACGGCTTCGGCCTGTCGCCGTTCGAGATGTACCGGTACGCCGTGGGACGGAACCGGGAGCGATTCGAGAGGCTCCAGCGGGAGAACGGGTTCGACCTCGTGCTGTTCAACCAGCCGCTCTGCGCGGCGGGCGTGCTGGATTCCCCCCTCTCGCGCAAGGTCGCGCGGGCGTACTCGTTCATCTCCTCGTGGCCGGAGGAGTGGAGGATCGCGAACCCGGACGCCGGTTTCTTCCGCCGGTTCGTCCACGTGCGGGCGCGCGTGCGCCTGGAGCGGCGCGCGCTCAAGGCGTGCCGCTCCGTCCTCGTGGTCAGCCGCTTCATGCTCGGCCGGCTCAAGGCGCTGCATCCGCGGATCCCCGACGGGCGGCTCCACCTCGTGCCCGGGGCCGTGGACCTCGACCGCTTCCGCCCCGGGGGATCGAAGGCGGAGAACCGGCGCCGGCTGGGGCTCGTCGAGACGGGGACGCTCCTCCTCACCGTGCGGCGGCTCGTCCCGCGCATGGGGATCGAAAGCCTGATCGACGCGCTCCCGCCGCTCCTGCGGAGGCACCCCGACGTCTCGCTCGTCGTGGGCGGCGACGGGCCGCTCCGCCCGGCGCTGGAGAAGCGCGCCGCCGACCTTCCCGTAAGGTTCCTTGGTTATGTACAGGACGAGCAGCTCCCGGCGCTCTACCGCGCCGCGGACGTCTTCGTCCTTCCCACGCGGGCGCTCGAGGGGTTCGGGCTCGTGGCGATCGAGGCGATGGCGTGCGGCACGCCCGCGCTCGGCACGCCGGTCGGCGCGATCCCGGAGGTCCTCGGGGCCGACCTCCTCCTGCCGGGGACGGAACCCGAAGCGATCGCGGAGGGGATCGCGCGGTTCCTGGACGCCCCGCCGCCGGCGGACATGCGCGAGCGGGTCGCGAAGTACGACTGGAAGGAAGTCGAAGCCGTCGCGGAGCGCGCGCTGGCGGCGGCGCTGGAGAAGGGGCCGTGAAGGTCGTCGTCACCGACGCGAACAGCCGCGTGGCGCTGGCCGTGGTCCGCGCCCTCGGCCGCGCGGGCCATCGCGTCCTCGCGGTGGAGCAGCGGCGGTTCGCCTCGCGGACTCCGGCCGCGTTCGTCTCGCGCCACGTGTCGGATCGCCGCGTGCTCCCGGATCTCGAGGACGGCTTCGTCGCGGCCCTCGCGGAGGTGTCGGAGGACGCGGACGTCGTGATTCCCGTTTCGACGAATGTGCTCCTCGCGGTCGCGCGGGAACGCTCTCCGAAGGTCCCGGTGCCGCCGCTGGAGACGATGCTCCGCGCCAACGACAAGATGTCCGTGCTCGATGTCGCGCGCCGCGCGGGCGTCCCGGTCCCGGAGATCTACTCGCCGGGGAACGCGCGCTTCCCCGCCGTCGTCAAGATGCGCGACGACGCGGGGACCTACCTCGACCCCGGCGAGCGGTACCGGATCGTGTCCGACGCGGCCGAGATGCGCGAGGCGCTGGCCGCGTTTCCCTCCGCCGTCGTGCAGGAGAAGGTCGAAGGCGACGCGCGCGGCTGCGGGTTCCTCGCGCGGGACGGCGAGCTGCTCGCGGCGTTCTGCCACCGGCGCGTCCGCGAGTATCCGATCGCGGGCGGGCCGAGCGCGATGTGCGAGAGCATCGTGGACGGGACCCTGACGGCGCACGCGCGGGCGCTGGCGCGCGAGCTGCGCTGGACGGGCGTGGCGATGGCGGAGTTCAAAGGGGGGCGGCTGCTCGAGATCAACCCGCGGTTCTGGGGATCGCTCCCGCTGGCGCTGCGCGCGGGGATCAACTTCCCCGACCTCCTCTGCCGGATGGCGGCGGGGCAGGCCGTCGGGCCGGTCGGGTCCTACCGCGCGGGCGTGCGGTTGCGCTTCCTGATGCTGGATCTGGCCGCCGCTTGGCAGGCGATGCGCGCCCGCAGGGGGCGGACCGTGGGCGGGTTCCTGAGGGATCTCCTGGACCCGCGCGTCTCGGACGGGATTCTCGAACTGGACGACCTGCGCGCGTCCATGGCCTACGTGGCGAGCCGCGTATGAACAAGTCCGTCGCACGGAAGGTGGTCGAGGCGAACCGCCGCGTCTTCGACGCGAAGGACTTCGACCGGTACGAGACGAACCCGAGCATCTTCGAAGCGTCGCGGCAGGCCGAGATCGAGCGGGTGCTCGCGACGGCGGCGCCCTCGCGGGAGCGGATGCTCGACGTCGGGTGCGGGACGGGCAACGTGCTGCGGCTGGCGCGGCCGGTTTTCCGCGAGTGCTGGGGGGTCGACCTGAGCCCGAAGCTCCTCGGCGAGCTCGACCGGCGGTACCCGGGGTTCCTCCTCTCCGCCGCCCAGGCGGACCTCCTGCCGTTCCGCGACGGGAGATTCGACCTGGTGACGATGTACGGCGTGTTGCACCATCTCGTCGACCACCTTCCGGTGTTCCAGGCGTGCCGGCGCGTCCTGCGGCCGGGCGGCGTCCTCTACGCGGACCACGACCCGAACTACTTCTTCGGGCGCTTCTACCATCTCTACTACCGGCTGCGGCACCTCGACCGGCCGGGATTCGGGACCGAGGACGCGGAGATGTCCGAGTGGCACCACACGCGGACGGGCGGGCTGAACCCGTTCGTCCTTCGGGACCTGCTCCTCCGCGCGGGGTTCCGCGACGTCGAGGTGCGGTTCCGCATCACCACGAATCCGGCGCTGCCGTTCCCGTTCCGGATCGTCCGGGCGATGATGCGGGCGATTGCGAAGGTCGTTCCGCTGAAATCGCTGTATACTCACTTCTGGATGCTGGCGCGGACATGAAGAGCGATCAGCCATCAGCGATCAGCCTTCAGCCCGAGAGCGGCTGATCGCTGAAGGCTGATGGCTGACAGCCGGATTCGCGTCCTGCACGTCATCACGCGGATGATCCAGGGCGGCGCACGGCAGATCGTGTGCCGGCTCCTGGAGGGACTTCCCTTTGAACAGGCGCTCGTGTGCGGGCCCGAGGGCTTCGTGGACGGGGTGGGCGTGCCGGTCTTCGTCGTGCCGGACCTCGTGCGCGAACCCGCGCCCGTGCGCGACCTGCGCGCGACGGCGGCGATCTTCGGGATCATCCGCAAGTGGCGGCCGACCGTCGTCCACTCCCACACGTACAAGTCGGGCGTCGTCGGCAGCTTCGCGGCGCGGGCGGCGGGGGTGCGCGGGATCGTCTTCACGCCGCACGGCCACATCTTCCAACCGGAGGCGCGCATCCCGGGGGTCCCTCCCGGCGGGCCGAAGCTCGAGATCCTGCGATGGGTCACCCGCGCGGCCCAGATGTGCGCTCACCGGATCACCGCGCTCTCCGCCGAGGACCTGGAGCAGCAGATCCGGCTGCGACTGTCGCCGCGGTCGAAGTACCGGATCGTCCGCAACGGCATCGACGCCGACGCGTTCCGCCTCGCGCCGGCCGCGCGGGAGCGGTGGGGCTTGAACGGCTTCCGGCCGCTCCTGGGCACCGTCGGCCGGCTCACGAGCGAGAAGGGGCACGAGGTGCTCCTGGACGCGATGCCGCTCGTGCGCCGCGTGATGCCGTCCGCCGGGCTGGCGATCGTGGGCGGCGGCGAGCGCGAGGCGGAGCTGCGCGCCCGCGCGGGCGACGGCGTGCGGCTCCTCGGCCCGCTGGAGAGCCGGAACATCCTCCCGAGTTTCGACCTCTACGTCCACCCGTCGCACTATGAAAGCCAGGGCCTGGCGATCCTGGAGGCCATGGCGGCGGGGAAGCCGGTCGTGGCGACGGACGCGGGGGGCGTTCGCGACGTCGTGCGGCACGGCGAGACGGGACTTCTTGTCCCGCCGGGGAATCCGCCCGCGCTCGCGCAGGCGGTGCTGCGGCTCGCCTCCGATCCCGGAGAGGCGGCGCGGCTCGCGGCGAACGCGGCCGAGCGGGTGCGGCGCGAGTATTCGCTCGACGCGATGCTGGAGCGCTACGCTTCCCTCTACCGGAGCCTGCTGGCGTGAAACGGGGGTTCGCCCCGTCGACTCTGCGGAAGCGCGGATGGGGCATGCTGCCGCAGACACGCGACCCGCAAGCGAGCCGGTTTTTCGCGGATGACGGGTGGGGAGGACGATGACCATGCGGACACTCGGCGCATCTATTCTGGGGCTTCTTCTCGTCGCCGGGGGATGTCGCAAGCGAGACGAGTCGGCGACGGCCCCTCCGGCCCGCAGGCTCGCGGAACCCAAGGTCACGGGCCTCCCGGCCGGCTCGCCCGAGATCCGTTGCGCCATCGCCGCGGACCGGCCCGAGTACAGGCCGCCTGCGGCCGCCCAAGCCCTCGGCCCGGTGGTGGAGGTCGAAGGTCCCGGCAAGATCTTCAAGGAGCCGGTCATCCTGGAACTTCCTCTCGATCGCGTCCCGTCGCGCGAGGAGAGGGAGATGCTCTTCGTCGCGACGCAGATCGACGGGGAAGTGGTGCTTCGGGGACGAGGAGGCGAAGCTGGGGGAGTATGCTTGGTACTACAAAAACTCGGAATCGAAGACGCACGCGGTGGCGACGAAGAAACCGAACGCGTGGGGCTTGTACGACATGCACGGGCCTTCGCCACGCCGCCCTACTTCGCGGCGGCCTCCGGCCGCCGCTACGAAGGGCCCTGCGTAGCCTTGGCGAAGCAGGGAAGCGGCCGTGGCTACGGCCGCGCAGGCGGGAACGTATGGGAGTGGTGCGAGGACTGGTACGGGGCTTATGCATCAGGAGCGGCGACGGATCCGAAGGGGCCTTCAAGCCGCAGCGCCCGGTGCCTGCGCGGCGGCGGCGTCGGCATCCTGCGCTCCTCGGGCCGCAGCAGGCTCGCTCCGACGGTTCGCGGCAGGGTCCTCGGGCTCCGGGTGGCGTTGCGCTCGTGAAACGCCCCGCGACCGCGCCATCGGATTCCTCCCGTCCGAGTTGATTGTGTAGATACGAAAGCGTACTATGCCATGAGCGTGGAGAGGCGCTGGAGCGTCCGGGGATTCGACTGGGACGAGGCGAACGAGGAGCACATCGCGCGACACGGCGTGACGCCGGGCGAGGCCGAGGAGGTCTTCCTGCGTCGGATGCTCGTCACGCGCAGCCGCCGGGGGCGCTACCTCGTCCTGGGGCAGTCCGGCGCCGGACGGCATCTGTCCGTGATCGTGGAACGGCGTTCGGGTGGGCTCGTGCGGGTCGTGACCGTGCGCGACATGTCCGACGCGGAACGGCGCCTCTACGCGCGAAAGAGGAAATGACGATGAAGACGCAGCCGCTGAAGAAGGGGCCCGGGAAGCTCCCGAAGTTCAAGAGCGACGAAGAGGAGATCCGCTTCTTCGAGAGGCACGACATGGCCGCGTACTGGGACCAACTCGAGGACGTGGACGCGGTGATCGAGCTTTCCCCGGCCCTGGAGCGGCGGATACGCGAGCGGATGAAGAAGCGGCTTCTGGCGATCCGCCTCGAGAACTGGCAGATCGCGCGTGCGAAGGAGATCGCCCGGAAGAAGGGCGTCCCGTACCAGCAGCTCATGCGGGAGTGGATCAGCCGGGGCATTCGCTCCGAGGGCCGGGCCCCGTGGACGGCCCGGAAGAAGAAGGCCGCTCGCGGGTAGCGAGGGCGGCCTCTCCGCGCTCGGAACCGCGGAGCCCGCTTGCCCCTCCCCGATGCCCGCCGTATAATCCTTCCCCGCATGTACGAATACCTGAGCGGCACCCTCGCGGCCCGGACGCCGTCCCACGTCTGCATCGACGTGAACGGCGTGGGCTACCGCGTCGAGATCCCGCTCTCCACGTACGAGAAACTGCCGCGCTCGGGCGCGGTGAAGCTCCACACGTGGCTGAAGGTCTCCGACGACGCGCTGAGGCTCTACGGTTTCGCCACGGAGCGCGAGCGCGATTTCTTCGTCCGGCTCGTCGAGTCCGTGGGCCAGCTCGGACCGGCGAAGGCGCTGGCGCTGCTGTCGAGCACCGGGATCGACGACCTGACCCGCGCGATCGAGGAGGGGGACGTCGCGACGCTCCGGCGCGTGAAGGGGATCGGCGAGAAGCTCGCGAGCCGGCTCGTCGTCGACCTCAAGGGAAAGCTTCCGGCGGACCTGGCGGGAAAGGCGGCCGCCGGCACGTCTCTTTCTAAGGACGCCGTGACGGCGCTCCAGGGCCTCGGGTACGACCGTTCCGAGGCGGAAGAGGCGGTGCGGAAGGCGCTGCGGGACCTCCCCGCCGAACCGCCGCTGGAGGACGTGATCAAGAGGAGTCTGGCGAATGTCTGAGCGAAAGAACGAAGAGCGAAGAACAAAGAACAAAGGACGCGGGGGAAGAGTCCCCCGCCCCCCCTCCCCCGATATCACGCGCAAGGGAGGAGGGGGCCCGGGGGAGTCCTCCCCCGCCCCTCTGTTCTTGGTTCTTTGTTCTTTGTTCTTCTTCGCAGGCTGCGCCGGTTCTCCCGACCAGGACTCGAAGTACCTCCTCGATCTGCGCCTCGCGGCCGACTATTACAAGCGGGGCAAGTACGAAGAGGCGATGCGGAAGTACGAGGACGCGATCGAGAAGAATCCGAAGGGGTACGGAGCGATCGTGGGCCTCGCCTGCTCCGACCGGGAGTGGGGGCTGAAGAAGTTCGAGGAGGCGGAGAACCTCTTCCTGGCGAAGAAGGTGGACCTCGCGAAGAAGGAGTTCGACAAGGCGGTGGCCGTCCATGCGGCGGCGCAGAAGCTCTTCCAGAAGGCGATCCAGCTCAAGCCGGAGGAGATGATCGCTTACCGGGAACTGGGTTCGTTCTACTACAAGCGCGCCACGTCGCCGTGGAACTTCCCGTACCGCCTCGACGATCCGAAGCGGCAGAAAGAGCGCGACCTGGCCATCGAGTACCTGGGCAAGGTCGTGAAGAAGGAGCCGGACACGATGTACGCCCAGCGCGACCTCGGGCTCGCCCTCTTCGCGGCGGGGAAGTCGTCCCAGGGGCGCGTCCATCTCGAGATCTACCTTGCGAAGGCCGCCGAGGGTCGCGAGTTTCTCCGCAAGAACGCGCCGAAGAGCACGCCGGATCAGCGGGAGGAGGCGGAGAAACGCCTCCGGGCCATCGACGAGGACCTCCTCAAGATCTGCGACATGCTCATCATGTACCTCAAGGAGCTGGAGGAGAAGCAGGCCGACGCCGCGCGGACGGGCGCGACGGAACTGGCCGACACGCTCCAGACCGAAATCCTGGCCGTCCGCAATCTCCTGGGGAAGTACCGCGAGACGCGGGAGAAGAAACCCGAGGAGAACAAGAGCGGATAGCGCCGGACCTCACCGCGGAGCGCGCCGAGGCCGCCGAGAGGAAGCCCACCCCACGGCGGAAAAAAATGGCCTCCAATATCCGACATGGCTCAACTGCGCTCCCTCTGGGTAACAGTCTGGGTTCTTCATTTGGGGAAGAAGACTATGAGGAAACCGGGAAACCAGGAACGGGCTTTCCGGCGCAATCGATTGTCGTCACACAGGTTGACGGTCCATTCCTGGTTTCTTGGTTTCCTTATCGATCCCTTCCGTGAAGGTGCAGGGAGCGTTTGCGGTGTTACCCAGCGATGAACCATGCCCAATATCCCAAGGCGCTCCAACAAGGGAGAAGGCAAGAGACATCGGTCTTGCCTGACTTGTTCATCCGGGCTCCGCCGCCCGGATGAACAAGTCACCCTCCGGGCAGCTTCATCGGCCCTCCAGGCCGATTCCGCTGGACAGCCCCGGCGGCAAGAG
>JACPRC010000003.1 GCA_016190175.1 Planctomycetota bacterium
CCCACTCCATGCTCACCGGCGAACTCCGCAACCAGATCGATCGCATCTGGGACGCTTTCTGGTCCGGCGGGATCTCGAATCCCCTCGAGGTCATCGAGCAGATTACCTACCTGCTCTTCCTCCGCCGCCTCGACGACCTCCAGCAGCTCGAGGAGAACAAGGCCGCGCGGCTGAAGAAGCCGATCGAGCGCCGCATCTTCCCGGAGGGCAAGGACCCCAAGAAGCGGCCCTACGAGCAGCTCCGCTGGTCGCGCTTCAAGAACCTCGAGGCGCGCGAGATGTTCACCGTCGTCGGTGAGCACGTCTTCCCGTTCCTGCGCACGCTCGGCGGCGACGACTCCGCATATGCGAGCCACATGAAGGACGCTCGTTTCAAGATCCCGACGCCCGCGCTCCTGGCCAAGGTCGTCGATCTGATCGACCACGTGCCGATGGAGGACCGGGACACCAAGGGCGACCTCTACGAGTACATGCTCGGCAAGATCGCGACCGCCGGTCAGAACGGTCAGTTCCGCACGCCGCGCCACATCATCCGGATGATGGTCGAGATGACCGCGCCCCGACCCACCGATGTCGTGTGCGATCCCGCCTGCGGCACCGCCGGCTTTCTGATGGTCGCGGGGGAATATCTGCGCGAGCACCACCCCGAGATCTTCCGCGACGCGAAGCTGCGCGGGCACTTCCACAACGGGCTCTTCCACGGCTTCGACTTCGACAACACGATGCTGCGGATCGGCAGCATGAACCTGCTCCTGCACGGAGTGGAGAATCCGGACCTCACGTATCGGGATTCCCTCTCCCAGGACCATGCCGGGGAGGAGGAGAAGTACACGCTCGTCCTCGCCAATCCGCCGTTCGCCGGCTCGCTCGACCACGAGAACTGCGCCAAGGATCTCCAGCAGGTGGTGAAGACGAAGAAGACGGAGGTGCTCTTCCTCGCGTTCTTCATTCGTCTCCTGAAGCCCGGTGGTCGCGCGGCGGTGATCGTGCCGGACGGCGTGCTCTTCGGCTCCAGCACGGCGCACAAGACGCTGCGGAAGCTGCTCGTCGAAGGGCAGAAGCTGGACGCGGTCGTCTCGCTTCCCGGCGGCGTCTTCAAGCCCTACGCGGGCGTCTCGACCGCGATTCTCCTCTTCACGAAGACCGATTCGGGCGGCACGGATTCCGTGTGGTTCTACGACGTGGACGCCGACGGCTGGAGCCTGGACGACAAGCGCCAGCCGCTCCTGTCCGAGGAGAAGCTCGGCCCGGTCCCCGCCCAGCCGCTCACCGCGGAGGAGCACGCGAAGAACAACCTGCCGGACGTGCTGGCGCGGTGGAAGGGGCGCGACAAGGCCGAGCGCGAGCGCCCGAGGACGGCGCAGAGTTTTTGCGTGCCGAAGGCGGAGATCGAGGCGAACGGATACGACCTGAGCCTGAACCGCTACAAGGAGGTCGTGCACGATGAGGTGAATCACGCGCCGCCGAAGGAGATCCTGGCTGATCTCGCGAAGCTGGAGCGGGAGATCGAGCAGGGGCTCAAGGAGTTGGAGGGGATGGTGAAGTGACCGGCTGGAAGAGAGTCGCTCTGCACGAGGTCGCCGCGATCGAGCGCGAGATCGTGGAAGCTTCGGCCATTCCAGACGGCACCGCATATGTAGGTCTCGAGAACATCGAGACCGGAGGGCGGTTCGTAGACGTGCGCAATGTCCCGAACGGAGAGCTCGCAAGCAGCAAGTTCGCATTCACGCCGAGCCATGTCCTCTACGGGAAACTGCGGCCTTATCTCGCGAAAATCGCTCGCCCTGACTTTTGCGGAGTTTGCAGCACAGACATTCTCCCCATTCTGCCGGGATCGAACCTCGACCGGGACTATCTCGCGCATTTCTTGCGCCAACCATGCATGATCGAGTTGGCGACTTCCCGAGCGTCCGGAGCGAATCTACCACGGCTGAGTCCAAGAGCGCTTGCGGAGTTCACGCTCCCCGTCCCACCTCTGCCCGAGCAGCGCCGCATCGCGGAGATCCTGGATCAGGCCGAGGCGGTGCGGGCGAAGAGGCGGGAGGCGATGGCGAGGCTCCAGACGCTCACCCAGTCGATCTTTCTCGGGATGTTCGGGGATTCGCGGAGTGGAGGCGAGCACGCCACTGTGGCGCTGTCGGATTGCGCGGAAGTAGTCTCCGGCATCGCCAAAGGGCGAAAGCTGGATGGGCGCGGAGCGGTGAGTATCCCTTATCTCAGAGTTGCAAACGTCCAAGCCGGGTTCCTCGACTTGGGTGAGATGAAGACTATAGAGGCTCTCCCACGCGAAGTTACGGAACTGCGCTTGCGGCCCGGCGACATTGTCCTGACGGAAGGTGGGGATTTTGACAAGTTGGGACGCGGAGCCATGTGGGAAGGACAAATCCCCGAGTGCATCCACCAAAACCATGTTTTCCGTGTGCGGGTCGACGCGTCGATTCTCGCACCGAAGTTCCTTCGAGAGTATCTCCAGACATCGGTTCCCCGTTCCTATTTCCTCCGTTGTGCGAAACGGACTACGAATCTGGCTAGCATCAACATGACGCAGCTACGTGGCTTGCCTGTCCCGACACCGGTTCTCGCGCAGCAGCAGGAATTCGTCCGCCGCGTCGCCGCTGTGGAAAAACTAATAGCTGCCCACCGCGCCTCGCTGTCAAAGCTCGACGACCTCTTCGCCTCCCTCCAGCACCGGGCGTTTCGGGGAGAGCTTTGACCCATGCTGAAGCAACTCGGCCAGTGCCACTTCGACCGGGAGCCGGTCGACGACTTGGAGACTCTGCTGCCCCGGTACAAGCCCACCGAATTCCAATCGGCCACTCGATCCACCATCCCGCTCCTGTCGCTGATCAAGGATGGCTGCCCGGTCCTTCGCGACTTCCTGAGCCGCTGCGACCTGCCGGAGAAGGTCACGCTGCATTTCGAATTCCAAGTCCCCCCGCGGAAGGGAATCGGCCAGGCGTCGCACACCGACCTGATAGTGCGGTTCGACGGCGGTGCCCTCGCGTTGGAGGCCAAGTGGACCGAACCGCGCTACGAAACCGTGCGCGAATGGCTCTCGCGGGGAAAGAACCCGGCGAACCGACGGATGGTCTTCGAAGGCTGGTTGGAGTGGCTGCAATCCAAGGCAGAGGCTCCTCTCCGGACGGAGGACTTTGCAGACGCCGTCTATCAGATGGTCCATCGGGCGGCTTCGGCCTGCGCTCAGGGCGGGCGGCCGCAACTCGCGTACATGTGCTTCGCACCTCTCCCGGGCGGACAGGGGACGGACGGAGCCTACTATCGGTCCCGGCTGGCCGACCTGCACGGACTGCTGGGTCGCCCGCGCGGGTTCCGCTTCCACTACTTCGAGGTCCGAGCCGCGCCCACCGAGGCATTCCGCGCCATCGAACGACTGCCCAAGGGCACGGGCACGACCTCGGAGGCTGTGCGAGGTGCGTTGCTTGGTCCCCCGTTGTTCGATTTCGCGATCGAGGGGGTACATGAGATCGACTGATACGATCGCGTGCGGGGCAGTCCACCCCGGAATCTCTCGTGGAGAACATCATCGATGCCTTCCGGTACCTACACACTGACGCTACCTGGCCCGATGCTCGAACGGGGCTTCTGGCTCTACGTCTGGCGGACCGAGACGCCGGAAGGCGAGTACCTCTACGTCGGGCGCACAGGCGACAACTCTTCTCCGAACGCGACGCCGCCTTACCAACGGATGGGACAGCATCTGGGCCACGCGAAGACACAGAACGCGCTCCGGCAGCACCTGGAGCGTCATGGGATCGCTCCGGAGCGGTGTACGCAGTTTCATCTGATCGCGCACGGCCCTCTGTTTCCCGAGGCCGCGGACATGGCCGCGCACGTCGGCCCTCGGGACGTCGTTGCGGCCCTGGAGAAGGCGCTGGCAGATAACCTACTGGCTTCGGGATACCGAGTGCTGAATACGGTGAATTGCCGGAAGATCCTCGACCCGAAGCTCTGGTCGGAGGTCCGCGCGGCCTTCGCGCGGCATTTCCCCAAGCTCCGCGGTCCTTCTGGGGAAGGGGCGTAAGAAACTCGCGCTGGGTCTTCTTACAAAGGCCGATTGGGATCGTCGCGAGGACGGGGCGTGCTGTTATAAAAACGCATTGTATTTTTAACACTCCGGGGTAGACTCCTTCTGTGACCGTTCGGAAAGCCATCCTCAAGCGCGTGCGAAAGCTCACGCCCGGCACCGTCTTCACCCCGGCGGATTTCGCCGATCTTGGGACCCCCTATGCCGTCGGCATGGCCCTCGCCCGCCTCGTGCGCGCCGGCTCCGTCCGGCGCGTGGGCCAGGGGCTGTACGACGTTCCGCGGCAGGATCCGGTGCTCGGCACTCTCTCCCCGGACACGGACGCCATCGCCCAGGCGCTTGCCGGTCGGCACGGGATGAAACTCCAGCCGACCGGGGCCTACGCGGCGAATCTCCTCGGCCTCTCGGAGCAGGTGCCGATGAAGGTCGCCTACCTGACGGACGGCACGCCGCGCACCGTGCGGATCGGGAGGCGCCAGATCGTACTGCGACACACCACCCCGCGGAGAATGGCCGCCGCCGGCAGGATCAGCGGACTGGTCATCCACGCGCTCCGGTGGCTGGGAAAGAGTCATATCACGGAAGAGACGGTCCGGCCCCTGTGCCGCCGCCTGGATGCGAAGGCGAAGCGTCAACTGCTGGCCGACGCGCACCTCGCGCCGGCTTGGGTGGCGAAGTGGATGCGGTGGATCGCCGGGGAGGGTGATTGACGTATGGATGCCTTCCTTCGCCAACCCGTCGACGCCAGACTGCGGCTCTTCAAGGAAACCGAGGAGCGCCTCGGCATTCCCGCTCGGATCGTGGAGAAGGACTTCTGGGTCTGCTGGACCCTGCGGCAACTCTTCTCGCTCCCGGAGTTCGGGCCCCATCTCACGTTCAAGGGCGGCACCTCGCTCTCGAAGGTCTGGGGATGGGTCGAGCGTTTTTCCGAAGACATCGACGTGGTTCTGGATCGCGTCTGGCTGGGCTTCGGCGGCAAGCAAAGCCCGGAAGCCGCACCGAGCGCAAAGCAGCGCAACGCCCGCCTCGGCGCCTTGAAGACCGCATGTCGCGAACGCATCGACAGCGGTTTGGGACCGGCGCTCGAAACCGCGGTGCGCTCCGCACTGCCGGCGGACGCGCGGTGGGCACTGCGCCGCGATGAGGACGATCCCGACGGACAGACGATCCTCTTCGACTACCCCGGCTGCTGGGTAGGTCCGGCCGACGCCTACGTCTTGCCCATGGTGAAGATCGAAATGGGGGCGCGATCGGACGACTGGCCGGCCGAGAAGGCCACGGTGAAGTCCTACGCCGCCGAGACGTTCCCGCAGGCATTCGCCGATGCCGCCTGCCCCGTGCGAGTGCTCGCGGCGGAGCGGACGTTCTGGGAGAAGGCGACGCTCCTCCACGAAGAGACTTATCGCCCTGCGAACAAGCCGCGGAAGGCGCGGATGTCCCGGCACTACTACGACCTGTGGTGTCTGATCCGCAAGGGGGTGGCGGATCGCGCCATCGCGATCCGGGGGTTGCTGGATCGGGTGGTGGAGCATCGGAAGGCGTTCTTCCCCAGGTCGTGGGTGGATTACGCGACGATGCGGCGAGGGACGCTGCGGCTGGTGCCGCGCGCGGGGCAACTAGCCGAGTGGCGTAGCGACTACGAGGCGATGCGCGCCGAGATGTTCATGGGGACTCCGCCCCCATTCGACGAAGTTCTGGCGGAGGTGCACCGGTTCGAGGAGAACTTCAACCGCGCATGAGCAACTTCTCCTTCCTCAAGTCTAACTGGCCCGACCTATTCGAGTCGGCCGCGAAGGCCGAATCGCTGGCGCATCCCGACCCGCGCACCGCCTGCTTCTACGCCCGTCGCGCGTTGGAGCAGGCCGTCGCGTGGATGTACAAGCACGATCCGGCGCTGCGCCTTCCCTATCAGGACAACCTGAGCGCGCTCATCCACGAACCGACCTTCAAGTCCACGGCGGGCGAAGCGGTCTTCGGCAAGGCGAGGATCATCAACCAGCT
The DNA here is from genome assembly GCA_016190175.1 of Planctomycetota bacterium. Lineage (GTDB taxonomy): Bacteria > Planctomycetota > MHYJ01 > MHYJ01 > JACPRB01 > JACPRC01. The sequence continues at coordinate 6,047 of JACPRC010000003.1, forward strand.
CGGCAACCACGCCGTCCACAGCCATCGTCCGGTTCCGCCCTCCGACGCCGTGATGGCCGTGCGCGAGCTGTTCCACGTCGCGTACTGGTTGGCCCGCACCTACGCGCACGACCCCGGAGCGACCTTCGACGCCGACGCTCTTCCCAAGGGCGCGCCGATCCCGAAACAGACCATCGATCAGCTTCAGGAACTGGAGTCCGACCTGAAGGAGCGGGACGAGAAGCTCTCGGCGCTCCTTGCGGACCGGGCCGCGATCGACGAGGAGCTGAAGCGGCTGCGCGAGGAGGTCGCTCACGCGAAGGCCGCGAACGCCGCGCGTCCCGACACGCACGACTACTCCGAGGCGGAGACCCGCGACGCCTTCATCGACCTGCTGCTCAAGGAGGCCGGCTGGGAGCTGGACAAGCCGCAGGACCGCGAGTTCGAGGTCAGCGGCATGCCCAACGCCCAGGGCAAGGGCTACGCGGACTACGTGCTTTGGGGCGACGACGGGAAGCCGCTCGCGGTCGTGGAGGCCAAGCGCACGAAGCGGGACCCGCGCGTCGGGCAGCAGCAGGCGAAACTCTACGCGGACTGTCTGGAGCGGCAGTTCGGCCGGCGTCCGGTGATCTTCTACACGAACGGCTACGATCACTGGATCTGGGACGACGCCTCCTACCCGCCCCGCGCGGCGCAGGGATTCCTCAAGAAGGACGAGTTGGAGCTTCTGCTCCAGCGCCGCACGACGCGGCTGTCGCTTGCCGGGGCAAGAATCGATCCCGCGATCGTCGAGCGTTACTACCACACGCGGGCGATTCGGCGAATCGGCGAGGCCTTCGAGAAGGACCACGACCGCAAGGCGCTCGTCGTCATGGCGACCGGAGCCGGCAAGACTCGCACGGCGATCGCCCTCTGCGATCTCCTGATGCGCTGCAACTGGGTCAAGCGCGTGCTCTTCCTCGCCGACCGCGTGGCGCTCGTGCGTCAGGCAGTGGGGGTCTTCAAGAAACACCTGCCCGCCTCCTCGCCGGTCAACCTCGTCACCGAGAAGGACGTCGAGGGTCGCGTGTACGTCTCCACCTATCCGACGATGATGGGGCTGATCGACGAGACCGCGGACGGCCGCCGTCGATTCGGCGTCGGCCACTTCGATCTCGTGATCATCGACGAGGCGCATCGGTCCGTCTACCAGAAGTACCGCGCGATCTTCGACTACTTCGATTCGCTGCTGGTCGGGCTGACCGCGACGCCCAAGGACGACGTGGACCACAATACGTACAGCCTGTTCGAGCTGGAGACCGGCGTCCCCACCGACGTCTACAGCCTCGAAGATGCCGTAAAGGACAAGTTCCTCGTGCCGCCGAAGTCCGTGTCGGTGCCCCTCAAGTTCCAGCGTCAGGGCATCCGTTACGACGAGCTGTCCGAGGACGAGAAGGACGAATGGGACGCGCTCGAATGGTCCGAGGACGGCGGCGTGCCGGAGAGCGTGGACGCCGGCGCCGTCAACAAGTGGCTCTTCAACAAGGACACGGTCGACAAGGTGCTGGAGCACCTGATGACGCGCGGCCTCAAGGTCGCGGGCGGCGACCGGCTCGGGAAAACGATCATCTTCGCCAAGAACCACGACCACGCGGTCTTCATAGCGGAGCGGTTCGACGCGAACTACCCGCACCTCAAGGGCGAGTTCGCGCGCGTGATCGATTTCCAGGTCGAGTACGCGCAGTCCCTGATCGACGACTTCTCCAACCCCGAGAAGGCGCCGCACATCGCCATCTCGGTGGACATGCTCGACACCGGGATCGACGTGCCCGAGGTCGCGAATCTCGTCTTCTTCAAGCTGGTGCGTTCCAAGACGAAGTTCTGGCAGATGGTGGGGCGCGGCACGCGGCTGCGACCGGATCTCTTTGGACCCGGCAAGCCCAAGGAGTTCTTCTACATATTCGATTTCTGCCAGAACCTCGAGTTTTTCAGCCAGAACCCGGAGACGACCGAGGGCGCGACCGGCGCGTCGCTGGGTACGCGGCTCTTCACGACGCGGGTGGATCTGATCGGCGCGCTCGACGCGCAAGCGCCCGTCGGCCAGGTTGCCGCTTCGGTCGCGCGTTATGCCGATCCCGCGACGGCAGGTGAGCTGCGGCAGGACGTGGCCGAGTCCCTGCGCGAGCGGGTGGCGGCCATGAATCCGGACAACTTCGTCGTGCGTCCCCGGCGCCGGCTGGTGGAGAGGTACGCGAAGCCGCAGGCGTGGGCGGCCCTGAAGGCGGAGGACGCCGAGGATCTGGAGCGCCTCGCCGGGCTCCCCTCCGAGCTCGCGGATGAGGACGAGGATGCCAAGCGGTTCGACCTGCTGATGCTGCGGCTTCAGCTTGCGCTCCTGCGGGAGGAGCGCGGCTTCGGGCGGTTGCGCGACCAGGTCCGCAACATCGCCGGGCTGCTCGAGGAGAAGGGCAACATCCCGATGGTGCGCGACCACATGGCGCTGATCCTCGAGATCCAGACGGACGAGTATTGGCAGGACGTCACGGCGCCCATGCTGGAAAGGATTCGGAGGCGCCTCCGCGGGCTGCTGAAGCTCATCGAGAAGGGGGATCGCCACCGCGTCTACACGGACTTCGAGGACGTGATCGGGGAGGGGAGTGCCGTCGATCTGGACGGGTTCGGCGCGGGGGCCGACTTCGAGAAGTTCCGCGACAAGGCGCGGCAGTTCCTCCGCGCACACGAGGATCACGTCGCGATCCACAAGCTCCGCTGGAACGAGCCGTTGACGCCGACCGATCTCGCCGAACTGGAGCGGATGCTGATCGCCGCCGGTGTGGGCACGGCGGCCGACCTCACGCGCGCGAAACAGGAGAGCCAGGGGCTCGGCCTCTTCATCCGTTCGATGGTCGGCCTGGATCGCGAGGCCGCGAAGCGCGCGCTTGGGGGATTTCTCGCAGGCAAGTCGCCCTCGGCGAACCAGGTGGAGTTCATCAACCTGATCGTGGACCACCTGACCGAGCACGGCGTGATGGAGCCCGGCCTGCTCTACTCGTCCCCCTTCACGGACGTCAATCCGCACGGGCCGGAGGGCGTCTTTACGGAAACGCAGGTGGGGGAACTGGTCTCCGTGCTGAACGGGATTCGCGACCGGGCGGCGTCGTGAAGGCAGGCGGCGTACACGAGGGTAGTTTCTTCAAGACGCTTGTGAAAGACAAGTAAGGGACGCGGCGCCACCGCGGCGATATAATTGCGCCAGCCTAGACTGAATTAGTGGAGGTGCATTGACGCCCGTAGGCCCGCCTGGCGGCCTGATGGAGAGCGCGAGAGTTTCCTCCATCGAGAATCAGAAACGCGCCAAGCCTTTCTTGCGATGGGCTGGCAGCAAGCGGAAGCAACTGGCCCGCCTCGGAAGTTTCTGGTCGCCCCTCCATGCCCGCTACGTCGAACCTTTCGCAGGTTCCGCCTGCCTCTTCTTCGATCTGGCCCCCAGCGTCGCCATCTTGGGCGACAACAACTGCGCCCTGATTGATCTCTACCGGGTCGTCCGCGATGAGCCGGAGCGCGTGTACCGTCGCCTTTGCCGCATCAGGCGCGACTCCGACACCTATTACCGCTGGCGGAAGAAGAAGCCCAACGCGCTGGATCCGGAGTCCCGCGCCGTGCGATTCCTCTACCTCAACCGCAACTGCTTCAACGGCATCTTCCGGACGAACGTGAAGGGGGAGTTCAACGTCCCAATCGGCGTCCGACCAGGCGAGTACTTCTCGAAGGAGGATCTCATCCTCTGCGCATCGCTCCTGAAACGGGCCAAGCTCGTCGCGGGGGACTTCGCCAAGACCCTCGAGCACGTCAAGGCGGGGGACTTTGTGTACCTTGACCCCCCCTTCGCGCTGCAGTCGCGCCGGATGTTCAGGCACTACGGAGTTCGGTCCTTCCAGACGACGGACGTTCCGCGGCTTGCCGACGCACTGCGGACGATCGTGGCTGCCGGGGCTGACTTCCTGGTTAGCTACGCCGACTGCGCCGAGGCTCGAGGGCTTGCGAGGAGATGGAACGCGATCCGCTTGCCGATCGCGCGGCACGTCGGGGGCTTCGCCGATCGCCGACGCCGTGCCTACGAGTGGCTCATCACGAATATGACCCTGCCCGCTCTGGACTGATCCCAGGGCTTCAGCGATGAAACCGCGACTGAGGTTACCGATGAAACCAAGCGAGCACGGAGTCAGAGCGATCGGGGTATTGAAGCTTCCAACCGATTCGCTCAAGCCAAACCCGCACAACCCCCGCCTCCTCTTCGACCGCGAGGACATGAGCGTCCTCCGAGAGTCGATCAGGAGGGTGAACATCCTTGTTCCGCTGGTCGTATACAAGGAGTCCAGTTCGGGCTCCTACGTGATTCTCGACGGCCAGCGGCGCTGGATGTGCGCGAAGGAAGTGGGAATCAAGAAGGTCCCCGTCAACGAGGTCCGGGAACCGACCCTCGTTCAGAATATTGTGACGATGTTCCAGATTCACAAGCTCCGCAAGGACTGGGAGCTGATGCCGACCGCGCTGAAGATGGAACTCCTGATTCGAGAGCTCAAAGAGAAGAACGAGAAGCGTCTGGCCGAGCTCACGGGCCTCGATGTGGCGGTAGTGACGAGGTGCAGGAAGCTCCTCTCGTACAACAAGCGCTACCAGGACATGATGCTGGAGCCGAATCCCGAGGACAGAGTAAAGGCCGACTTCTTCATCGAGCTCTATCCGGTCCGAACGGATCGGGTTGTGAACAAGTTCCAGTGGTTCAGGAAGGACAAGTTCACGGACCAGATGCTCGCGAAGCAAGAGGCGAAGGGCATCAAGGCGGTCACCGACTTCCGGATCGTCAAGCAGTACATCAACAACGCCGTGGAGGTCGGGAAGGTCCAGGTGATCTCCGACAGGTTGAAGGAGTTCGCTGAGAAGCCGGAGTTGACTCCGGATCACCTGAATATCGAGTCAGCCAAAGTCGCGGCGGAAGCCAGGAAGGTCGTCGCGGCCGCCGACAAGCTCTACAGCCAAGTCAACTCGATCAAGGTGGAGGACTTTTACGGGCAGGAAGAGATGTGGAACCGGCTCGACTCTCTCTCCAAGCTGATCCGCACCAAGTTGCGCGAGCTTGGGCGGAGGGAAGACGAGTGAGAAGGCCGAAGGCGGCCGATACCGCGATCGACGCCAAACGGATCAAGCGGTGGACGGACGAATTCGCCGGCTACCGCCACGCCGTCACCAAAACGACGATCGAGAGCTGGCTGGACCAGTTCGACAACGGAGATCGGGACCTCGCCGCCCGGGTTCTTGACGCCGTGGATTTCTACGGGGCCGAGCGCATTGCCGCCGGCTTCAGGGCTGCGCTCAATTCCCTAGACGGCTGGCATACGAACCCCGCCGAGAGGACCGGTAAGTGGCGCTTCGCGGCGTACGCCGGGAGCTCCGGGGAGAGCGGCGACGCCATGCTGCACCAGTTCCGACTGGCAAACAACCTGGACCACAAGAACAACGACAAGATGTTCGTCCACAGGAGCCAGTTGATCGGCGAGCAGCTAGGTGCTGAGGACACGGTGGTGCTGATTGACGATCTGACCGCTACCGGCGATCAGGTTTGCGAAGTCTGGACGGAGCACTTTGCCGAGCTCGTTGCCGGGATCGGGCGGGTTTTCCTGATGGTCGTAGTGGCCGGAAGAGGGGCTCGGAAGAGGATCAAGGACAAAACCGATCTCCGACTGATCCCCACGAAGGAGCTCGATCACCGGGACAGTCTCTTTTTGGACGATTGCAACTACTTCACGGGGGCAGAGAAGGACCGCCTCCTCGAGTACGCGAGGATTGCGAATTACAAGTTGCCGAAAGGACGCGGGGAGTGCGGGTACCTGCTCGTCTTCCAGCACCGATGCCCGAATAATAGCGTGGCAATCCTGCACGAAAGCCACCCGAAATGGGAAGGGCTGTTCCTTCGGCACGATTGACTGGACTGGATTCACGCTCCTAGTTCTACTTGTGATGAGTCATGACAGGCGCTGCGGCACGACGACGGCTGTGCGAGCGAGCGGACGTGGCGGAGGTGCGACACCGCCGGCGCGCCAGAGGCTGCTGTGATCCAGCGCCCGCGTGACCTACCGCCCCCCTCTCGGGTTGAACGATTCGGAATGTCCTGATGGTTGCGACCGGGCCGAGTCCACCCGGGATCGACGTCGGACCGTCGGATTGCGCGGGCTGGAGATACTCTTGTCACGCGGCCGATTGCTGATATGTTTATCGCATCACCCCCTTGGCACGACGCAGGGGCATGTTCCGGTACGATCAACGCCCCTTCGACTCGACCCGCTCCCAGCGGGCGTCCGAGCCTGGCTAAGGCACCTGATCTTCCCCTCCTTCCGCAGATCGGCAAGCGCGCGCTGCAAGGTGGGGTAGCTGACCCCCGGACATGAGCGGATAAGGTCGCGGATCGCGAACTGCTCTGGAAGCCGCTCGGCGGCATCCCCAGCGGCGCGATCGGCGGCTTCCCGGAAGGGGAGGCCGACGTCTGCCGTGTGCCGGACGTGCCGCTGCCCCCCCGTCTCATTCTCATTGACCGCCCCGCCCGGCGCGTGGTTCACTCGCGGCCATGCCCGGCTCCATCCTCGCCGTCGAGGAGTACTTCCAGACCGGTGAGATTCTCTTCCTCCCCATGCTGCGCGGCCTCACCGACGCCGCGGGGCTACGGAAGTTCGCGGAGCGGTGGTACGCCGACCCGCGCCCCTGGGCGCGCGCGCAACTCCATGCCTACCTCGACCTGCCCCTCAACTCGCCCGGTCACCAACCGCTCGTCAAGAAGCTCTTCAAGCTCGCGGAGGCGGCGCAGGACGACGCCACGATGGCACGCTTCATGGTCGCCTTCGACCGCAGCGTGCGACGCGGCAAGAGCCCGCGATGGGAGCCAGGGACAGGAGAGGTGGGCGAAACGCTCCGCGCGCCCCGGGTGACGATCCCGCAGGAGCACTTCGAATTCGTCGCGTCCCTGCCGTCAGCCCGCCTCTTCTCCGTCCACACGCGGAACTACCTTCGCCGACGCGCGTGGCGCTACTTCCGGCGGCTGGGCCACCGCGACCCGAAACGCTACCTTGCGGCGCTCCTCCCCGCCCTTGCGCTCTACCGCGATGAGGACGCCGCCGGCGGCGTTTCCTTCCTCGACAACTGGGGCCTCATCCACGCGCTCTTCCACGACTCGCCGGTCCTCCGAAGCCGCCCCCACGGCTGGATCCTGAGAAGCGGGCAAGCCCTCCGGGACCTCAAGCCCGCGCCCGCATACCCCGACGCCTGGAACGACGGCGCGATGTTCACGCTCCTCACGACGGCGCAGGCGCGGCCCGTGCGCCGGACCGCGCTGGCGATGATCAAGCCGCACGTGTCCAAGGTCCCGTTCGATCGCGTCCTCGAACTCCTCGCGCACGACGACGAGGAGGTTCAGGCATTCGGCGCGGAGCTGCTCGAATCGGCGGCTGGACTGGAGTCCGTGCCGCTGGAGTCGTGGCTGAAGCTCCTCGGGCTCAAGAATCTCGCCGTTCTCGAATCCGTCGTCGCGATCATGCGACGGGTCGTCGCGCCGGACCGGCTCCCGACCGCGACGCTGCTCGGCTTCGTGTGCGGTCCGGTCGGCCCGGTCGCGAGGCTCGGCCTCGACTGGTTGAGATCCCGGGAGATCCCTCCTGCGTATCTCGTCGAGCTGTCCCGCGTCCGTGTCGCGAGTGTCGCCGCCGACTCTGTGGCCCTTGCCCGCGAGAGGATGACCATCGCCCCGGATTTCGATCCCGAGTGGATACTCGCCTTCCTGGACGCAACCGTGCGGGAGGTGCGTCTCGCCGCGTGGCCGTGGTTCGCCGATGAGAAACGTGCGTGCAGCCGCGTGGATCTCTGGGCGAAGCTCGTGGAGAGCCCGTACGACGACGTTCGCATCTCGATCGTTCGCCATCTCCGGGAGTTCGCGCGGGAAGACCAGGCGCTCCGGGTGCTGCTGGTGCGGGCGCCGCTCGAGGCGGTGTGGGCGACGGTGCTCCTCAACATCCACCGCGGCAGCCGCGCCAAGCGGATGGCCGCCGCGCAGATCGCCGAGGTGATCGAGCGCCAGCCGGAACGCGCGCCGCAGCTTCTTCCGCTCCTGGCGGTGGCGGCCCGATCGATCCGCGCACCCGAGTTTCGCGCGGGACTGGCCGCGCTCGTCCGCACGGCGACCCACCGGCCCGAGGTCGCCCCCGAGGTGGCACGCCATTTCCCGGAGCTCAAGCTTGTTCCTTGATCTCGCCTATTTCGGACGCAGCCGCGTGGAACACGCCGCAAGCGCGTTCGCGGTGGTGTTGTCTCCGAACCTCGCGCGCGCCCCGGTCTCGTTCGAGGCCGAACTCGCGCAGCCCCTTCGGTTCCGCGAGGCGATCTCCGCGCTCCACGACATCGTCGTGAGCGACCTCCGGTTCAAGCCGCGCGACCACACGGCGTACCGCGCGTGGTTGCAAGGCCAGAAGGAGGAGGACGTCCGACTCCGCCAGGTCGCCTACGCACACGCGAAGGAGGAACTCGAGGTTCGGCGGACGGAGCAGAGCTTTCCACCCGATCTCGACCGTCGATTCAACGGCTGCCGCTCGGTCTACTGGCGGGCGCGGCGGGCGTACGCGAGCTACATCCGGGAGAACGACCCGGAACTCTGGCGCCAACTCATGCCGTGCGATCCGGTGATCACGGTCGCGCCCGACGTCGTCTTCTTCGAGTGCTTCAGCGCGGACGAGTCGAGCTACGGCTGCCTGACGGTCGAACGCGACGCGCTCTTCAGGGGCGCATCGTCGATGCAGACCGGCACGACGAACGTCGACTACTCGTGGGCGCTCTACGAACACTTCCAGCAACTCCGCACGTACCGCCCGACGCGGTTCCACATCGATCCGAGCGGGTTCGAGGTCCGCATGAAGGGCGGCACCGGGATCCGCGAGGAGAAGATCGACCTGCCCGACACGTGGCTCCGCGGCTTCATGCAGATCCAGGCGGCGATGACGCTTCCGACGCGTCGCGTCCCGCTCGATCGCGAGGCGGTCTACTCCGTCCTCGCATTCCTCAAGCGCCACAAGGCCGCGAAGAGCCCGCGGGCGCTCCGGTTCGATCTCCGGCCCGGCGAGCCGCCGATCCTCGAGATGGAGCCCTGGGGTCAGCGGGTGACGTCGCGGACGACGAAGTGGGAGGGGAACGCGCAGACGGTGCGGGTGTGGGGCCGGCAGAGGCTGCTCGTCCTCGGCCGCCTCCTGCCGCTCGTGGAGGGGATCGACGTCTACCTGCTCGGCGACGGGCTGCCGAGTTTCTGGATCGCGCGGATGGCGGGGATGCGGCTCACATTGGGTCTCTCCGGCTGGACGGTGAACGACTGGACCCGCGCGAGCGCGCTCGACCTCATGGCGCCGACGGAGGAACTCCGGCCCGAGACGCTTCGCGCGATGGCCGCCGCGCTGGAGCAGCGGCAGAAGATGACGGAGTCGGAGTTCGGGGCGCGGCCGGAGATCGCGCGCGCGGGGCTCTACCGACTGGCCCGACTCGGGCAGTCGATCCAGGATCTTTCCGCTGGAGTCGTGCGGTGGCGACGCGTGATGCCGCCCGAGGTCGCGATGGACAAGATCGTTCCCGAGAACGAGGAGGCGGTCGCGTCGAGGTCGCTCCGCGCGGATGTGTCGCGTGACGAGCGACTGGCGGGTGGCCTGCGGGTCCTGGTTGGGCGGGTCGGCAGCAATGAAATCGAGGCGCTCCTCGACAACGACGGGATTTTCCGCCGCGCGAAATGCGGCTGTTTTCACTTTTTCAAGGGAGGGCTGAAGAAGGGACCGTGCCGCCATCTCCTGGCGCTGCGGTCGGCCGTTTGGCGTCCATGATGCATGCGGGGGTCATCTCCCATCGAGACTGTTCTGCGGTGAATCGCCGCGGGTGAAGATGGCCAGACGTGCGTCCCCGGGGCCGTTGTTCTTTAGGCTGATCCCTCCGGTGCGGATGGACTCAGCCAAGCCGGGGCTTCTCCCTAACCGCACCGGAGGGATCAGCCTCGGTGAACGTCCCCGGTCCTCGGAGTGAAGTCGGGGGGAATGGCCCCCGCACGCGTCATGGGATTCTTCGACTTCCTGAGAAGACTGTTCGGCGGCGGCGAGGCGGGCGATCCGCCTCCGCCGCTCGCGTTCCCCGCCAAGGCGCTGCCGCCGAAACCCGCGCCGCCGCTTCCTCCCAAGAAGAGAGCGCCACCGACTTCCTATGAGGCCGACTTCCTCCCCATCTCGGACAAGGAGCTGCACGCGAAGGCGGCGACCGAGGAAGTCCGCACGTCGCCCTGGTGGGGGCGGACGGACACGATCCCGCCTGCCGACGATGCGCGCACGAAGCTCATCGACCGCGCGCTTGTGACGCGCGGCTACCTCACCCCCGAGCAACTCGAGGAGATCCACCAGGTCGGCGACCTCATGCTCCTCAAGAAGGGCGACGAGGCGATGGTGCGCCAGGAGGCGAAGCGCGCCGTCGAGCGGCGAAAGGAAGAGCGCGCCGCGCGCAAGGCGGAGATGAAGCGGCTGGCGGAGGAGCGGAGGCGGGCGCACGCCGCCGAGGTTGCCAGTCGCCGGGCCACGGACATCCTGTTCCTCGGCCGCGACGTCTCGGGCGGGCTTGCGGACCGGCGGTCGGACGTCGAGAAGCTGCGCACGGCCGGGCTTCCCATCCTCGCGTCCCCCGCGGAGGTGGCGGCCGCGATGGGGCTCACGATTCCTCAGCTCCGCGGTATGGCCTTTCATATCGATGCGGCGACGGTGACGCACTACGTGACGTTCCGGATCCCGAAGAAGAGCGGCGGCATGCGGGACATTTCGGCGCCGAAGCCGAGGCTGGCAACGGCGCAGCGGTGGCTGTTGGAGAACGTCCTCTCGAAGATCCCCGTCGAACCGCCTGCCCACGGGTTCCTCACCGGCCGCTCGACCGTGACGAACGCGGCTCCGCACGTCCGTCGCGCGGTGGTCGTCAACATGGACCTCAAGGACTTCTTCCCCTCGATCACGTTCCCGCGCGTGCGGGGAATTTTCGAGAAGATGGGTTACTCGCCGGCGGCGTCGACGATCTTCGCGCTGCTCACGACGGAGGCGCCGCGGCGGGTCGCCGAGTACGAGGGGAAGCGGTACTACGTGGCGATCGGTCCGCGAGGGTTGCCGCAAGGCGCCTGCTCGAGTCCGGCGCTGTCGAACCTGGCGGCCGGGCGGCTCGACCGCCGTCTCGGCGGCCTTGCGGCGAAGCTCGGATGGACGTACACGCGGTACGCGGACGACCTGACCTTCTCGGGGGACACGATCATCCCGAAGGGGACGAAGGATCCGAAAAGCGTGGCGTGGCTCCTGGCGCGGACGCGGCACATCATCTCGGAGGAGAGTTTCGAGGTAAACGAGAAGAAGCTGCGCGTGCAGCGGCGGAATACGGCGCAGGTCGTGACGGGGATCGTGGTGAACGACAAGCCCGCGGTCCCGCGGGCGGAGCGGCGGCGGCTGCGCGCGGCGCTCCATCGGGCGCGATTCGTGGGGCTCAAGGAGCCGGCCCGCGTGCGCGGCGAGGTGGCCTACGTTTCGATGGTGAACGCCGAGCACGGGGGACGTCTCAAGGTGAGACTGGACGCGCTGCTGAAGCGGTAGATCGCCTGAAGCCCGGGAGGATCACTTGGGCGACTGTCCTCTGCGTCGCGGTGATCGATCCGGCCACTTCCAGATTCGACTCCTGTCGGGCATGCCGTCTACCGGCACGCGGCGCGGAGCGGATCGAGCGCGGTCTCGAAGAGCTGCTCGGCCACGGCGCGCAGATGATCCTCCGTGATTCCCTGACCCAGCAGCAGGCCCACCCGCGTCGTGTGATGCGCCTGCTCGAACGCGCTCGCATCGCCCATGAGCGCGCGCAATCCGTCCCCCGCTCGCCGGCCGAGCAAGCGCCACGACTTCGGGAAGCAGGCCTTCAGCGCCTTGAGCCAGGGGCGCGTCCACCCGGCGACTTCTTCAGCCTTGCTCAACCGGGCGATGGCCAGGACGCGCCCGAGATCCTTCACGCATCGCAGGATGGTGCGGCCGGCGATCGGAGTGCTCATCGTCTGAGCGCCCACCACGTCGTGCGACAGCAGGTTCGCGAGGGCCATCAGGGGGGGGGGCGCCGTACGCGATGCCGACGTGCGACACCAGGCGATCCATCGACGCCAGGCCCATGAACCGATAGCAGGGCAGCCCGTACCAGCCGGCGTGGCCGCTCGCGTCGATCCGGACGGGCACCCGCGTCCGGGCCTCGCGCTGCTCCTTCCCGGGGAGGCCGAGGAATTCGATGAAGTACCGTTTCGAACGGGGCGGGTAGAGGCGGAGCGTCCGGAGGTCCTCCTGCGGATCGATGCGTTCCTGCGGGAAAGACGCGTCGACATGCCGGGTCCATCCCTCCTGGAAGAGCCGCCCCGCGATCTTCCTGCACGACGTCACGTGGCCGGCCGGATGGCGACGAGGTCGGCGTCTTTGGTGTTGACCGCGTGGTCCTCCAGGGCGGTGCGGAAGTGGTACGCCGCGGCCAGGCTCCCGACGACGAAGATGTGCTTCTGGAGCGGCCGGGGAAACTCCTTCCGGAGTCGTTCGAAGACCTCGACCGGATCGAGCTTGCTCACCGGGATGGAGCCCGCGAAAGACGCTCGATCAGTTCGTCCGCCTGCGCGATCAGGCGGAGTTCGTGCAGGTCCAGCAGAGTCTCCACGGGATCGGCATACGGCAGCCTTCCGGCCCGATCCGGATCGAACAGGGCCTCCGCGCGCGGCAGCGAGTGCACGACCAGCACGGGTTCCGCGGACGGCGACTGCGCCGGGCGCAGCGCCGAGTCGAGCGGCTTCACGAATCCGGCGTCGATGGACCCGTGGGGCGCGTGCACGACGACGTCGATCCTGGGCAGGCCGTTGAGATCGAAATGCCGGTCCCAATGGCGTGCGGATGGAACGCCTCCGAGAGCGACGCCGGGGAGCCTTGTCGCCTCCAGCCGTTTCAGAAGGAGCCATGGATCGGGTTTGCGGCCGGTGGCATCGACGTACGACAGAGGACGGCGCAGCGACGATGAAAGAGAGAGCATCTCCTGCCACGTCTTCTGCGGAAACATGCGGAGCTGGACGCGACGGTTGGGCAGCCGCTCCAGCTCGCCGGACTCCTCCAGCTTCCGCAGGGCCCGGGCCACGGTCGGGTACGTGGCGCCGCTCTCGACCTGGAGTCGGCGGCGCGAGAGGGGGCCCGTCTTCAGCAGCCAGTGCCGGATCACCAGCTTGAGGACCTGGAAAACCGTGGGACTCATCGCCGTGCGGCGGGCCAGCGGTTGCGCGGTCGGGGCGGGCCGAGCGTGAATGAGCCTGGCGATGGGCTGCAGCCACGGGAAACGCGGTTCGAATCCAGGCGCGACCCCTTCGACGACCAGCGCGATTCGCCGGCCCAGATCGGGTCGCACGAGATTGCGAATGGCGTTCCATTCGCTCCGGAGTCTCTCGTGGGAAAGCCGGGCGCCCAGCAGGACGATGCACGCGTGGCGGGCGGGCCGCTGCGCGACCCACCGCGCGACTCGCAGCACCGTCGCGTCCAGTTCGCGGACCCCCGGCGCTCCCGCGACGACCTCGACGCAGCGCGATCCGTCCCGATGGACCATGTCGATGCTCCGGTCCTCCCGGCGCCATCCCTGCGAAGCCAGGCGCTCCTCGAACCAGGCGGCCCGGCGTTCGCGCATTCACCGAGTATAGCCCGGGCACATGCCCCTGGCAAGTAGATATGAAACCGGCAAGTACATATTACCTTTCCAGGTACATATCGGCGGCGGAACGCGCCGGGAACGGCCGTCCGGCATCCCCCCTTATTCCTGGACCCCCGCGCGCCCCGCCGATACCATCCCCGCCGAACTCGATCGGGGGATCGCATGCTCGACGCCGTCGTCATCGGGTCCGGGGCCGGAGGCCTCGCCGCCGCGCTCGCGCTCGCGCAGGCCGGCCGGAAGGCGCTCGTCCTCGAGCAGCACTACCTTCCGGGCGGGTGGTGCCGCTCGTTCACGCTCGGCGGACACAGCTTCAGCCCCGGCGTCCACTACCTCGGCGAGCTCGGCCTCGGCGTCCAAGATCCTCCGTTGTCCGATGGGGGACCTCCTTCGAGGTCGCTCGTCGCTGCGCCTCCTTCCCGCCGAGGAGCCGGTGGCCGCGCAATCGTGAATGAGGGGCGGCCCCCGCGCCGTTGATACCATATGAGGGCTTCCCTGGCGCTCGTCCTTCTCGTCGGGTGCGGGAAGCCCCGGGATCACGAGAGAGACGCCATGCCCATGACCCAGGAACGCCGCATCCCGCCCCTCGACGCCGCCGCGCCCGCGAAGGTCGAGACCGCGACCTTCGCGCTCGGCTGATTCTGGGGACCCGACTCCCGGTTCGGGATCCTGCCCGGCGTCGTCCGCACGCGCGTCGGCTACTGCGGCGGCACGACGCCCGAGCCGACCTACCGCTCCAACGGCGACCACACCGAGACCGTCCAGATCGACTTCGATCCCGCGAAGATCGCGTACGAACGCCTGCTCGATCTGTTCTGGGAGACGCACAATCCCTGCTTGCGGCCGTACAGCCGGCAGTACGCGTCGATCGTCTTCGTCCATGACGAGAAGCAGCGGGCATCGGCGATCGAAAGCCGCGAGCGCGCCGAGACGAAGCTCGGCACGAAGGTCACGACGGAGTTCCTCCCCTTCAAGCGGTTCTTCATCGCCGAGGACTATCACCAGAAGTACTACCTGCGGAGCTCCCTCGTCCTCATGAGGGAATTCGCGGTCCTGTATCGCGACCCGAAGGAGTTCGTCGCATCCACGGCGTCGGCCCGGGTGAACGGCTACCTGGGCGGTCACGGCAGGCGCGCCGATCTCGAGGTCGAGATCGACCGCTACGGGCTTTCCCCCGACGGCCGGCGCGCGCTGCTGGCGGCGGCGCGGTCGGAGTGACCCGTTGAGTCTTGAGTCCGCCGTAATAATGGTCCTTTCCTTGCGGCGGACTCATCCTCCGAAGCTCGCGCCTTCGCGACGCCGTAGCCGTCGCTTCGGCGGCGCAGGCGCGCAGCGAGCGAAGGAGGATGACGCCGTAGCGTTCTACAGAGCATGAGCTTCCGTCACCCTCCTTCGCCATTCGTTTGGGGCCGGCTTCGGAGGGTGAGTCGCCCTCAAGGAATGGACTATTTACGGGCGACTCAGTCTTGACCCGGCCCCGGCCCGATGTCGTATCATAGCGGCAGATGATGATCACGGTGCTGGCCGCGGCGATCCTCCTCACGGCGATCGTGTTCGGGGCGTGGAAGGGGTTCGCGTGGCAGCTCGCGGGGATCGCGTCGCTCGTCCTCGGGTTCGTCGTCGCGGTGCCGTTCTCGGCCGCGATCGCCCCGCTCTTCGGTTCTCGCGCGCCGCTCAACCGCTTCGTCGCGATGTTCGTCGCGTACGCCTTCACGAGCCTCGGCGTCTTCGTTGCCGCCCTGGCGTACCGCAGGGTCCTGGACCGCCTGCAACTCCACCACTGGGACCGTCACCTCGGGGGCGTGTTCGGAGCGGTCAAGGGGTGGATCCTCGTGCTCGTGCTCGTGCTGTTCTCCTCGATCCTCTCCGTGCGGGCGCGCGAGGCGGTCCTGCCGACTCCGGTGGGGCGCTATTGCGCGGAGACGATCGACGTGCTCCACCCCGTCCTGCCGCCGGAAGTGCACCAGGTCCTGCATCCGTACGTGCACCACCTGGACGAGCCGGCGCCGCTGGCGCCGCACCACGACCACTGATCACGGCGCGAACTTCGGCGGCCGCTTCTCCACGAAGGCGCGGATCCCTTCCATGCCGTCGGCCGTGCCGGCGCTTCGCCGCATCGACTCCGCCTCCGCGTCGAGCGCGTCGGACCACGCCGCCGCCGCTCCGGCGAGGAGGAGCTTCCGGTTGCGCGCGACCGCGCCGCGCCCCTGCTGCCGCAGATTCTCCAGGGTCTTCTCGCACCGGCGGGGGACGTCGGCGGGAGCGACGATGTCGTGAACGAGGCCCAGCGCCCTCGCCTCCTCCGCTCCGATGTCCGGATCCTCGATGAAGATCCGCTGCGCCTGCGCCAGGCCGACGAGGCGCGGCAGCTTCCACGAGATTCCGCCGTCCACGGTCAGCCCCGCGCGGGCGTATCCGAGCCGGAATCTCGCGTCGGGCGTGGCGTAGCGCAGGTCGCCCGCGAGGGCGAGGGAGAAGCCGCCGCCCACGGCCGCGCCTCCCACGACGGTCATGACCACCGCGTCGAGGTCGGCGAGCGACTGGAGGACGGCATGGAACTGGCGCGCGAGCGCGCCGAGGTGCCCCGAGATGCTCCCGCTCCCGACCGTCGCGGCGAGATCTCCGCCGGCGGAGAAGGCGCCGCCCGCGCCGTCGAGCACCACGAGCCGCGCGCGGGCCTCCGCGGCCTGCCGCACGGCCCGGCCCAGTTCCCGGAGCATGGGCCCGTCGAAGGCGTTCAGCCGGTCGGGGCGGCTGAGCGTGATCCGGGCGAGGTCCCGGTCCGGCGCGATCTGGACCGCGATGTTCGACATGTCATGTCCCTCCGTCGGGTCGAGTATACCCGCCGAGCGCCGACCCGGCCATGATCCACCACGGGCCCGCCTCGCGCGCGAGGAAGAAGCTGATCGAGGTCAGGCCGAGGACGAGCATCGCCGCCGTTGCGTTCGTCGCCGCGCGGTCGCCGGCGCGCCGGAGGAGAAGGAGGAGCGAGACGACCGCGAGCCCGAATGCGGCCAGGCCGAGCGCGCCCTCCTCGCAGGCGAGCATGACGTAGGCGTTCTCGTAGACCACGCGGTCGCGGGAGCCGGGGCCGGTCCCCGCCAGCGGGTACTTCGCGACGTCCTCCTCCAGGAGCGCCCAGACCTCGAAGCGGTTCCGCGTGTAGCTGAAGACGGGCGGGAGCCCCTCGCTCACGCGCGTCTCCGTGCGCACGAACGTGCGCCATTCGGCCGGCGCGTCCTCGGCGCGTCTCCGGAGCGGCCCGGCGAGGGCCAGGGCTCCGAGCGCCAGCACGACGGCCGCGGGGCCGCGCGCCCCGCGCACGCGGAACTGGAGCAGGCTGACGAAGGCGAGCGCCAGGAGGGCGATGCGGGAACCCGCGAGCGCCGTCACGGCCGCCGCGAGCAGGAGGACGATCCACCAGCGCGCGCCGCGCCCTTCCGCCAGACGCGCGTACGCGAGCCCCGCGCAAAGGACCGCGAATCCCCCGACATGGTTGGACTCCGCCTTGTAGGGCCACCGGTCGAAGGGACGCGCGGCCCCGGCCAGGGCGTCGATCGTGCCGGCGATCCCCAGGATCGCGAGCGCGAGGACGAAGGCACCGTCGATCCGGGTGCGGAGAAGGAAGGCCGCGTAGAAGGCGATCACGTACTCGACGAGCTTGAGCGCGGTGAAGGCCGCGACGGCGGGGCGCGCGACCGTCCCCTGGATGAGTCCGACCGCGAGCGCCAGGCCGATCGCCAGGACCCAGAGCGAGAGCGGTCCGTCGAGCGGGGTCTCGACGGGACGCCTCTTCCGCATCGCGGCGAGCACGAGCCCGAGCGTCACGAAGTCCTCGGCGCGGAGCTCGGCGTCGATCCGCGGCGCCGCGGCGTACGCGACGACGAGGAGACCGAGCGCCCAGTCCGCGCGCCGCACGGCGAGTCCCGTCAGGACGATGGCGACGGCTCCGGCCGCGACCCCGGCGACGGCTCCGTGCCGCGCGGCGACGGCGAGCGCGACGGCGCAGAACGCGACGGGTTCGATGGCGCGCGTCCACGGGAGCTTCCAGAGGCGGGATGCCGGCAGATGCGACGGGAACGCCGTGAGGGTTCTGAACGCCCAGGATCCGGACGCCGGCGTGGAGCGGGCTGGAACGGGAGGGTCGGCGGGGCCTTCAGCCGTCAGCATTCCGCCCTCCGCGCGGACGCCGCCGGCGGCTGAAGGCTGAGGGCTGAGGACGGAAGGCTCGGCTCAAGGAGCGACATGCGTGATCGTCCCGACGAGCTTGTAGCGGTCCGCGAGGAACTCGAACGTCTCTCCGGGGACCAGCGTGCTCTCGCCGTACTGGAGGCGGCCCCGCCATTTCCGCGCCTGCACCCGGAACCGGGCCACGATCTTCCCGCCCTCGAGGCGGTACTCCAGCAGCTCGATGCCGGGCGTCCCGTGCGCCATCGTCTGGGCGTCGCCGGGGGTCATGACGCCGGCGAGGAAGGTCGAGTCGGACCGCACCTCCACCTCGACCGGCCGCCGCTCGGCCTCGTCGACGACGGCGCGGCGGAGGGGAGAGGGCACGGCGACATGGATCACGAGCGCGGCGGCGACGGCGAGGGAGAGGAGCAGGAGCGCGAGGTCGACGAGGTTGATCTTCCGGGTCATCTCGGAAGCGCCTTCGCTCCGATGTCCGTCCGGAAGTGCGCCCCGCGGAATTCGATCTTCTTCGCCGCGGCGTAGGCCCGCTCGCGCGCCGAAGCGAGGTCGTCGCCGAGCGCCGTGACGCCCAGGACCCGCCCCCCGGCGGTCACCAGCTTCCCGTCGCGCAGGGCCGTCCCGGCATGAAAGACCGCGGCGTCCGGCACGGCATCGACGCCGGAGATCTCGGTGCCGGTCTCGTAGTGGCCCGGATATCCGCCCGACGCCAGGACGACGCACACGGCGGACCGCGGGTCCCACTCGATCGTCGTGTCTTCGAGCTTCCCGTCGATGGCGGCGAGGAGCGCGGGCACGATGTCGCTCTTCCAGCGCACCATGAGGGGCTGCGTCTCGGGGTCGCCGAAGCGCGCGTTGAACTCGAGGACCTTGGGGCCGCTTTTCGTGAACATGATCCCGGCGTAGAGGAGGCCGACGAAGGTGCGCCGCTCGTTCTTCATCGCGTGGACGATCGGGACGAGGATCTCTCGCTC
>JACPRC010000053.1 GCA_016190175.1 Planctomycetota bacterium
CCCTATCCCCCTATCCCCCTAGTGGTCCTCGTAGTGCCAGATCTTGAGGACGCGCCCGGAGGGGGAGCCATCGGCCCAGCGCCGGTGCGCGGGACAGGAGCAGGACGGATTCGTGCGGTCGGGGCACGCCGAGGCCTCGGCCAGGAGGGCGGGGAACTCGGCGGCGTCGCAATCGTGGAGGTGCTCCCGGCAGCTCGCATACGACGCGTCCTCGCCCCACGGCTCCCAAGTCTCCCGATATTCCCCCACGAAACCGGCGGCGCATTGGGGGCAGCGGTAGAAGTGGACGGTGCGTTCCACTCCCCGCGGGTCGAAGGTCGCCGGGAGCCGCAGGTCGGTCACCGTCTGCAGGGCCGTGCCGGCGCACCCGTTCCTGCACCACCAGTCCGGCATATCGGGTATCATACACCGGCATGTACGGATTCGTGGAGCGGCGGATCGACGAGGCCGCCGCGCGCGGGGAGTTCGACGACCTGCCCGGCGCCGGGAAGCCGCTCGACCTCTCGGAAAACCCGTACCTGGCGCCCGAGTGGCGGCTCGCCTTCAAGATCCTCGCGGATAACCACGTCGTGCCCGAGTTCGTGGAACGGCGCAGGGCGATCGAAGCCGTCCACGCGGAGATGAAGCGCCTCTGCTCCGAGGCGCCGCGGCGCCGCGATCGCGACTACCTCCGTCTTGCCTACCGCGAACAACTTGATAGACTCGCCGCAGAGATCGACGCGCTCAACCGCTCGCTCGCACGCGAGAACCAGTTCGTCCGGACGTCGCTCCAGCTCCCGCCGGTCGACATGGACGAGGAGATGCGGGCGTTCGAGCGGCTCCTCCGCCATGAGTAGATCGAGATCTCTTCTCTTCCTGCTCGCGGCCGCCTGCGGCATGCCCGCGCCGCGGCCGCAGCCGGAGCCCCGCGTGCGCTCGCCGATCCACCTCGTCCTCTCGCGAGACGGTTCCCGCGCCTACGTCGCCAACCACACCGCCTCGTCGATCTCGCTTGTCGATCTCCGTTCACGCCGCGTCATCGATGAGATCCCCGTCGGCGAGCGGCCCGCCCACCTCGCACTATCTCCCGACGAACGCGCGCTCTATGTCACCTGCCTGTGGGACCGCCGCGTGGACGTCGTGGATCTCGCGCAGCGCCGCGTCGTGCGCAGCTTCTCGACGGGCCTCGAGCCCTATGGCTGCGTCCTTTCCCCCGACGGATCGCGTCTCTTCGTCGTGAACGCGATTTCCGACACCGTCTCCACGATCGACGCGTCCACGGGCCGGACGCTCCGCGAAACGGCCGTCGGGCGCCAGCCCCGCTACGCAGCCCCGGCCGGACCGCGCCTCCTCGTCGCCAACGGTCTCTCGCGGGACGTCTCGATCCTCGACGACTCCGGCCGCGTCGTCGAGACTCGCGACCTCGGCCGCGCCTCCATCCTCCGCCAGATCGCCTGCTCCCCGGACGGCCGATGGGCCTTCGTCGCGCATCTGCTCTCGCACGACGAGCAGGTGACGTCGCAGATCGAGCGCGGCTGGATTCACTCGAACGGCTTTTCCGTCCTGGACCTCTCGCGTCCCGGACACCGCGTCACGCTTCTCCTCGACCGGCTCCTCGACGGCGCCGCCAACCCCTGGGGTCTGGTTCTCTCCGACCGCCGAATGTATGTCACCCTCGCGGGCGTCCACGAGGTCGCGATCGTCGACGTCCCCGGAGTCCTCCGCCTCGTCTCCGAGACGGCGCCGGACGGGGTCAAGCCCCTCCAGGAAGACGTCGAGATTCTCGCCCGCCGCGGGCTCGCGCGCCGCGTGAGCGCGGGCGGACTCGGGCCGAGGGGGCTCGCGCTCAGCCCGGCAGGCGAGATCGTCGTCTCGAACCACTTCAGCGACACCGTGACGATCCTCGACGCCGAAACCGGCGCCCTGCGCGCGACGATTCCGCTCGGGCCGCCGGTCGAGCCGACGCTTCACCGGCGGGGAGAGATTCTCTTCAACGACGCGCGCCTGTGCCACCAGCGCTGGTTCAGTTGCGCGAGCTGTCATCAGGAGGACGCGACGGTGGACGGTCTCAACTGGGACCTGCTCAACGACGGCGCGGGCAACGCGAAGAACGCGAAGTCGCTCCACGACATCCACGACACGCCGCCGGCGATGTGGACGCAGGTGCGCGAGGACATGGACGCCGCCGTGGCCGCCGGCCAGCGCTTCGGCGGCTTCCTCCCGGACCCGGAGAATCACCGCGCGCTCATGGCCTTCCTCAATGATCCGCCGCGTGCCCCGAATCCGTACCCGCGCCTTGCGCGCGGCGAGCGCGCCTTCGACAAGGCGGGATGCGGCTTCTGCCATCCAGCGCCGACCTTCACGGACCGCAAGCTCCATGACATCGGCACCGCGAACGCGACGGACCTCCATCGGGAATTCGACACGCCGTCGCTGCGCGAGTGCTACCGGACGGCGCCGTACGTCCACGACGGCCGCGCGAAGACGCTCCGCGACGTCTTCACGACCCACGACAAGGACGGGCTCCACGGCGGCTGGACGCTCCTCTCGCCGGAGGAGTTCGAGGATCTTCTCCGGTACTTGATGAGCCTCTGATGCGCCGGATCGCCGGGACGTTCGCGTTCTTCCTCGCGCTCGGCACCGCGGCGACCGTGCTCGTTCCGCGGCAAGAGACGGGGAACGTCTCGCGCTTCGGGATCCTCGCGAGCCGCCGGTGGGCGTACGGCGCGAAGTACGAACGCGAATCCCTGACGCCCGTCGCCAACCCGCATCCCGATCCCGAGCCCCAGCCGCGCCGCGACAGGCCTTTCGACGTCGCCGTCGCCGGGACGAAGGTCTACGTCGCGCTCCAGGGCTCCGAGCTGGAACCCGGCCACGAAGTCGCGGTCATCGACGCCTCGAAGGAGGAGGTCGTCAAGCGCATCGGCGTGGGATCGAGCCCCTACCGGCTCACGCTCCACCCCGGCGGCCGCTTCCTCGTCGTCACGAACCGCTTCTCGAACTTCGCCAGCGTCATCGACACGCGGAAGGACGAGGTCGTCTCCGAGATCCCGCTCGACTTCTATGCGCAGGGGATGACCTTCGCGCCCGACGGCCGCACCGCGTTCGTCGCGATCCGCTACCTCGACCAGGTCCTCGTTCTCGACGTGAAGGCCGACGGCGACCGCTTCGACGCGTCCGTCCGCGAGCTGGGAGGACTCGACGACAGGCGATTTGCGGATGAAGTCCATCCCGTCCTCGTCCGGAACTGCGGCACGGGCGGCTGCCACGACCGCGAGCGCGGCGGGTTCGTCGCCGGCGCGGACGCGAAGGAGTGTTTCCTCTCCGCGCTCGGCCACGTCGTGCCGGGCTCGTCGTCCGGGAGCCGTCTTCTCCGCGCCGTGCGGCAGACGAAGGATGGAGGCTACGCGGACCTCATCCCGAGGTACAAGGGTCATGCGGGCGGAGTCGTCGTCTTCCCCGATCCCGCTGTCGCCCGCTGGATCGACGCGGGCGGCCCCGGCCCCGGCATCCCCGTCGGCAACGAACGGAGCAAGCCTAAGATCGTGACGCTCTCCCCCGACGGGCGCCTGCTTTTCGTCGGCAACACCGGGACGCAGGACATCTCGATCGTGGACACGCGGACGCTGCGCGAGATCGGCGCGATCTACATACAGAATGTGGTCAACGATCTCAAGATCCGAGGGCGGCATCTCATCGTCTCGACGCTCGGCGCGGGATTCGGCGTCGCGCGCGAGCGCGATCCGTACGGCGGCGAGACGTGGGACCGCGCGAACCCCGCGGCGCACTTCACCGTCTGGCGCGATCTCAAGACAGGCCGCGTCCTGCCGAAGGACGATCAGGAGGTGCTCGGCCCCTTCGACGCGGTGGACGGCACCGCGGCGATCAAGTTCCGCGACATCCAGAACGACATCGTCGTCATCGACCTCGACGCGATCGAGACCCCGAAGGAACCCGCGTACGTCCTCCGCGCCAACCGCTACGAGTCGCACCGCGCGTGGGTGCGCTACACGTCGGACACCGCGGAATCGACGGCGGGCGACGTCAAGGGCGACATCCCGCCCGACCTCATGCGCGTCGTCGGGTCGTTCCCCGAGAAGATGGCGCTCGTCGGCGACCGGCTGTTCGTCACGATGCAGTGCAGCAACGAGGTGCAGGAGTGGCGGATCGCGGCGGACGCGGCCGATCCGAGCGACCGCCTCGTCCCCGTCGCCGTCCACCGCACGGGGATGCAGCCGATCGGGATCGCCGCGGCGCCGGACGGACGGCTCTTCGTCGCCAACTTCCTCGGGGGCAGCGTCTCGGTCATCGATCCGGACAAGCGCACGTCGCGCGAAATCGTCGTCGATCCGTCGGTCCTGCGGCTTCCGGTCCCCGCGACGAACGCCGAGCGGGGCGAGGTGTTCGTCCACACGGCGCTCTTCTCCTCCGACGGCGACAGCGCCTGTTTCCACTGCCACTACCTGGACATGGGCGACGGGCGGCCGTGGGGCGTGAGCCAGGTCGTGGGGCAGGAGTACCTCCGCGCCGACGCGCGCGAAGGCGAGCTCGTGATCGGGGGCACGATGGGCGTCCCGCAGATGCGCGGCCTCTTCCGCATCCAGCCCTTCTTTCTCGAGGGGACCCTCTCCGCGTTCGAGGCCCGCTCGATGATCATGGAGCACAATCCCGCGGACGACTACGCGCGGCCGAACCCCATGGGCGACTTCACCGGCATCGAGGCGCACTACCCGCTTCCCGGCGTGGACGACGTGCAGTCGAGCATGGACTCCTCGACGAACTTCAAGGCGGACCTCGAGGAGCGGCGCGATGAGATGTTCCGCCGCCAGTCGATGCGCTATTTCGGCAAGGCCTTCGCGTTGCGCGACTTCGTCCGTTTCGTCGGCGAGTGGCAGATCGCGCAGCCGCATCTCCTGCCGAATCCGTTCGACCCGAAGGCGCGCTCCGTGGAGCGCGGGCGGAGGCTTTTCAACGATCCGCAGGTCGGGTGCGTCTCGTGCCATCCGCCGCCCGACTTCACGCGCAAGGACTTCGCGACGCTGCCGCCCCTCGTGACGACGACGGTGCGCGATGGCTCATTCACGCTGATCGGGATGAACCGGCTCGACGCGATCAACGGCGTGCGGCGCGACCTCGAGCCTTGGGACGCGGGGCGCGTCGAGGAGCGCCAGGCGAACTACACGACGCTCCAACTCCGGGGGCTGTGGGACCGGCCGCCCGTGTTCCTGCACAACGGGTTGGCGCGGTCGCTCCGCGAGGTGGTCGCTACGCCGGGCCACGCGGCGCTCGGCCGCTTCAAGTACGAACCGCTCCTGGGCGGCATCCCCGAGCGTCCGGACCGCCGCGAGGTCGGCCGCAACGAGACGCATCTCTTCACGAGGAAGTCCGCGAAGGTGCGGCAGCACCTCGCCTCGGGCGCGCGCATCGGCTTCGACACCCACGGCGGGACGTCGCACCTGACCGCGCGGCAGATCGAGGATCTCCTGGACTATCTGAATTCGATCGAATGACTGCGATACTCATCGCGATGCTGCTTCAGACGAAGCCGCCCGCGCCGCGGGACGACGCGGAGATGGTGATCGTCCCCGCGTCGGAGTTCACGATGGGGACGGACCCGCATCCCGACATCGAGGCCGCGGGGATCCTCGCCGACGAGCGGCCCGCGCGGAGGGTGAAGGTTAAGTCCTTTGCCATCGACCGCACGGAGGTGACGAACGCAAGGTACCGCCGGTTCCTGGCGTCGCGCGATCACTCCCGCTGCCATCCGGACGAACCGAAGGGGAAGGACCACACGCCGCGCTACTGGCGCGAGTTCAATCCGCTCCTGCGCGACGCGAACTACGCCCGCACGGCGCCCTTCCGTCGCGACACGTTCACCGCGGACGACCTGCCCGTGGTCGGCGTGGACTGGTTCGACGCGTACGCCTACGCAGCGTGGGCCGGGAAGCGGCTCCCGACGGAGGCGGAGTGGGAGCTCGCCGCGCGCGGTACGGACGGGCGCCGCTGGCCGTGGGGAAACGACTGGGCCTGGGGTCGCGCGAACATCGGCGGCGAGAAGCGGGGCGAGAAGGACGGCTTCATCTACGTCGCGCCGGTGGGGAGTTTCCCCGGCGGCCGCAGCCCGTTCGGATGCCTCGACATGGCGGGCAACGCCGCGGAGTGGTGCGCGGATTGGTACACCGAGGGACGCGAACGCGCCGTGCGGGGGGGGAGTTCGCAGAACCTCCCGAGCTCTGTGCGATGCGCGAAGCGTTTTCACTACGAGCCCGACTTCCGTACGTTCACGCTCGGTTTCCGCTGCGCGAAGGACTACTGATGGGACTCCTGATTCTCCTGCTGCTCCAGGAACCGCCGGACGGGATGGTCTACGTCCCCGCCGCCGAGTTCACGATGGGTTCGGATGATGGCGGATACGACGAGGCTCCGGCGCATCGCGTCCGCGTCTCGTCCTTCTACATCGACCGCTCCGAAGTGACTATCGGCGCGTTCGCCGAGTTCGTGCGCAGGACGAGATCGTACGACTCGATCGAAGGCTTCTGGTTCCGATACTCGCCGCAGGGCTGCCGCGACATCCTCGCGCATTGCGATCCGAATGCGCCGCGGCGGCGCGCGGCGGAGGCGGCGCTCCGCGCGATGACGGGCGCCGAGCGCGACGATCTTCCGGTTCGCGGCGTCACGTGGCGCGACGCGGCTGCGTACGCGAAGTGGGCCGGGAAGCGGCTCCCCACGGAGGCGGAGTGGGAACTCGCGGCGCGCGGCACCGACGGACGGAAGTACCCATGGGGCCCGACCTGGGACGCCAAGCGCTGCCGCGCCGGCCTCGACGCGGACGCAGGTCCGCTCGCGGTGGGGAGCTTCCGCGACGGCGCGAGTCCCTTCGGGTGTCTCGACATGGCGGGCAACGTGTGGGAGTGGACCGCGGACTGGTATGGGGAGCGGTACTACGCGGAGTCGAAAGGCGCGACGGATCCGCGCGGACCGGAGGGGCTCGCGGACGGACGGCTTCCGGGACCCACGCCGGGCGTCGACCTCCTCCGCTCGCCGAAGCAGGGCCGGGAGTCGAACACGCGCAAGGTGCTGCGGGGCGGGGGCTGGGCGGGGACGATGACGGGCCAGGGCGCCTTCCTGTCGCGCGCGACGACGCGCTCGTGGAGCAACCCCTCGTACGCGCACCCCGACGTCGGCTTCCGATGCGTGAAGGACGCGAGGTGAAGCGAGCCGACAGCGGTGATCGGTTGACAGGCGGCGACGCGAACCGGAGAATCGTCGCATGGCGGCACGTCCCGACGATGTCATCTGGTTGGAGACATCTTCCTATCTGCCGCTCATCTGGCGCACGCCGTACTCCCGGTCCGTCGTGGAGTTTCTCGCGCGGCATGCTCCAAGCCACCGACTTCTCTTGCAGCGAGACTGCATCCTGGAAGCGGCAGGGTACTTCTCCTTCGAAGACAACTGGAAGTACCATCCCGCGGTCCGGATTCGAAATCTGCTGCGACGCTTGAGCGACGAGGAACTGCAGACCCTGGGATACCCGAGTGCCGCCGTGCAGTTGTTGATCGGAGGGAACATCTGGCCGCAGGGACAGTACCTCAACTTCGTCCGACACACCGGTTTCCTGTTCGCCGACCTGCTGGACGGCACTCTCTTCGACTCCCCCCGGCGGGATCTCGGTTTGCTTGCGGAGCGAATCGAAGAACGCGTGTCGGCGTTTCGCCGGATATTCCAGGAACATGCCGCGGCACGGGAGGTGGCTCTGCCGACGGATGGGATCCTCCCATACTGGGGCCGCTGGTACTTGCCGCATCTCCCTGCCCCATTCAAGATCGAGATCGTTCCGGATCCTCGACCCTACAACATGACCGCCGACAAGCTCCGGGACATCTTTCACTACGATTGTGCCGTGCGCAGCGATCCCATGCCCCGGATGATGTTCGTCGCGAACACGGGGTTTCAGAAGAACGTCAAGACCAGCTTCGCCGATCTTCCTTGCCCGATTGTCTGTGCGAAGACCTCCACGGCCGAGATTCTCGGTTGAGGGCGCCGTGACGTTGCAGACCGATTGCGCCACCGACGATCTCGCCTGGGAGGGCAGTCCGTTCGCATGGATCAAGTCGCGACCGTCGCGGCTGCGCGGCAAGATCGGCGGGCAGCTCGCCGCGGGCTGGTGCGCGGCTCGCGGTCTGGACGTGACGGCTGCACCCGATTGTGAGTGCGACCGGATGATCGGCGGTCTCCGGGCGGAGGTCAGGTTCTCCGCGTGGTCGGCGCAAGGCGGCTACACCTTCCAGCCGTTTCGGGATCAGCGATACGACGTGGCCGTCTGTCTCGGAGTCTCTCCCTTCGACGCCCATTGCTGGGTGATTCCGAAAGACGTTCTCATGAGGCATGTCATCGAACACACACCGCAGCACACGGGCGCGCGCGGAAGGGACACGTTCTGGATTCACGCTCTCGATCCGGCGAACGCTCCCGACTGGCTTGCGTCGTATGGAGGTCGCCTCAAGCGCGCGATTGTCGTGCTGCGGAAGTTGGCCCGGCGCCGCGGCACTACAGGGAGACCTTGATCCCCCGCTCCCCCGCGAACTTCTTCGCCTCCTCATACCCCGCGTCCGCGTGCCGCATCACGCCCGTCCCCGGGTCGTTCGTCAGGACGAGCTGGAGTTTCTTCTTCGCGAGGTCCGTCCCGTCCGCGCAGACGACCATCCCCGCGTGGAGCGAGTAGCCGATCCCGACGCCGCCGCCGTGGTGGAAACTCGTCCAGGTCGCGCCGCTCGCCGTGTTGAGCATGCAGTTGAGGAGCGGCCAGTCGGCGATCGCGTCGCTCCCGTCCTTCATCGCCTCCGTCTCGCGGAAGGGGCTGGCGACCGAGCCGCAATCGAGGTGGTCGCGGCCGATCACGATCGGCGCCTTGAGCTTGCCGGTCTTCACCATCCGATTCAGCAGCAATCCGAACTCCGCGCGCTCGCCGTAGCCGAGCCAGCAGATCCGCGCCGGCAGCCCCTGGAACCGGACCCGCTTCTGCGCGAGCGGGATCCAGCGCGCGAGCACGGGGTCGTCCGGGAAGAGCTTGAGGACCGCCGCGTCCGTGGCGGCGATGTCCGCCGGGTCGCCGGAGAGCGCGACCCACCGGAAGGGCCCGCGCCCCTCGCAGAACATCGGGCGGATGTAGGCGGGCACGAAGCCCGGATAGTCGAAGGCGTTCTCGACGCGGGCGAGTTGCGCCTGCCCGCGGAGGTTGTTGCCGTAGTCGAACGTGACGGCGCCCTTCGACTGGAGCGACAGCATCGCCCGGCAGTGCGCCGCCATCGAGGCCGTCGAACGGCGGATGTACTCCTGGGGGTTCGACTTGCGCAGCTCGATCGCCTGATCGAACGGCAGGCCCGCGGGGACGTAGCCGTTCAGCGCGTCGTGCGCGGAGGTCTGGTCCGTGAGGAGATCGGGCACGATCGTGCGCTCGATGAGCTGCGGCAGCACGTCGGCGCAGTTGCCGACCAGACCGACGGAGAGCGACTCGCACTTCGACTTTGCGGCCAGCACCCAATCGAGCGCTTCGTCGAGCGAACTCGTCTTCTTGTCCAGATAGCCCGTCGCGATGCGGCGGTCGATGTGCCGCTCGTCCACGTCGATTCCGAGGAAGACGCCGCCGCCCATCGTCGCGGCGAGCGGCTGCGCGCCGCCCATCCCGCCCAGGCCACCCGAGACGACGAGCCGGCCCACGAGGTCGGAGTTCCAGTGCTTCCGCGCCGCGGCCATGAAGGTCTCGAAGGTGCCCTGGAGGATCCCCTGCGTCCCGATATAGATCCAGGAGCCCGCCGTCATCTGGCCGTACATCATGAGGCCCAGCGCCTCGAGCTTGCGGAAGTGGTCCCAGTCCGCCCAGTGGCCGACGAGGTTCGAGTTGGCGATGAGGACGCGCGGGGCCATCTCGTGCGTGCGGAAGACGCCGACGGCCTTGCCCGACTGGACGAGGAGCGTCTCGTCCTTCGCGAGAGAACGCAGCGCCCCGAGGATCGCGTGGAACGCCTCCCAGCTCCGCGCGGCCCGGCCGCTCCCGCCGTAGACGACGAGGTTCCGCCAGTCCTCCGCCACCTCGGGGTCGAGGTTGTTCTGGATCATGCGGAAGGGCGCCTCGATCTGCCAGTTGCGGCAGGAGAGTTTCTTCCCGCGGGGGGCGCGGACGGGCTGGAGTTCGGCCTCGGCCATGGCGGCAACAGTGTAGCATGATGCGGGGCGTTCTGTTACGATCCGCCCTGTTTCGATTCCGTGAGGATCTCATGAAACTCTCTCTCGCGACGCTCCTCCTGGCCTGCCTTCCGCAAGACGACGTCGAGTCCAAGGTGAAGTCCATCCTCCCGCGGCTCAAGGCCGACTCCATCGAGGAGCGCGACGCCGCCCAGAAGGCGCTCGTCGAACTCGGCGAGCCCGCAATCCCCGTTCTCGAGAAGGAGGAGGCGCGGGCCGAGGGCGAGGTGCAGAAGAGGATCCGCGCGGCGCTCCACGAGCTGTACCTCGCGCGCTCGCTTCGCACCCTCCCCGAGCGGTGGAAGGACGCGTGGCTGTCCTTCGAGATCGAGGGAAAGTCCAAGGGATACTGGCATACGCGGGTGACCGAGACGAAGGAGGGACTCCGCATCGACGAAGAAGTCGCGATGATCATCCCCGACGATAGAACTCCCCGCCGGGCCGGCTGGACCTCCCAGGCGCTCTGCAAGAAAGACCGCCATCTCACCCCGATCCGCGCGACCTGCACGACCCGCGTCGAAGGGAAGACCGTGATGGAGGTCTCCCTGGAATTCAAGGACGGCAGGGTCCGGAGCTCGTGGTCGATCCATCGCGACAAGCGGAAGCCCGACGAGATCTACGACCCTCCGAAGAAGGGCACGAGGGAGAAGGAGGTCGGCGAGCACCCGCTGCTCCAGACCGCGGCCTTTCCCTTCTATTCGCTCCTGGGCCGGCCCGACGCGTCGGCCGAGATCCGCTTCATCGAGTTCCCGGACGATCTCGATGAGGACATCACGGTCAAGTCGAAGAAGATCGAGTACGTCGGAACCGGCGAGGTCGAGATCGACGGAAAAAAGGTCGAGGCGTTCGAGTACCGCGTCCACCTGGCCGACAGGGTCCTCGTGACGCGTGAGGGCGCGATCGTCTTCACGGAAGCGTTCCGCTGGACGACCGAGAAGGAGGCGCGGGCGCTGCTGGGGGAGAAGTAGGTTACTCCAGTTTCCCCGCCGCCTCGACGACCTCGTCGAGGAAGAACGGATTCGTCGCGGCCACGATGTCGGGCTGGAGGTAGCGGTCGCGTTCAAGGAAGGCGATGTCGCGCCGCACGCGGCCGTGGGCCGCCTCGACGCCGCGGCCCGGCCGGAGCGGCTTCAGGAAATCGAGCCCCTGCGCGGCGCAGAGGACCTCGAGCCCGAGGACGCGCCGCACGTTCTCCAGGACGCGCCTGCACTTCCGTGCGGCGAAAGCGGCCATCGGGACGTGGTCCTCCTTCGCGCCGCCCGTGGGGATCGAGTGCACGCTCGCGGGTGCGGCGTCCACGCGCGCCTCTGCGGCGATGGCGGCCGCCGCGACCTGCACCGTCATCAGACCGGAATTGAGGCCGCTGTCTTTCACGAGGAAGGCCGGCAGCTCGGAGAGGTCCGGGTTCGTCATCCGCTCGATCCGACGCTCCGAGATGTTCGCCAGCGACGCGAGCGACAGCGCCAGGAAGTCCGCCGCGAGCGCCAGCGGCTGCCCGTGGAAGTTCCCCGCGGAGACGATCTCCCCGTCCGCGAAGACGAGCGGGTTGTCCGTGACGGAGTTGACTTCCCGCAGAAGGACGTCGCGCGCGTAGTCGAAGGCGTCGCGGATCGCGCCGTGGACTTGAGGGATGCAGCGCAGGCAGTACGCGTCCTGCACCTTCCGGCAGTCCCGGTGCGACTCGAGGACCTCCGATCCGCGGAGCAACGTGCGGAAGTTCGCGGCGACCCTCGACTGGCCCGGATGCGGCCGCGCCTTCTGGACGCGCTCGTCGAAGGGTCTGACGCTCCCCTTGAGCGCCTCGAGGCTCATCGCGGCCGCGACATCGGCGAGCCGCAGGGTCCGCTCCGCGCCCACGAGCGTCTCGGCGAGCACCGCCGCGGTGAACTGGACGCCGTTGACGAGGGAGAGGGCCTCCTTCGGCCGGAAGCGGTAGGGCGTCTTCACCCGGCGCCGCTCCGGCTTGCCCCCTTCGAAGTGGAACGTGGGCCCCACCCCGACCAGCACGGCCCCGAGCTGCGCGAGCGGGGCGAGGTCGCCGCTGGCGCCGACGGAGCCCACTTCGGGCACGACGGGAACGACCGAACCGTTGAAAAGGTCGATGAGGTACTCCACGAGCGACGGCGTCACTCCCGAGAGGCCGAGGGCGAGCGAATGGGCCCGCAGGGCCACAAGGAGCGCCGCGGTCTGCGGGGAGGCCACGGGCTCCAGGCCGGCGGCGTGCGAGAGGACGAGATTGGTCTGAAGTTCTTCGAGGCGATCGTCATCGATCCGGGTGTCCGAGAGTTTCCCGAAGCCGGTATTGACGCCGTACACCGTCCTGCCGGCCGCGAGGGCCTTCTCGACGATCCTCCGGGACCCCTCCATGCGGCGGCGTGCGGCGGGGGAAAGGCGGAGCCGGACGGACCTGCCGGGGGGATAGTCGCGGACGATGGCGCGCAGGTCGTCGAAGGACATGGACGGTTCTCCCAGCGTAATGGTGTACATGGGGGGCCATTCTAAGCAGGGCGAATGAAATAGTCGCATCCTTTCACCCTGCTTACCCCGAGCGGAGCGCAGCGAAGTCGAGGGGTTCCTGCGCCTTGGGGCGCAATGGGGTGCGAACCCTTCGACTCCCCTGCGGCTCGCTCAGGGTGATTCGCCCGCAAGGAAGCCCTTATTGCGGGCGAATCAACGGTTCCGGGGCGGCCCCACATGGATTATGCGCCAAGGGCGCTTGCAAAACAACCAGTTGACCACAAGCATGTTGCGCGTGCATGCCCACCCCCGCCAAACATCGTTGACACACCGCCTCTGCCTCTCCCTCATTCCGATGCAGAAACGCAGTCGGAGAGCGGGCATGAGAATTGCCACGATCTCCATGGAACTGGAGGCCCCATGAGAATCTTGAGCGCGGCACTGGCGGTAGTCATCGGGCTCCTGTGGGCACCCGCCGACTCCCTCGCGCAAGGCAACGGGAACGGCAACGGAAAGGGGTCGCAGGAGGGCAATTCCAACAAGAACAAGGACAAGGACTGGCGGGGCTCGCACGAGGGCCAAGGCAACGACCAACGCGACAACGGCCTCCACAACGGCCGCGGCTCGCAGGACAAGAGCAGCGACGACTGCAAGTGCGGCAAGAAGCACGAGGAGAAGAAGAGCGAGAAGAAATGCGAGAAGAGGAGCGAAGAGAGAAAATGCGACAGGAAGCAGGTCGAGAAGAAAAGTGAGAAGCGCCAGGAGGGGAGGAAGAACTGCGGCAAGTCGGGAGACGACCTCCATCGCGAGTTCGGCAAGGGAGCCGGCGACGACGTCCGCGAGCACATGAAGAAGCACGGCGGCGAGAAGTGCCACTGTCGCTGCGGCCACCCCGGAAAGGGCGGGAACGAAGGGCGACGGAACGACGATCGCAAGGGCGACGACGACAAGAACCGCAAGAAGAAGGGCTGAGAGAAAAAGGGCTCGGACCGTGGGTCCGACAAGGACGGCAAGAACGACGGCGGCAACGGCAAGGACAAGGACGGCGGCAAGGACAACGGGAAGGGCAAGGACAAGCGGAAGGGGAACAACGGGGTCGGCAACGGCGAGGACCCCCAGCCGCCAGGCAACCCGCCGCAGAACGACGGCCCCGGCACCGGCAAGGGGAACCCCGGCAACAAGGGCGGCAAGGGAAAGAAGTAGCCGGCTCGACCGGACCATCGGACCCCCGGCCTCCAAGGCCGGGGGTTTTCGTTTGGGTCGCTCCCGATTCCTTGACCGGGCCGCGCGCCCGCTTATGATAGGTCCCATGAAGATCTTCGTCCGCGTCCTCCCCCTCCTCACCCTGCTTTCGTGCGGCACCTTCGAAGGCTACTGGACCGACGGCCAGAAGGGCGCCGTGCAGGTCCAGCTCCGCACCGACGAGTGGCTCACGAGCTACGGCGGCCGGACGGTCATCGCCGCCGGCGGGAGCTTCAACCTCTTCTGCCGCGAGAAGGAGTCCCGCAAGCTCTGGGCGCGCTCCCGCGATCCCAAGATCGTCCTGGTCCCCGAAGACGACCAGAAGTCCGGACGCGAGCCGGTCGCCGACACCGGCGGCCGCTGGCGCGTCAGCTACGCCCTCTCCGCCCCAGGACCGGGCAAGGTCATCCTCGACTTCGGGGAAGGCGACACCGTCGTGGACTCCGTGGAGCTCGATGTGAAGAAGGTGGACCGGTTTCTCTGGAAGGTGGCCACGGAGAAGCTGCGTTCCCGGCAGAAGGGCGGCGGTCTCGAGCTCTTCGTCGGCGACGCGATCGAGATCCGCATCGAGTACATCGACGAGCGGAGCTGGGCCCTGGTCGGCATCGGCGCCTTCGACTACGAGTTCCTGGACGCCGGGACCGATGCGACGGGAACGACGTCGGGCTGCTGCGCGTTCAAGTTCGTCTCGACCGAGGGGCCGAGCAACACGATCCGCCTCGAGGCGACCCAGCAGGGCAGTACCACGCTGACGCTCCGGGCCCGCGGGGGCAGTTCCGCGAAGCTGGCGATCCCCGTCCTCGTCCGATGACGTGGACGACGTTCGATCACACCGGCGACATCGGGATCGAGGTCTCCGCGCCCGCGCTGGAGTCGCTCTTCGCCGAGGCCGCCCGGGCGATGTTCGAGCAGATCGCCGACCTCGCCGGCGTCCGCAATGAAACGGAGGAGGAGATCGTCGTCGAAGGCACCGATCCCGCGGAACTCCTGCGGGACTGGCTCGCGGAACTGCTTTACAGATTCTCGGCCGAAGGTAGAATCTACGCCGACTTCGAGGTCCTCATCGAGCCCGGCCGAGTCCGGGCGCGGGCGCGCGGCGAGAGATACGACGGGACGCGCCACCCGCTCCGCACCGAGATCAAGGCCGTCACCTATCACCGTCTCCAGGTCGCGAAGGAGGAAGCCGGATGGCGCGCGCGGGTCGTCTTGGATGTCTGATCGCCCTGCCGCTCCTCGCCGGCTGCGGCTACGCGAGCGCCCGGGCCAACGACTTCGCGGACATCTGGCGGATCAACGTCGAGACCGGCGCTCTCGGCATCGAGGCGGACGTCAAGGTCGGCGAACTGGCGCACGTCGGCGTCGGGATGAAGGGCTTCTCGCGGTACGGCACCACCTACGGGATCGAGCAGGAGAGCAAGGACTGGGCGGAGATCCACCTCCCGCTGAGCCTGATCTACGCCTTCGGCCGCGAGCCCTTCGCGCTCCACTACGTCCGCGCGCTGGGGGACACGCGCAGCCCCTACGTCTGGTGGTGGGGCCCGTACCAGTCCGCGGAGGACCGCTGCTTCGCCCTCCTGCCGCCCGTCACCGAACGCGGATCCTCCCGCCGGACCCTCCTGCACTCCTTCGACCTCGAGGTGAGCGCGTTCGTGCTGATCTTCGGGCTCGAGTTCGGGATCTCCCTCGGGGAGCTCGTCGATTTCGTCCTCGGGATCTTCACGATCGACATCGCGGGAGACGACACGCGCGAGGGCCGCGCGAAGCGGCGGCTGTACGAGCCGCCCTCGATGCCGGCGAAGCCCTGAGCGCCGCCGTGGTATGATCGAGGGGATGCCGGACCTCCGCCAGATCCAACCCTACCTTTTCGAGATCCCGAAGACGGGCGGCATGCTCGTGCCCGGCCGCATCTACGCGACCCCGGCGCTCATGGAGTCGCAGAAGCAGGACGAGTCGATCGACCAGGTCCGCAACGTCGCGCACCTCCCCGGCATCGTGAAGTACTCGATGGCGATGCCCGACTTCCACTGGGGCTACGGCTTCCCGATCGGGGGCGTCGCGGCGTTCGATGCGGAGGAGGGGGTGATCGCGCCGGGCGGGATCGGTTACGACGTGAACTGTGGGGTCAGATTGGTCCGCACCGGTCTCGCCCTCGACGACGTCCGCCCCCAGCTCCGCGAGATCGTGCACGCGACCTTCCGCGCCGTCCCCGCCGGCGTCGGCTCCGAGGGGGCGATCCCGACGCCGAAGGGGGACGAGCCCCGGAAGATCGTGACCGAGGGCGCGCGCTGGGCGGTCGAGCACGGGTACGGCGTCCCCGCGGACCTCGACCGCATCGAGGACGGGGGCCGCTACCCCGGCGCCGATCCCGCGGTCGTGAGCGACCGTGCCTTCGCGCGCGGCATGCGCCAGGTCGGGACGCTCGGCAGCGGCAACCACTTCCTCGAGTTCCAGGTCGTCGACGAGGTCTACCGCAGGGAGATCGCCGACCGGCTCGGGCTCCGCGAGGGCGGATTCGTCTTCTCCGTCCACTCCGGCTCGCGCGGCTTCGGCTATCAGGTGTGCGAGGACTCCCTCAAGACGATGCTCCGGGCGTGCGAGAAGTACGGGATCGCGCTGCCGGACCGGCAGCTCTGCTGCGCGCCGCTCAGGAGCGACGAGGCGAAGCGGTACGTCGCCGCGATGGCCTGCGCGGCGAACTTCGCGTGGGTCAACCGACAGGTGATGACCGCGATCGTGCGGCGCGTGCTCGCCCGTACCCTGGGCCTGTCCGAGGAGGCGCTCGGGGCCGACCTCGTCTACGACGTCTGCCACAACATCGCGAAGTTCGAGGAGCACGAAGGCGTCGGGAAGGTCTGCGTCCACCGAAAGGGCGCCACGCGCGCCTTCGGCCCGGGCCACCCCGCGCTCGCGCCGCTCTTCCGCGAGACGGGCCAGCCCACGTTCATCCCCGGCGACATGGGGCGCGCGAGCTTCCTCCTCGTCGGCAAACCCGGCGGGATGCGGGAGACGTTCGGCTCGACCTGTCACGGCGCGGGCCGGCTCCACTCCCGCAACGCGATGAAGCGGATGATGCGGGGGCACGACCTCTTCAAGGAACTCGAGGCGCGCGGCGTCCTCGTCATGGCCCACGGCCGCGACTCCGTGGCCGAGGAGATGCCGGAGGCCTACAAGGACGCGGGGCTCGTCGTGGACGTCATGGAGCGCGCGGGGGTGAGCGACAAGGTCGCGCGGCTGCGACCCGTGGCGTGCATCAAAGGATAGTGGTTCGTGGTTTGCGAAGAGAACACGAACCAGTAACTAATAACCACGGTGAGTTCGATATAATCCTGTGTAGCCTCCATGGAACGCCGGTAGCGGAATGAAGAAACTCTTCGCCAAGGGCTTCGCCGCCCTCCTGCCGATGTTCCTCACCATCTTCGTCCTCTACTTCATCATCAGCACGCTGTACAACGCCGTCGGAAAACCCATGGGCGAGGTCATCCGGTGGGCGGCGGACGCGATCTTCACGCCGAACCACGAGGAGCCGTTCTGGAAGTGGTTCTTCACCGAAGCCGTGTCCACGGTCATCGGCGCGGTCATCGGCTGCGTGCTCGTCTTCCTCATCGGCTCGGTCGTCGCGACCTTCTTCGGGAAGAAGCTCTACGAGTTCTTCGAGCGGCTCCTCTCCAAGCTCCCCGTGATCCGCGTCGTCTACCCCTACGCAAAGCAGTTCACGGAGTTCTTCTTCAAGGGCGAGCAGAAGATGGAGTTCAAGGCCGTCGTGGCGATCCCCTTCCCGACGGAGGGGATCTACTCGATCGGCTTCCCGACCTCCGAGGGACTGCGCCACCTCAACGAGGCCACGAAGAAGAAGATGGTGTGCGTCTTCGTCCCGACCTCGCCGACGCCCTTCACCGGCTTCACGGTCTACGTCCCCCGCGAGCAGGTGATCATCCTCCCGATCTCCGTCGAGGAGGCGATGCGGATCATCATCTCCTGCGGGGTCGTCGCGCCCCTCCACCAGTCCGCCTCGCTCACCGAGGCGCCGTCGATGCCTGTCACCCACGAACCCGTGCCGGCCCCTTTGGAGCGCCATCTCGGGCCGAAACCATGAGACGCATTCAGATCGACGACATCGCCCCCGGCATGCGCCTGGCCCGCAGTCTCTACTACCAGTACGGCGGCGTCATGCTCGCCGCCGGTGCGGCCCTCGATGAGCGTTCCATCGCGCGGCTGCGGGAGTTCGGCTACCGGTCGCTCTACATCCACGACACCGACCTCGACGACGTCATCTGCCACGACTACATCGACGAGCAGGCCCGGCAAAAGATCACCCACCACGTGACGACCCTGTACGACCACCTGAGGGAGGAGACCCGCAACATCCTCGATCCGGCCGACATCGCGGAGGCCTCCGGGCAGGAGCTGCGCGAGAAGATGGAGGACCGGCGGTTCCAGCGCGCCTTCGAGCGCGCCCGCGTGCCCGACACCTTCCTCGAGGCCGTCGAGAAGATCATGGAGTCGATCCTCTCCGACCGCGAGATGGCCCTCTGCGTCGGCACGATCAAGACGGTCAACACGTTCCTGTACGACCATTCGCTGGAGGTGGCGATCCACGCGGCGATCCTCGCCAAGCACCTCGGGTTCCCCCGCGGGGAGATCCGCGACATCGTGCTCGGGAGCATGCTCCACGACATCGGCCACATCTTCCTGCCCGAGGACCTCGTCAAGAGGAAGACGCCGCCCACGGAGAGCGAGATGGAGACGCTCCGGCAGCACACGGTCCTGGGCTACTACCTCCTCAAGGAGCGCAGCGACATCAGCCTCCTGTCGGCCCACGTCGCCTACCAGCACCACGAGCGCCAGGACGGCGCGGGGTATCCCCGCGGACTGACCGGCCGCAACCGCATCATCTGGAAGCAGGAGGCCCTCGGCTCCGGCACGATCCACCGGTTCGCCGAGGTCGTGGCCGTGCCCGACTTCTACGACGAGCTGACGTCGGACCTGCCGTACCGCAAGGCGGTCCCGCCCGACGAGGCGGCCCAGGCCGTTCGGGAAGCGGCCGGCACCGGGCTGAACGACGAGGTCGTCCAGGCGTTCCTTTCCTACCTCCCGGTCTTCCCCATCGGGACGAGCGTCGTCGTGACGACGGGCAAGTTCGCGGGCTGGCGCGGCGTCGTCGTGGGACTCGACCGGTCGGACCTCTCGCGGCCGCAGGTGCGGCTCCTGTACGACCCGACGCACCGGCTGAAGAAACCCGTGAACGTGAACCTCCTCGAGGACGATGAGACTAGCGTGAGGGCCGACTGGAAGTAGCGGCCCGGGAGCGATGCCATGGCGGCCGCCCGCGAGAAGACCATCCTCGTCGTGGACGACATGGGGACGGTGCGCTCCGCGATGGCGCTTCACCTGCGGAACGCGGGCTACAAGGTCGTGGAGGCCGACGGCGGCCCCGCGGCCTTCCAGATCGCGGCGCACGAGCCCCTCGACCTCGTCATCCTCGATGTGATGATGCCGAAGATGGACGGCTTCGCGGTGCTCGAGAAGCTGAAGAAGGACGCGCGCACGGAGCCCGTGCCCGTGATCATGTGCACCGCGAAGGGGTTGCGCGAGGACGTCATCCGCGGAAACCAGCTCGGCGCCGTCGACTACATCGTGAAGCCCTTCAGCAAGGCGATCGTGCTCGAGAAGGTGAAGAGGCAGATCGGCGACCCGCCCGCCAAGGCCGCCGCTTCGAAACCCTCTTCCGTCCGGATCCCGCCGGTCAAGCCCAGTCCTCCGTCTCCGACTTCGGAAGGCGGCCCATCAGCTCCCGCACCGCCTCCCGCGGCGCCTTCCCCTGGTGCAGGATCCGGACCACCGCCTCCGTGATCGGCATCTCGACGCCCTTCTCGCGCGCCAGCTCCAGCGCCGCCTTCGACGTCCAGACCCCCTCCGCCACCATCGACATCTCCGCGAGCACCTCCGACAGCGCGCGGCCCTTCCCGACCTCGCGCCCCACCCGCAGGTTTCGTCCGTGCAGGCTGTAACAGGTCGTAATGAGGTCGCCGATCCCCGAGACGCCGAAGAAAGTCGGCCGCTGCGCCCCCATCTTCGCCCCCAGCCGCGCGATCTCGACGATGCCGCGCGTCAGGAGCGCCGCCTTCGCGTTGTCGCCGAGCCCGAGCGAGTCGCAGATCCCCGCGGCGATGGCGATGATGTTCTTGAGGGCCCCGGCGGTCTCCACGCCGATCACGTCCGTCGAGGTGTAGATCCGCAGCGTCTCGCCCATGAAGAGCTTCTGCACCGTCTTCGCCAGGGCCTCGTCCGCCGACGCCGCCACGAGCGTCGCGGGGAGCCCGCGCGCGACCTCCTCCGCATGGCTCGGCCCCGAGAGCGCCGCGGTCGGCGTGCCGAACAGTCGCCCGAGGATCTCCGTCGGCCGCAGATGCGTCGACATCTCCAGTCCTTTCGCGGCGGAGACGACCGGCACGCGCGGAAGGCCGAGCCCGCCCAGCGCCGCGCGGATGTGCTGCGTCGGAACGGCCACGACGGCCAGGTCCGCCGCCGGGGCGAGGCCGAATCCGACGGCCTCCGGGATCGACACGCCCGGGAGGTAGCGGCGGTTCTCGCGCGCGCCGCGCAACTCCTCGATCCGCTCCGGCGAACGGGCCCAGAGCCGGACGGGGACGCCCTGGCGCGCGAGGACGACGGCGAGCGCCGTCCCCCATCCGCCGGCGCCGAGGATCTGGATGTTCACCCCGTTACACTCCTGTCGAAGAGGCCGTACCTGTCGCCCTTTCCCGAGCGGCACTCCGGGAAGACACCGCTGGAACCCCGCGTGAGTGCAACGGGGTTCATCCCCTGAGACTCCTCGTAATAGCGTCACGTACGAATCTCTTCACCCCACTCGCGTTCCGGAGGATGCCGGTGCAAATCCATCGGAGTCTAACGGGGTTCATGCCCCCCCCTTGCGGAAGCCGAACTTCTTCTCTTCTCCCTTCAGCAGCCTCCGGATGTTGTCCCGGTGGCGCACGACGACGACGACCGCGGCGACGACGCAGAAAACGGTCGCCGGCCAGTGGTCCGCGCCCCACCGGCGCTCCCGCGTGAGGAACTGCGCCGCGGGGAGCGCCGCGGCCGCCGCGATCGACGGGAGA
>JACPRC010000055.1 GCA_016190175.1 Planctomycetota bacterium
ATGCTGTACCAGTGGGGCAACGAGCTGGAGCGGGAGATGGGTCGGGCGCGCTACCTCGTGCTGTATTTCGGCAGCGCCGCCTACGGGGCGATGATGCACGCGGCCTACCAGTACGTGGCCCTCTCGGCGGCGCCCGCGATCTCCTTCTTCGGTCCCGTCTTCGCGGTGATGGCGGCGTACGCGTGGCGATATCCGTCGAGGACGCTCCTCTTCTTCTTCGTCATCCCGATGCGGCTCCGCACGGGGGTTCTCCTCACCGGCGCGGTGGCGCTCTTCTACTGCCTCGTGTATCTCCACGCCGGGCTGTCGCCGGTCGCGTTCCTGGCGGCCGGCCTCGTCGCCCTGGCCTTCCACTACGCGGAACCCGCGCTGGACCGCTGGGTCGAGGGCCTCGAGGCGCGGCGGCAGCGGGCGGTCGCCGTCGAGGGAGTCGAGCTGCGGCACGACGTCGACGCGATCCTGGAGAAGATCAGCCGGGAGGGGTTGGGCTCTCTGTCCCGCCGGGAGCGGAAGCTCCTGAAGCGGGCGAGCGAATCGATGGGCCGCGACCGCGGCCGCTCCTATGACGGTTAGTCGCCTCCTCGTGAAGGGGGGCGCTCTCGTGGCCCCCTTCCTCCTGATCTTCGCGCTCCTGGCGCTGGGCGGTGCCGGGATCTCGCGCTTCTTCGCGCGGCTGTTTGCCGGGTCCGGCCACGTGGACCGCGCGTACGGGCCGTACGTCATCTTCGCGAAAAAGGGGAGCGGCCGGCACGACGCCGCCGCCCGGGTCGTCCAGGAGTTCGTCGCGAACATGGTGGGGGAGTACGGCAAGCGCCTGCGGATCGCGGAACCGCCGGCCAAGCCCCCCATCCGGATCCACCTCCTGGACTCGCACCACGAGCTGGAGGAGCGGGGGCTGAAGAGCCTGAACTCGGACCTCGCGAACAACGGCGGCTTCTTCCTGCCCCCGAAGCTCGAGATCGCGCTCGTCCTCACGCGGCACGACGCGGACGACGAGCGGGGTCTCCGACACGAGATGATGCACGCGCTCATGCATCTCTCGCGCCCCGACGCGCCCTTCCCCACATGGCTTTCGGAGGGAATGGCGTCCTACTTCGAGCACAGCCGCCCGGTCGAGGGGAAGTGGCGGGCGGGCGGCACCTCCAGGGACCGGCCTCAACTTCAGAACCCCCTCCCGCTGACCCAGGTGCTCGGCGCTCGCGCCACCGACTTCATGGGGGAGCAGAACCGGTCGTTCTACCAGTCGTCGCACCTGCTCGTCGCCTACCTCGTCGAACGGGAGCCCCAGAAGTTCTTCGAGTTCTACGATGCCGTCTTCCGCGGCGGGGACCGGGCGACGTTCGAGAAGTTCTTCGACCCGCAGCGGACGGAGGAGGGGTGGCACCGTTACGTGCTGGAGCCGCCACATTAGATTGACAAGGACGCCGCCGTCGGCACAATAGCCGTGATTCGGGAGGCTGCCATGGGCATCGAGAAATACGACGAGCTGGCCCGCAAGGTCCAGGAGGCGCGGGCCCAGTACGAGGAGTTCCAGGACGGCAAGAAGGTCGCCGCCATGCGCGCCCGCAAGGCGCTCCAGCAGATCAAGCGGCTCGCCCAGGAGTGCCGGATGGAGATCCAGGACATCAAGAAAACGACGGCCGATCAGAAGAAGACGGACGCGGCTCCCTGATCGCCCTCATTCGATCCAGCCGCCGCCGAGGACCTCGTCTCCCCTGTAGAAAACCGCGGCCTGGCCGCGGGCGATCGCGCGCTGCGGCGCGGCGAAGACGACCCGCGCGCGCCCTCCCTCCAGCGGCTCGACCCGCGCCTCCGCCCCGGCGTGGTTGTACCGGATCTTCACCTCGGCATCGATCGCGTCTCCGAGCCGCGGCTCCGCGGCGATCCAGTTCACCTCCCGCGCGACGAGGTTCGCCCGCTCGAGGTCGCGCTCCTCCCCGAGCACGACGGTGTTCGACTCCGCGTCGATGGCGACCACATAGGCCGGTCGCCCCAGGGCGACGCCGAGCCCCTTGCGCTGTCCGATCGTGAAGAGCTGATGCCCGCCGTGCCGGCCGACGACCTCGCCCGAAGTCGTCACGAACGCGCCTTCGCGGAGCCTGCCGGGGATGCGCTCGCGGAGGAGTCGCCGGTAGTCGTCGTCGGGGACGAAGCAGATCTCCATCGACTCGGGCTTCTCCGCGACGCGCAGGCCGGCCTCGCGTGCGAGGGCGCGCACCTCGGACTTCTCCATCCCCCCGACCGGGAACATCGTCCGGGCGAGCTGCTCCTGCCGGAGGGGAAAGAGGAAGTAGGACTGGTCCTTGCGGGGATCGGCGCCGCGGTGGAGGACGGCCCGGGAGTTCCGCTCGACCCGGGCATAGTGGCCGGTCGCGACGAACTCCGCCCCGATCGCGTCGGCGTAGTCGAAGAGCCGCCCGAACTTCAGGTCGCGGTTGCACACGACGCACGGGTTCGGGGTCGCGCCGCGGTCGTATTCTCCCACGAAGTAGTCGACGATGCGGCCGAACGCCTCCTCGAAATTCAGCGCGTAGAACGGGATGTCGAGCCGGTCGGCCACGCGCCGCGCGTCCCAGGCGTCCTCGATGCTGCAGCATCCGCGCTTCGCGGAAGCGCCGGGCGGGTGACGGACTCCGTTCCGGAGGAAGACGCCGACGACGTCGTGCCCCTGCCGGCGAAGCAGCAGCGCGGAAACGCTCGAATCGATGCCCCCGGACATCGCGCACAGCACGCGGCTCACGGGAGCCGAGGCTATCAGATGGCCCGCGGGGGCTCAAGCCCGCCGATGGCCGGCGACCAAGGAGCGATGATGGCGCGTCCGCCGCCTGCGGCGGTGGCGGCCCTTCACCGCGGAGGTCCCCACCATGAAAACGAGGACCACCAGGAAGACGATCGCGAAGAGGATTCCTTCAGTCATCGTTCGACGGTCAACACCGGAACCTCCCTTGCCCGACCGGGACCACCACCGGCTGTCCCGGCATCAGCCCGACCCGTCGTGACGACCCCTATCTCTATCGTCCCGCGGACGCGTCCCGCCGCACCGATTTCCAATATATAGTGGAAGGGGCGCGGAGTCCCGTATAAAATCCTGCCCCCATGCCCACGTTCGCCTCGGTCACGTTCGGCTGCAAGGTCAACCAGTACGAGAGCCAGGCGCTCCGCGAGGAGCTGCTCCGGCGAGGGTACGCGGAGGTCCCTGCCGGCGACCGCCCCGACCTCTACCTCGTGAACACCTGCACGGTGACCGAGACGGCGCGCAAGGAGGCCGAGAAGCTGGTGCGGAGCCTGTCCCGCGGAAGGCCGGACGCGCGTTTCGCAATCACGGGATGCGCCGCGGACTCCTTCCCGGGGATACCCGGCGTCCGGAGCGTCGTCCCGCAAGCGGAGAAGCACCGTCTGCCCGACCTGCTCGACGGCGGCCGGACCGGGGAGGAAGGCGGGGGCGTTTTCGACCTGAGGATCTCGCGCTTCGACGGTCACACGCGCGCCTTCGTCAAGGTGGAGGACGGCTGCGATCTCTCCTGCAGCTTCTGCATCATCCCCAAGGTCCGCGGCGGGCCGGTGAGCCGCCCGATCCCGGCCGTCCTGGACGAGATCCGC
This sequence comes from Planctomycetota bacterium, assembly GCA_016190175.1. Taxonomy (GTDB): domain Bacteria; phylum Planctomycetota; class MHYJ01; order MHYJ01; family JACPRB01; genus JACPRC01. The sequence continues at coordinate 3,601 of JACPRC010000055.1, forward strand.
CGCCTCCTCGACCACGGCCACAAGGAGATCGTGCTGACCGGCGTGCATCTCGGCGCCTACGGGAGGGACCTCGAGCGACGGCCGACGATCCCCGATCTCGTCGAGGCGGTCCTGAAGCTCGCGGTCGCGCGCGTGCGGCTATCGTCGATCGAGGTCAACGAGATCGAGGAACGACTCATCGACCTCCTCGGGGCCGAACCGCGGCGTCTGTGCCCTCACCTGCATCTTCCCCTCCAGTCGGGCGACGAGGGGATCCTGCGCGCGATGCGGCGCCGGTACAGCCCGCGCCAGTTCCTCGCCGCCTGCGAGCGCGTCGCCGCGCGCGTCCCCGACCCGAGTTTCACCACCGACGTGATCGTCGGCTTCCCGGGCGAGACGGAGGAGCGGTTCGAGCGCTCGGTGGAGATCTGCCGCCGGATCGGGATGAGCCGGATCCACGTCTTCCCTTACAGTCCGCGCCCGGGCACCGAGGCGGCGGCGCTGCCGGACGACGTCCCGCGGTCCGTAAAGCGGGCGCGCCTGAACCGGCTGAAGGCGGAGGCCTCGCGGTTGACGCAGGAGTTCTGCCGGCGGTTCGTCGGCCGCGAGGTGGACGTCCTCGTCGAGGAGGACCCCTCGACAAGCTAGGGGCAGGCGGCGGGGTACACGGAGCGGTATCTCAAGGCGCGGGTGGCCGGGAACCCCAACGACCTGGTCCGGGCGCGCGTGACCGGCGTCCGCGGGGATGAACTCGTGTGCGATCCATGAGGGATCGTCAACTCCGGAAGCACGTCGAGATGGAGCGGCTCTTCGGGGCCGACTTCCTTCCCCTGTCGCGGCGACCGGTCGCGGCCCCGCCCGTCGCCGCGCCCACGCCTCCGCGGCGTGCGGCGGCCGAGGCGGATCCCCCCGAGATCGCGGCGCTCCGGGAGAAGGTCGCCGGTTGCGCCCAGTGCGACGAGCTCTGCTCGCGCCGCACGCAGACGGTCTTCGGCGTCGGGTCGCTCCGGGCGCCCGTCGTCTTCGTCGGCGAGGCGCCGGGCGAGGACGAGGACCGGCAGGGGGAACCCTTCGTCGGGCGCGCGGGACAGCTCCTCACGAAGACTCTGCGCGACCTGGGGGTGCGGCGGTCGGAGGTCTACATCGCCAACATCCTCAAGTGCCGCCCGCCGGGAAACCGGACGCCGAAGCCGGAAGAGATGGCCAACTGCGCGCCCTACCTGTACCAGCAGATCCGCTTCATCCAGCCGAAGATCGTGTGCGTCATGGGCAACATCGCGGCGCAGAATCTCCTCGACACGAAGACGGGGATCACGAAGCTCCGCGGACGCGTGCACGACTTCAACGGCATGCGGATCTTTCCGACGTTCCACCCGGCGTACATCCTCCGGAACATGGGGGACCTGAAGTACCTCGTCGCCGACCTGAAGCAGGTCTGCCGCGAGGCGGGGCTGATCCGCGGGGAGTGAGGCTCCCCGCCCCACGGGTCTCCCGGCCGGTCGCGGGTCTTCGCGACCTGGATGGTCCGCACTTATCGTGGCGGACCACCCAGAAAGAACAAAGAGCAAAGAACAAAGAGGAAAGGAGGCGGGGAAGCCTCCCCGCACCCCTCCTCGGGTGCAAGGAGGGGGTCCGGGGGAGGCATCCCCCGGCTCTCTCTGTTCTTTGTTCTCCGTTCTCTGTTCTTTCCGGCTGGTCCATCCATAAGTGTTGGCCAGCCAGCTTCGCGGTCGAACCGCCGATGCCTCACAAATGCTTGCCCCCTCCTCCCGAAATCGCTACAAGATGCAGGGACGGGGATCGGGGGTCCGTCCCGTTACTGGAGGAGCGTTGGCCCTTGACACGGCGCGGCTGCGCGACGCGCAGCCCCCGGCGCCGGGCGCCGGCGGCCTCGGGCCGCAGCGCCGTGTCAAGGGCTGGCAGGAACGAACGGCCGGGTGCGGTGCAGCCTCCGGGCGATTCGATCCGCGGAGCGAGACGCCACGAACCGGGGTCCGCGAAGGCGGGCCTCTGCGGGCGTGAAATATTGGAGAGGACGCGTCCCCTCCGTCGGACGTCGCCGGCTGAACCCCACCGAGTCTGCCCTTCCCTTCCCTGCCGCCTCCCGAGCTGTCAGCTATCGGCCATCCGCTCTCAGTCCGATGGCTAAAGGTTGACGGCGGATGGCTGATTGCTGATGGCTCTTCAGGAGCACGCACGTCATGGGTAAAGGTGTTTGGGGCATCGATGTCGGCAAGTCCTCCGTCAAGGCGGTCCGGATGGAGCTGCGCGGAGGCGAGGCCGCCCTCACCGCGGTCGAGGTCGTGCCGTATGAGTCCGCCGGGGAAGGGGCCGACCTGGACACCCAGATCGCGGGGGCGCTGCAGGAGCTGAAGAACGCCTGCCGGATGGGGAAGGAACCCGTCCTCATCTCCCTCCCCGGCCACTCGACCTTCAACCGGCTCATCAAGCTCCCGCCCGTCGAGGACGAGAAGATCCCGGAGATCGTCCAGTACGAGGCGCAGTCGCAGATCCCCTTCAACATCGACGAGGTGATCTGGAGCTACCAGGTCATCGAGCGCGAGTACCAGGCGGGCGAGGAGAAAGAGGTCATCCTCTTCGCGATCAAGCGCGACATCGTGGAGCAGTTCCTGGCCAACATCGCCCCCGTGGGGCTCAACGTCGAGGTAATCCAGTTCGCCCCGGTGGCGCTGTACAACTTCCTCCACCACGACCAGGAGCTCGCCGGCGCGGCCATCGCGCTGGACATGGGCGGCGACAACACCGACCTCGTCATCCTCGACGGATCGAAGTTCTGGATCCGGAACCTGCCGATCACGGGCAACGACATCACGAAGGCGCTGGCGAAGGTCTTCAACTTGCCGTTCCCCGAGGCGGAGAAGCTGAAGCTCAAGGCGGGCCAGTCCCAGCAGGCCCAGAAGATCTTCAACGCGATCCAGCCCGTCCTGCGCGACCTCGTCGGGGAGATCCACCGCTCGATCGGCTATTACAAGTCCATCTCGAAGACGGCCAAGTTCGAAAAGATCATCCTCCTCGGCAACGCGACGAAGACGCTGAACTTCCAGAAGTTCGTCTCCCAGTCGCTCAGCACGATGGGGAACCTCCCCGCGGCGCGGCTGGCGAAGCTGGGGAAGGTCGATGCGGCCGGCGTGGACGCCGGCGCGCTCAACCGCCATCTCGGGACGCTCGGCGCCGCTCTGGGGCTCGGCCTGCAGGGGCTCGGACTCGCCGCGAACACCGTGGACCTCATGCCCGAAGCCTTCAAGAAGAAGAGGGAGGTCAAGCGTAAGCAGCCGATGCTCGTCGTCGCGGCCGCCCTGCTCTACGTGCTCGTCCTGGCCGCGTGGCTCGCCAACTCGGGCGAGGTCTCCTCCCTCAAGAAGATCTTCTCTGAGGCCCAGACCGCGCAGCAGAAATACCAGGATCTCAAGGGCCGCTATGACCAGGCCAAAGACGTCGGGGCCGTGGTGAAGGACACGCAGACGATCGCGTCGATCTCCTCGGAACGCGACCTGGTCCTGCGCGTCATGGATGCGATCAACGCCTGCACGCCGAAGAACGGCGAACTCAAGGAGGAGAAGGACAAGCTCTGGATCGTGGACTGGAAGATGGAGGAGGAGCCGCGCGAGGCGCCCAAGGCGGAGGAGACGGCCTCCACGCCGGACCAGGCCGGCAAGCTCCCGCTCCCCGCCGCGCGCAACTTCCGCGTCGAGATCGAGGTCGTGATCGTGAAGAGGGCCGAGGCGGGCCAGGGCGAGACCTTCGTCTTCGACACGCTCCTCAAGCCGTCGCTCCTGGCGGAACTCGGGCTCAAGGACCGCAAGCGCGGCATCGAGAAGGGCGTGGGCTGGGAGATCTCCCTCGCTCTCGGCACGGGGAGCACGGACCAGGACAAGACCGGCCCGATGAGCTACGTGATCGACAAGCCGCTTCCGGCCTGCGTCACGGGCCGGTCGGGGTACACCCCCGACGACGTGGCCGAGAAGAAGTTCTGGCGCTTCCGGGTCCAGATCGTGGTCCCGATGGGAGCCAAGGACCGGGCCGCGATCCTCGCCGGCGCTCCGACCGAGCCGCCGAAGCCATAGGAGACATGGAGATGAAAGGAGTTCGGGAGATGGGCCCCGTGTCGAAACCGGATCTCCCCGTCGCCCTATCTCCCTTTCTCCCCATCTCCCTATCTCCCCATCTCCCCCGTCTCCCCCATCTCGGCCTCCCCATAAGGAGACACCCGTGGACAAGCTGAAACAGAACCCGTTCCTCGCCGCGATGATCGGTGCCGGCGTCGTCCTTCTCGCCCTCGCGGGAATCCTCCTCTACCCCGCCCTCGACGAGAAGGGGAACTTCCAGAAGAAGGTGAAGAGCGTTCAGCTCAGCCTCCGCGCCGCCTCCACGGACACCCCGGGCCGGCCCGACATCGAATCCTGGAACAACCCCGCCTCCGCCCCCTCCAAGGACCGGAAGGACTACGCGGGCAAGCTCACGTGGAGCTACAGGAACATCGCCCTCTTCTACGCCCAGTACGACTGGAACCTCGAGTGGTGGAAGACGAACGGGGAGCCCAGGGACCCGGAGAAACTCAAGGCGGACGAGATCGAGAAGTTCCGCGCCGCCCCTTCGCGCGGCGAAATCGAAGGGAAGATCCGCGACTGGGCGACCGGCCCCGAGGGACTCCAGGCGACTCTCAAGAAGAAGAACGTCGCCGTCGGCATGAAGAGGGAGGAAGAGATCGCGGACCCCGGCCAGCACAACTACGGATTCAACTGGGAGAGCGACATCCGCTGGAACGAGATCAAGGAGGAGGAGGTCCTCCCCGTCCTGAAGACCCTCCAGAAGCGTTACTGGATCCGCGAGCGCATCGCCAACGCCTGCCTCGACAAGTCGATCTCCGTCCAGAGGATCGTCGACGTCTACTTCTTCCGGCCGCTCCATCCCAAGCTCGTCGGCAAGTGGGGGGAGCGCCCCCAGACGGGCACGGAGAACGAAATCCTCTACGTGAGCCACGTCATCCCGAAGCGTCTCGACCGGTCGAAGTTCGAGGAATACGACCTGCCGGGCGAGCTCGGAAAGACGATCACCTTCGGCGTCACGGTCGACCTGATGTACGCCGAGGTCCCGAAGTTCGTCCGCAAGCTCATGGACCTCGACCTCAACCCGCGCATCCTCGTCAGCGTGATCGGGACGCGCGTCGTCGTCCTCGACCAGAACAGGGCCGAGGAGACGTACGACTACAACGACTACGAGGGCGATCCCACGAAGACCGAGGCCGAGCGCAAGGCGAAGGAAGAGGAGAAGCTCAAGGAGTTCAAGCCGAAACCGGTCCGGCTGTTCCTGACCTGCCAGGTCGTGGACTTCGACGCGGCCAAGGTGCCCGACTGGGCGAAACCGCTCCTGCCCGACTGGGCGAAACCAGCGCCCGCGAAGTAGTAAAGGAGAAGCTATGTCCGAAGAGAAGGCGCCGAACAAGTTCCAGGCGGTCCTCTACCAGCACGGCGAGAAGTTCGCGGTCGGCGGCGCCGGCCTGCTCCTCGTCGGCTATGTCGTCTTCGCCCTTGTCCTCGGCGGCGACGACAAGACCGCGCGGCAGGTGCAGTCGAGCGCCTCGACCATCGAGCAGGAATCGGTGAAGGCCCATCCCGCCCTGGCCGCCCCCGAGTTCCCCGAGCGCGCGGTGACCGACAAGGACGGCAACGCCGTCAAGGGCAAGGACGGCAAGCCGCTGCGCGAGATGAGCGAGATGCACGACATGGAGGCGCTCAAGTACTGGCAGAAACTCCCCGCCGCGGGCGTGACGCCTCCGGGCGGCGACTGGGTCACCAGCCTCCGCACCGTCCTCAAGGGGAACCCGCTCCTCGTCAAGAAGCCGCCCGACACACGTGTCATCATCGGCACGGTCAAGTTCGAGAAGGCCGAGCCCGGCTTCAAGGGCGTCACCCTCACCTGGACCGTCAGCGACGCGAAGGGTTCCGACAAGGAGAAGGCCGCGAAGATCGACGAGGTCGTCATCGAGCGGACGAACAAGACCACGGGCAAGAAGGACAAGTCCTACACCGTGGCCGCCGACAAGTCGCCCTTCACCGACGAGGCGGTCGAGAAGCGCGTGACCTACGAATACCGCCTCGTGCCCCAGACGAAGGACCCCGACTACCTGAAGGCCAGGGGCACGGGACAGGGTCCGGCGACGGCGTCGCTCTCCGTCACGATGCTCGACGAGTGGATCCTTACCTTCTCCCAGTTCAATCCGCAACCGAACGGCAAGGGGTCCGTCTACATCAAGATCGAGAAGATCGACGCGCAGTACGGCCACGTCGAGAAGAGCAGGATCCAGTCCGAGGGCGACGAGATCGGCAAGTGGGAGGACGACGTCGAGTACCAAGAGGACGACCCCCTCGAGTACGGTAAGAAAATCACGAAGACCAAGAAGGAACCGACCTTCAAGCACAAGGTCCAGACTCCCAAGGGGCTCCAGACCGTCGAGTTCAACACGCGCTGCAAGCTCGTGACGGTCCGCGAGATCAAGGCGACCGTGAAGTACATGAAATGCAATCCCAAGTTCGGCGATTGCAAGCAGACGGAACAGGTCGAGAATGTCACGCTCTCCGAGGTCGTCTACACGGACGCCGACTCCAAGACCGTCTCGCGGAAGCACAAGGGGAGCGAGGAGATCCTCATGAAGGGCGAGACGGAGATCGACCCCTCCGACTGGCCTGCGGCGAAGACCGGCCTCTGCCCTCAGCACGGCGGGAAGAAGCCCGAGATCAAGGACGACCCGGACAAGGACAAGAAGGAGAAACTGGAATCGGACGCGCGCACGACGCTCGCCGAGGCCGACGCGTTCAAGAAGAAGTACGAGGACAAGCTCAAGGAGTACAACAAGCTCAAGGACGACCCCAAGAAGACGGAGGAGGCGAAGAAGGCGAAGACGGAGTCCGACAGCTCCAAGGCCTCCGCGATCGAGAAGTACAGGAAGTTCCTCGCCGACTACAAGGACACGAAGGCCTTCAAGGAACACCAGAAGAGGGCGGACGACGCGCTGAAGAAGCTCGGAGGGTAGCGTCCCCGGGCAAGCCGTCCGCTATCAGCCGTCAGCGTTCAGCCATCAGCGTTCCGTCGTCGGCATTCAGCGGCGCGGATCGAGGAGCGGCTGAGATCGGAAGGCTGAATTGATGAAGGGATCGCCGCAACGCCTCCGTCTAGCTTGGTGAAGCCCGTGGACGGCTCGATTTCGCTTGCCCAATCCGGGCTCGCGTCTATACTCAGAAGCCGTTTCCCGGGGAGAACGTCGCCCGTAAGGAGCGCCCGATGAAGCCGACCTTCCTCGCCCTCACCCTCCTTGCCGCCGGCTGCTCCGCCGCCGGCGCGCCGCGATCGCGGCAGGAGAACCCGGCCGCCGGGCCGGACGCGAAGAGCTCCACGCCCACCAACGCGCAGCAGGGCGCGGAGTGGGACGAACTGCTCCGGAAGCTCCAGGAACAGTACCAGGTCAGCGAGCAGCAGAAGACGGCGCAGGCCGACGAGCACTACAAGCTCGCCGAGCGCTATTTCCAGGCGACCGACTTCGAGAAGGCCGAGCTGGAGTGCGAGAAGGCCCTGCGGCTCAACCCCGACCACGCGGCGGCGCACGCCCTCTACCTCGAGGTCCAGTTCATCCTCAAGCGCCGGACGACCGGCCCCGTCGCCGGCGAATACGAGAAGTACTTCCGCCAGGCCATCGCCCAGCACCAGCAGGTCCTCCTCGAGATCGACGACGCCTACAACCGCGGCGTCCGCGCCTTCAACCTCGGCGAGTACGACAAGGCCGAGCGCGAGTTCCGGATGATCCTCAACTATCTCAAGTGGCTCCCCGCCTCGGTGGAGTTCGGGGACCGCCAGCGCCAGACGGTCGCGATGCTCGAGAAGACGCGCGCCGCCGCCAAGACGAAGTCCATCGACGAGGAGAAGGCCCGCCGCGCCGCCGTGGAAGAGGAGAAGATGCGCGACGAGCTCAAGCGCCTCTACGAGCAGAAGCGCGAGCTCGAGCTCCTCTTCGGCCAGGCGCAGATGTTCTTCGAGAACGAGCAGTTCGAACGCTGCATCGAGATCTGCGACAAGATCCTCTTCATCAACCCCAACCTCGGCACGGTGCGGGAGATGAAGGACGTCTCCCACCGCCTCGTGCACGACCGGGAGCACCGCGACAACCTCCGCGGCTACGTCGAGGAGTGGAAGCGCACCTTCGAGCGCGTGGAGCTCAATGCCGTCGTGCAGGCCGTCGAGCTGGTCTTCCCCGACATGGCCGTCTGGAACGAGATCCGCCGCCGCCAGCCCAAGGGGCTCCAGGAGTTCAAGGAGGAGATCTCCGAGGACGACGCCAAGATCGTCGAGAAGCTCAAGAACACCCCGATCACGCTGGAACAGAACGCGCCCCTCACCGTGGTCGTCGACTACATCCGCGAGTTCTCGGGGCTGAACTTCGTCATCGACACCAAAGCCATCCCGAAGCCGGATGAGGAGCAGATCACGATCAAGGTCCAGAACATCGTCCTCGACGGCGCGCTGCGGCTCATGCTGAGCTCGAAGCAGATGGTCCACTACGTCGAGGGCGGCGTCGTCATCATCACCAAGGTGGAGACGCTGAAGAAGAAGGTCCGCCTGGAGCTCTACGACGTGCAGGACCTCACGTACGGCCTCCAGGACTTCCCGGGCGTCGAGATCACGCTCACCCAGGACGCCCTCGGCACGACGACGCAGGCCGAGGAGGGCCCGAAGCAGCAGTTCACCGGCGAGGCTCTCGCCGACCTCATCAAGAAGTCCATCCACAAGAGCGAGTGGGAGGAGTCCGACGGGAAGTCGATCAAGTTCAACAACGGCCTCCTCATCGTCAGCAACACCATCGAGGTCCACAAGGCGCTGCGCAAGTTCCTCTCCGACCTGCGCGCCTCCACCGGGATCCTCGTCTCCGTCGAGACGCGCTTCCTTTCCGTCGAGGACACCTTCCTCCAGCAGGTCGGGATGGACTTCCGCGACGCGGACCTCCTCGCGCCGGGGACGGTGAACCCGCGCGCGCAGGGCATGCTCCAGCTCGACGACATCAACCCCTCGTTCGTCATCAACCCGGCGTTCGTGGATCCGACGGGCGCGAACCCGTTCAACGCGACCGGCAGCGGAACGCAGGCCTCCTCGAGCGCCGGCATCACGGGCCAGTTCGGCCAGTCCGTCACGCGCAACATGGGCGCGCGGATCCAGAACATCATGACGAACGACTTCCTGGTCCAGAAGTTCTTCGGCCAGGCCCTCTTCCCCGTCGGCGGCGCGACCCTCCAGTACACGCTCCTCGACGACATCTCCGTCGAGATGATCATGCGCCTCGTGTCGCGCTCGCAGCGCTCGCACGTCCTGACCGCGCCGAAGATGACCCTCTTCAACACGCAGCGCGGCAACATCCGCATCTCGAACCAGTTCGCGTACATCAAGGACTTCGACGTCCAGGTCGCCACGGGCGCCGTCATCGCCGACCCCGTGCCCGACGTCGTCTCCGACGGCATCACGCTCGACGTGCGGCCCATCGTGAGCGCGGACCGGAAGTACATCACGATCGAGCTGCGCCCGACGGTGGCGAGCCTCTTCCCGCCGCCGCCGAACGTCTTCGGCATCCTCATCAGCCTCCAGGCCTCGACGCAGAACCCGGTCTCGCAGGCGCAGCCGGTGAAGATCGAGACGCCCATCCTCAACATCCAGCGGCTCCGCACGACCGCGGTCGTCCCCGATCGCGGGACGCTCCTCATCGGCGGCCTCACGGTCTACTTCGAGGAGGACGCGGAGAGCTCGATCCCCGTCTGGCGCAACATCCCGATCCTGGGGAACCTCGGCTCCGAGAAGATCAAGGGCGCCCAGAAGAAGCAGCTCCTCACGATCCTCAAGGGCCGCATCATCATCCCGGACGAGGAGGAGCGCCGGAAGTTCGACTAGCCCGACCTATTCACGAGGGTTTTCGGCGTCCAGCCGAAAACTCGTGGATAGGTCGCCCGCGGCGCGTTCCGCTGGGGCAATGGCGCGCCGCGGGCCGAGGCCGGAGCGCGACACGGTGTTGCGCGGAGGCGGAGGGGCGGTCCAGCGGAATCGGCCCGCAGGGCCG
>JACPRC010000056.1 GCA_016190175.1 Planctomycetota bacterium
CTATTGCCCAAGCGGAACGCGCCGCGGGCGGCCTACTCACGGTTTCGGCCCGTTCCGGTCCGAAACCTCGTGAATAGGCCGGGCTAGGGAGATCGACCGGTGGCCGGGGACTTCGCGACTTCGTAGAGCAGTCGGCCGAGCTTCTCCGGATCGTGCCGGATGAAGTGGAGCCCCTGGCGCCGGAAGGAGCCGCTCCGCACATACTGGGTGAGCACGTCCTTCCCGGCGGGTTCGAGGAGGTCGCGGCGGACCACGCGGATGCCGCGAAAACCATCGAGGTCCAGACGCACGGGCGTCGATCCCTCCTTCCGGTACAGGCGCAGCCAGGGCTCGGGAGGGCGGCGCGAGTTCACGACGAAGACGTCGGGCGGGCTGCCCAGATACGCAGCGAGGATCTCGGCGTGGTCGCGCGCGGAGAAGTCGTCCGTCTGCCCGGGCTGGGTCATGATGTTGCAGACCTGCGCCTTGACGGCGCGCGAGACGCGGATCGCGGTCTGGATCCCCCGCGGGAGGATCGCGGAGATGATCCCCGTGAGGAACGAGCCGGGGCAGAAGACGATCATGTCCGCGTGGGCGATCGCGCGCACGGCCTCGGGATGGCAGTCGACGGCGGGGTGGTGGAAGAGCCGGCGGACGGGGACGCGCGGCTCGCGCTGCATGATCTCCCACTCGCCGTAGACGACGCGGCCGTCGGCGAGCTCGGCGCAGATGTGGGTGGAGCTGTCGCTGACGGGAAGGATGCGGTGGGGGACGCCGAGCTGGCGCGCGAGCGCGTCGATGGCGGCCGAGAGCGAGCCCTTGAGCCGGAGGAGCGCTACGACGAGGAGGTTGCCGAGCGAGACGCCGTCGAGCGAGCCCTCGCGGAAGCGGTACTGGAGGAGGTCGGTGAAGAGGTTCGAGTCGTCGGCGAGGGAGGCGAGGCAGTTGCGGACGTCGCCGACCTGGGGGATGCCGAAGATCTCGCGGAGGAGGCCGCTGTGGCCGCCGTTGTCGGTGACGCCGACGAGGGCGGTGATGTCGAGCGGGTGGCGCGAGAGGGCGCGGAGGACCTGCGACTGGCCGGTGCCGCCGCCGATGCAGACCACCCGCCTGCGCCGCATGCGGGGAGTGTAGGATCTTCTCCGCCGGGAGTAAACGATCCGGGGGGAGACTTCCCCCGCCGCCTTCTTCTCCGTTCTTTGTTCTCGGCTCTTGCTCCCCCCTCCGCTACACTCCCTCCGTGTCCGAGACCCTTCGCGTCGCGCTCACGCTCGTCCCCATCGGCGTCCTCGTCGGCGTCCTGGGGAGCATCACCGGCGCGGGCGGCGGGTTCCTCGTCGTGCCGCTCCTCCTTCTGGGCGGAACCGCGATCGTGGGGCGCCCCTTCACGCCCGAGGAGGCGACGGGGACTTCGCTCGCGCTCGCGTTCGTCAACGCCGCCGCGGCGTCCACGTCCGCGGCGCGGCGGCGGCGGATCGACTACCGCACCGGCCTCCTCTTCGCGCTGGCGACGCTTCCGGGCGCGTACGGCGGCCGCTTTCTCGTCCGCATGGTCCGGCCCGGTGCGTTCGGCGTCGCGCTCGCCGCGCTCCTCCTCGCCATTGCGGTCAACCTCGTCCTCGCGCCTCCCCGGCCGGGGCAGCCGAGGCTGCGCGGAACGCCGCGCGACCTCACGGAAATCACGGGTGAGAGGCACCGCTACGAGGTCAACTTCACCCTCGGCCTCGTCACGAGCTTCGTGGTCGGGTTCCTTTCCTCTTTCTTTGGCGTGGGCGGCGGGTTCGTTCACACGTCGCTCATGGTCCTCGTCTTCGCGATGCCCGTCCATCTCGCGACCGCGACCTCGCAGTTCGCGCTCTCCTTCACCTCGGGCGCGGGCGCGCTGGAGGCGGCGTTCCGCGGCAAGATCGCGCTCCACGTCCTCCTCTGGATGGGGCTCGGCGTCGTCGTGGGCGGCCAGTTCGGCGTGGTCCTCGCGAAGAAGCTCCCCGCGCGCGTCGTGCGGACGATCATGGCGCTCGTGCTCCTGGGCGCGGCGGCGAGCCTCGTCACGCGCGCGGCTTGATCGGCGGCTCCGCGCGGGGTATCATGCTCCATGGGGGACAGGAGGGGTCATGGGCCTGCGGATCAATACGAACGTGGGCGCGCTGACGGCGCTGCGGAACCTCCAGTCGAACAGCGCGCGCGAGACGCGGACGCTGGAGCGCCTGGCGACAGGACTCCGGATCAACCGCGCGTCGGACGACCCCGCGGGCCTCGTCATCGTCGAGGCCCTGCGGCCCGAGCTGGCGGCCATCAGCCAGGCGCTCGAGAACACGCAGAACGCCCGCAACCTGGTCTCGACCGCCGACGCCGCCCTCGGCGCCGTCTCGGACCGCCTCGTCGAGATGCGCGGGCTCCTCGTCGCCGCGGGCAACACGGGCGCCATGGGGCCCGAGGCGCGGCAGGCCCTCCAGGACGCGCTGGACGCGGGCCTTGCCGCGATCGACCGGATCGGGGCGACCACGCGCTTCGCGGACCAGCCCCTCCTCAACGGCAGCCTCGGGTTCAACGTGACCGGCGTGAGCCCGGAGCTGACGACCGTGGACGTCCAGGGCGGCTCGTTCGACGGCGGCTTCCCCGTGCAGGTCGGCGTCACGGTGACGACCGCGGCGACGCAGGCGCAGGCGGCCGGGACGATCGCGGCGGTCCAGTCCGGCGCGAGCACGGTCAACATCCGCGGGCCGGGCGGGATGGAGCAGCTCCAGATCGCGGCGGGCGCGACGCAGGCCGACGTGATCCAGGCGGTCAACGACCTCTCCGAGCGCACCGGCGTGGAGGCGACTCCCGCCGGCGAGCTCCGCACCGTCGAATTCGGGTCGCAGGCGACGCTCCAGCTCGAGGAGGTCGCGGGCGACCTCGAGGGGATCGCGCCGGGCGTCACGAAAGGCACGGACGTCGTCGCGCAGGTGGACGGGCAGCCGGCGGCCGGGCGGGGCAACACGATCCAGACGAACACGGACCACCTCGCGGCGGTGATCCAGGTCGAGCCCGGCGTCACGGGGTCGTTCGGCTTCACGATCGCGGGCGGCGGAGCGACGTTCCAGGTCGGACCGGTGCCCGGCGGGGCGAACGACGTCACGATCGGGATCGGCGCGGTGAACACGGCGACCCTGGGGCGGACGTCGGGGCTGGGGACGCTTTCGACGCTCCGGACGGGGGGAGGGAACGACCTGGAGTCCGGGACCGCGGACGCGACGGCCATCGTGAACGCGGCGGCGAACGAGGTCGCGGGCCTGCGCTCGCGGCTCGGCTCGCTCGCGGGGCGGGTGTTCCAGGCGAACGAGGACGCGCTGAACGTGGAGTTCGAGAAGCTCACGGCGAGCGCGTCGGCGATCCGCGACGCGGACATGGCGGCGGAGATCGCGCAGTCGGTCCGGAACCGGCTCGTGCGGGAGTCGGGGCTGCTCGTCCTCGGGCAGGCGAACCTCACGGCGGGGCAGGCGCTGCGGCTCCTGGCGTGATCGGGAACGGAGTTCCTGTTCCCCCAGATCCACATTGACATCCGGTTTCAATTTCTGTACCCTCCGGACATGCTGGAAGCCTTCGTCGTGACCCTCCGCGAGGGGGTCGAGGCCGCCCTGGCGGTCGTGCTCATCCTCGCGGTCCTGCGCAAGGGCGGGCGCGCGGAACTCGCCCGGATCGTCTTCTGGGGCATGGGCGCCGCCGCGCTCCTCAGCGTCGCCGGGGCCGTCGCCGTCCGGCGGAGCGGCTTCGACCCCGAGGGGCGGACGGAGGGGATCGTGCTCGCGGTCTCCGCGCTCCTCGTGGCCTGGCTCGTCGTCTGGATGTGGAGCCACGGGAAGGAGCTGCGCGGCGCGACGGAGCGAAAGCTGGGCGAGATTCTCGCGCGACCCTCGGCGGCGCAGAAGACCGGGCTCTTCCTTTTCAGCTTCCTCGTCGTCTTCCGGGAGGGCGTGGAGACGGTCCTCATGCTCTCGGCCCTCCAGTTCACGACGGACGCGGTGCTGAGCGCGGCGGGCGCCGCGGCGGGGCTCGCCGTCGCCGTCGTCTTCGGCGTCGCCTTCTACAAGGGGGCGTTCCGCATCGACCTGGGGAAGTTCTTCTTCGTGACGTCGGTCGTCCTCCTGATCCTCGTCGTGCAACTCGTCCTGTTGTCGCTCCACGAGTTCGCCGAGGCGGGCGACCTGGGCTCCTTCGGGCCGGGGTACATGAAGACGGCGGGGCCGCTCCTGCGGAACAGCCTCCTTTTCATCCTGGCGATGCTCGCGCTCCCGTTCGTGCTCCTGATCGGCTCGGTCCTGCGGCGCGCCTCCGCCGCCGCCAACCCGGCGGAGGAGCGGAAGGAGCGCGCGGGTCTCCGCACGCAGCGGGCGGCCCTCGTGGTCTTCTGCCTCGTCGCCCTCGGCACGATCGGCACGCTCGGCTGGACGTACGCGCAGGAGAAGAGGGACCTCAAGATCGAACCGCCCGCCCTCGTGGAGCCGATCTCGGGCGAGATCTTCGTCACGACCGCGCGCCTGGACGACGGGAAACTCCACCGCTACGCCGTGGCGATCGACGGCAAGCTCGTCCGGTTCCTCGCAATGAAGGTGGGCGACCGCGGGTACGCGGCCGCGTTCGACGCGTGCGAGATCTGCAAGGACTTCGGCTACGTCCAGCAGGGCGACCGGCTCCTGTGCCTGAACTGCACGGCGGACATCAACCCGCAGTCGCTGGGCGAGGCGGGCGGGTGCAACCCCGTCCCGCTGCGCTTCGCGGTCCGCGGCGCGGCCCTTGTCGTGAAGGTGTCGGACCTCGCGGCCCGGAAGGACCTCTTCGAGAAGGATTTCGTCGTCGGCTGCCCCGTGTGTAAGATGCAGTTCAAGATGAGCGATTCCGGCGGGGCCGTCGAAGGCGTCCCTCTCTGCCCGATGAAGGAGTGTCGCGAGGAGTACCTGCGGGGGATGAAGAGGGAGTAGGGGGGGATGGCGGGGCTCCTTCCGTTGGGCGGGTCCACCCGCCTTCGCCCCGGGTTGGGGGGCGGCTCCGGCGGGTGAGTCGCCCGTGCGGAAGAGACTTTTTTCGGGCGACTCATGTTCCTCCGCGTCGTGGCGGGCTCGCTCCGGCGCCGATGGCGCCGGAAGGCCGCCGCGCTGCTTTCGATCGCGCTCGGGACGGGGGCGGCGACGGGTCTCTTCGCCATCTTCCTCGGCGTGGGCGACGCCGTGCGGGCCGAGTTCCACTCCAACCGGCACAACATCCTCGTGGAACCCGCCGTCGACGGAGGCTACCTGCGCGAGACGGACCTCGAGAAGATCCGCGACCTCAAGTGGCGCAACCAGATCGTGAGCTGGGCGCCGCTCCTGCCCGTCGAGGTGACGGTGGAGGGGCACGGGACCGCGACGCTCGTCGGAACGTGGTGGAAGAACGGGCTCGCCGCGACCGCCTCCGCGTGGGAGATCGACGGGGCGTGGAGCGACGGAGGCGTCCTCGTCGGCGGCGACCTGGCCCGCGCGTGGGGCGTGCGGCCCGGCGACGTCCTGCGGATTGGCGCCCGCTCCCTCCCCGTCGCCGGGATCGTCCGCACGGGCGAGGAGTGGGACAGGCAGATCCTCGCGGACCTCGCGGTCGCGCAGGAGATCGGCGGCCTGGGCGGGAAGGTCAAGTCGGTGCTCGTCAACGCGGTGACCACGCCCGATTCCGAGATCGTGAGGAAGTTCGAGAGGGACCCGAAGTCGCTCGCGCCGCAGGATTTCGAGCGGTTCAACTGCACGCCCTTCGCCGCGACGATCGCGATGGAACTGCGCGAGACGATCCCGAACGCGGACGCGCGGCCGATCCGCCGTGCGACGGACTCGGAGTCCAAGCTGCTGCGGCGCGTGGACGCGGTGCTCCTCCTGCTCGCGATCGCCGCTCTCGTCGCGGGGGCGCTCGGAGTGATGAGCGCGATGACGGCGACGGTCGTGGAGCGGCGGCCCGAGATCGGCCTCCTCAAGGCGCTGGGCGCGACGGACGCCGGCGTCGCATCGGTTTTCCTCGCGGAGGCCGGCGTGCTCGCGGTCGCCGGGGGCGCGATCGGATGCGGGATCGCCTGGGCCGCGGCGGGGACGCTGGGGGGCGCGCTCCTGGGACGCACGATGGCGGTGCCGTCCGCGCTGATCCTGCTCGCGTTCGGCGCGGCGCTCGTCGTGGCGGTGGGGGGGATGGTGCCGCCGCTCCGGTCGGCGCTGAAGGTGGACCCGACGCGCGTGCTGCACGAGGCCTAGATGCTCGCCAAGCTCGTCCTGAGATCGCTCTGGGGCCGGCGCGGGCGGATGGCGGTCGCCTGGGCGGCGCTGGCGGTGCCCGCGGCGCTCGTCACCGGCGCGGCGAACTTCCTCCTCGACGCCTCGGCGAAGCTCCGGACGGAAGTGCGGACGGGGGGGCCGAACCTCGTCGTCCGGGCCGTGGGAGAGCCCGTCCCCGCGGAGGCGCTCGGCCGCTTCCGGTCCTGGAGACATGCCGGGCGGCTCGACGGAACGGAGACGGTCCGCGCGGGGGAGCGCAAGACGGCGGCGCCGTCGGTTCGCGTCGATCCCGCCCGCGCCGCGGCCGTGTGGACGTGGTGGCGGGTCGACGGAACCTGGCCGCGCGAGGGGGAGGCCCTCCTCGGGCGCCGGCTTGCGGAGCGGCTCCGTCTCCGGCGCGGCGACGAGGTGGAGGTCGGCGGCCGCCGGCGGACGGTCTGCGGGGTTCTCGAGAACGAGGGCGAGGAGGAACGGGCGGTCGTGCTCGGCGAGGCGCCCCTGCGCTTCACGCGGGCGGAGTTCGTCCTCGACGCGGACGCCGCGGGGGTCGAGCGCGCGGCGGCGGAGATCCGCCGCGAGGTCCCGGGCGTCGCGGCCGAGCCCGTGAGGGCGCTGACCTCGTCGCAGGCCGCGGTCGCGGACCGGCTTCGCGTCGTCTTCGGATTCGTCGTCGCGTTCGTGCTGGCGCTTTCCGGGCTCGGGATCGCGGCGACCTTCGCGGCGCTCGTGCAGGAGCAGAGGCGGGAGATCGGGCTGGTCGCGGCGCTGGGCGCGGGTCCTGGGCGGGTGGCGCGGTTCCTCGCCGCGCAGGGAGGGGTGCTCCTCCTGGCGGCGCTCGTCGCGGGCGCAGCGCTGGGGCTCGGGCTCTCGGACCTCCTGGGGCGCCGCGTCTTCGGGATGGGCACGTCGGTGCGGCCTCTCGCGCTGGCGGCGGCGCTGGGGGCGTGCGCCGTCACGGCGGCGCTGGGGCTCGTGGTGCCGGTCCGGAGGGCGCTGGCCGTCGAGCCGGCGGCGGTGCTGAGGGAGGAATGAGTCTCATCGAAGTCGACAAGCTTACGAAGCGGTACGGCGACGTCGCCGCGCTTCGCGAGGTCTCGTTCACGATCGACGAGGGGGAATGGATCGCCGTCATGGGGCCGTCGGGGTCGGGGAAGACGACGCTCGTGAACCTGCTGTCGTGCCTGGACCGTCCCACGTCGGGCGCGATCCGGATCGCGGGGCGGGACCTCTCGGGGCGGGCGCCGGAGGACCTGGCGGTCTTTCGCCGCGAGCACGTGGGGCTCGTCTTCCAGCAGTTCCACCTGATCCCGTACCTGACGGCGCTGGAGAACGTGATGCTGGCGCAGTACCTCCATTCGATGGAGGACGAGCCGGAGGCGCGCAAGGCGCTGGAGGAGGTCGGGCTCGGGGAGCGGATGGGCCATCTTCCCGGGCAGCTCTCGGGGGGGGAGCAGCAGCGGGTGTGCATCGCGCGGGCGCTCATCAACCACCCGAAGATCGTGCTGGCGGACGAGCCGACGGGGAACCTGGACGAGGGGAACGAGCAGTCGGTGATGGGGATCTTCGCGCGGCTGCACAACGAGGGCCGCACCATCGTGATGGTGACGCACGACCCGGAGATCGGGCGGCTGGCGAACCGGCGGTTCGAGCTGCACCACGGGGCGCTCACGGGGGTGACGCGCTCGACGCACGAGGAGGAGGAGATGTTCGAGGAGGTCCTCCAGCAGCTCTGGGAGGCGGAGGAGGCGGCCGGGGGCGAGGACTGCGCGGACCGGCCGTCGCTCCTGGAGATCCGGGGCGTCCTGATGTCGATGCTCTCGAAGGGGCTGGTGCATCCCTCGGACGGGGGCTTCGCGATGACGGACGCGGGGCGCGGTCGCGCGCGGGACTTGGTGCGGCGCCATCGCCTGGCGGAGCGGCTCTTCCGGGACACGCTCGAGATGCCCCGGGAGGCGCTGGAGGCGACGGCGTGCGCCTTCGAGCACGTCCTCTCGGAGGCGGCGGCGGACTCGATCTGCCGTTTCCTCTCGCACCCGGCGACGTGCCCGCACGGGAAGCCGATCCCGCGGGGAGCGTGCTGCGCGGCCCCCGCCGTTTCGGGGGAGTAAGACACCCAAAGGGGAGGAGACGCTCGAGGGGGCGGACGGGGCTGTCGGGACGGGCGAAGGGCGCGAGCGGATGGAGTCCGAGCGGTCACCACATAATTTCGGGGTCATCGGGTTTTGCCTCCCGACGTGGTACTATCTATCTATCGTGGAGGCTGCGAATGGCGAATTCCAAGCTGGGCGCATGTCCGAAATGCGGCAAGGCGATGGGGCGCGGGTTCGCCGCGAAGTCCGCGGGACTTTCGTTCGTCGCCCCGGAGAAACTCGATCACCTCGCCTTCATCGACGAAGACCTGGGCCATGCGGGATTGAAGAAGTTTCTGCCGGCGAAGGCGGAGTTCTTCCGGTCGTACCTGTGCCGGCCGTGCAAGGTGTACCTGGTCGAATACGGCCGGTCGTTCAGCCGCAAGGAGGCCGAACAGGCCGCCGCCGAGCGCTGAAGCCTGCCGCGCGCCTGAGGGGAGTAAGACACCCAAACGCCAATCGTGAGGATATCCGGGCTTCGTCGGGGGTTCAAGCGGAGTGCGCAAGGGAGGAGGCAAAGGGACGGTGCGACGGGGAGGAGACGCTCGAGGGGGCGGACGGGGCTGTCGGGACGGGCGAAGGGTGCGAGCGGATGGAGTCCGAGCGGTCACCACATATGCCTTTATGAGGCAATTCTGGAACGCTGGCGGCTTTCCAAGGCCCATGGTACGAGCGTACTCTTCCAAGAGTCGGCGTCCGGGAAAGAGATCTCTCCATCCATCCGACCGCACTGCGGTCCGAATCTCCTCTTGACACCTTTCGATGAATCCTTTGATTTCCGCGTCGTTCGCATACTTCCCCAGGAGCTCCAAGGCCTCGCGCGCTCGTTCATGGACGTTCTTCTCCAGTGCCGCTCCGCCTCGTTGCTCTCACGATACCCTATCGGATTGCACGACGGGGCACCACCACGAATCCCGTTTCCCCGAGGCCGCCAGGCTTCCCGTGAGTCGCGCGATCTCCACGTCTACCTCCCGCGCCGGCGCGGCGGATGTGACAGGGCGACCGCTTCGGCGGCCACGTCGATCCGGACACCGTGGAGTCTCTCGTACCTGGCGTGCATCTCCTCGAACGTCGTGAAGCTCTCCGTGGGGAAGGCCGCGAGCGCCTGGCGGATGGCGTCCTCCACGATCGCCTCGATCCGCCGGCCGGAGGCGGCCGAGACGAGCTTCAGCTTCCGGTGGAGCAGCGGGTCGATCTGTGTTCCGATCTTCTTCTTGCGCACGGACAACGTTCCCATGGCTTCACCTGTTTTCTTGCACAGATGTTATCTTCTGTGCATTCTTTTATATATCGGATGCCCCGTCTTGTCAAGATCCATCTTCCAGCGTCTATATTTGTCTTGACATTGCCCGGGCCACGGCTAGAATCCGACTCATGGGCGCGCCGCTCTACCGCCTCCTCGTCGAGGACCGGGCGCGGAAGTTCCTCCTGGGCCTCGCCCCTAAGCAGTACAAACAGCTCGCGGCCCGGATCTTCCTCCTCGCGGAGGATCCCAGGCCCCACGACACGCGGCCTCTCCACGGCCATTCCGGGCTCTGGGCCGTCGACCAGGGGGAGTTCCGGATCGTCTACGCGATCCTGGACGCCGAGCGTCTGATCGCGGTCCGCCGTGTGGGGAAACGCAACGATGACGAGGTCTACAAGGGACTGGTGAACGGTCGGCCGCGTGCCTGCGTCTACGCCACAGCACGCCACCGTGTCGGAGAGCAGCTCCCCTATCGAGACTTGCGCGACCGCTGCACGCGCCCGTCCGCTCCCGGTCGGCGCTTGCGGCCGTTTCTGTCGGCGTGCCGCCGGATCTCCGCCCCGATGAGCGCTCACGGTAGATAGTACCCCACTCCGGGCAGGAAAGTCCGATAATTCAGGGTTATCGGACTTTGCCTCCCGACGTGGTACTATCTATCGTGAGAGAAGTACGCGCTGATCGTCGGGACGCCGAAGAAGCGGTATCGCCTGGTCGGCAACAAGCCCGAGCACCACGGTCCCTTCCGCGAGGTGATCTATTACAGACTTGCCTGACGGGGAGTCGTGGGGTAACCTCCCGAGGGACGAACGAATCCCCGATCCCGGGAGAAGCAGGCTCCCCTTCGTACGAACCCGGAAGGAGAACGACGATGAAGCTCGCCCGCGCGTACCTGAGCGTCGCTTGCGCGCTCCTCCTCGCTCCCGCCGCCTGGGCTCAGGATCCGGCCCAGCAGCTCGAGAACTACCGGACGAGGATCGATACCGGCATCTCGGAGAGGCTGATCCCCGAGATCGGGAAACTGTCGCGAGGCGAATACATGGACCGCCTCCGCGACATCAAGGAGGACTTGGCGGATGCGGAGCGGGTTCTCCGGCAGCACCCCGACGCACGGACGAACGCGGAATGGGTGGAGGAATATCGCTCGGCACTGACCGCAACGGAAGACAGCCTGACCGAATTCAGGGAAGGGCTCCGGAAGGCATCCGAGGTCAACAGCAAGATCAGCGACCTCGTGACGAAACTGCTGCCCATGTACCTCAAGGACGCCATCGCCCAGACGAAAGACAAGGCGCCGGACGAGGTCAAGGACTACTTCATCGAGTTGAAGAAGGACACGAACGCCGAAGTGGCCCCCCTGGAGCCGAAGAAGACCTCGGCCGAGACGTCGCTGGGGAACGGCAAGCGCCAGGCGCGCCCCCTCCAGGCCGTTCGGTTTCGCCCCCTGTGCCAGGCCATCGATCGCGCGTGCGACGAGGCGCTCACCCTGCTGAGGGACCAATGGAAAACCCTCGAGGAGGATCATTGCCTGATGGAAATCCGCCTGGCCGAGAAGTCCGTGATCTGCCGTTGCTGCATGGCCGGGAAACCGGAACTCGCGACGGAGTACATGAGGACTTGGAGCGCGCCGACATGGGAATCGGACGAAGTGCTGGACATCGACCGGCTTCCTCCCCTCCGCGGCTGGATCGACGTGCGAGCCCACGGAACGCCCGACTACGTCATCCTGCAAAAAGGCGGCAACAGGATCGAGGCGGATGCCGATGCGATATATGAAATGCTGAAGAAGGACGTCGGGGTCGACGTCCTCAAGCGATGGAGGACCGTCCACAAGGACTTGAAGTGCGGGGTCCGCCTGGTCTCTTGCAGGACCGGCACGAAACCGACGGGCATCGCCCAGCAGCTCGCGAACAGGCTGGGCGTTACGGTGAAGGCTCCTACCAGATTCCTCTGGGTTCCGCGTCACGAAGGGGTCATCACTCCAGTCGTTCACGAATGCAACAAGTGCATCTTCAAGGCGCCGAAGGGCATGACCAAGGACGAGGCACGATGGATGTTGGACCACATTCTCGAGACCAAGGACTTGGGAACGTGGGAGGACTTCGAGCCCGACAAATCGGCCGCCGAGCAGTTGAAGAAGACGTTCGAAGCCGGCCCCTACTGGGGCGTGACGATCACGAAGGTCGAGACGAAGTACGCGACCGCAGCGGAGGTGGACAAGGTTCTCAAGGCGCTGAAGGAGCTCGACCCGGGACTCGACGACGCGAAGGCCCGCACCCACCTGACGAAGGACTATGGGAAGGCCATCTCGTGGGAGTTCAGGACCAAGCTCAACTACCGTGAGGCCTGCACTCTGCAACGCAAGCTCAAGGAGCTGAAGCTGACCTCGAGGTTGGTGGAACCCTGATCGGCCGCGGAGATCGCGCGACCGGCGGAAGTTCCGGATCGCCCGGACGGGAGAACGGGGACGAGGAGTCCGGGCGGCAAGCGTCGAGCAGGGGAACCGGCGAGCCAGACAGTGGGAGGGGGGCGGCAGGGCTACGAGGGCGAAGGTAGCAGCACCGAGCAACCCGCACGGGGAGAGGGGAGCAGGCCGCCCATTCCGGCTTGCGATGGCGCGCGTCCGATTCAAGGAACTTCCGAACCGCTGCACCGCCGTGACCGCGCCGCGGCGGGTACAAACTGAAAACGCATTTCATTTATCTTGACGGGCCGCGGCCCGCGGGCTATCATTTCCGAAATCGCATGTCGCTTTCTGAAAGGGAGGATCGATGATCGCCGCCGCGCTGCTCCTCTTCTTCCTGCAGCAGGACCCCGTCTCGCGCGAGGAGTTCGAGAAGATGAAGAAGGAGATGGAAACGCTCAAGGAACGGATCGAGAAACGGGGCGATCTCTCGCCCCAGGAACGCGCCGAGTTCGAGCGGATGAGGAAGGAGATCGAGGAGCTCAAGAAGAAGGCGGCGCAGGAGAAGAAGGACCAGGAGGGGAAGACCCTCCCCGAGAAGTCGGAGGAGGAGGCGAAACGGAAAGCGGGCACGGTCTACTCCAAGCCCTTCCTCGCCCGCATGGGCCGCGGCGTCTACCTCGGCGGCTACATCGACCTCGAGTTCTTCAACACCCAGAAGTCCGACGGCAAGACGTTCGACCAGCACCGCTTCGTGCCGTTCATCTACGCCGACGTCTCCGAGAACGTCAAGGTCGCCGCGGAGATCGAGATCGAGCACGGCGGCGAACTCGGCGTCGAGTTCGCCCACGTCGACTACTGGATGTGGGATTGGCTCAACTTCCGCGCGGGGATCATCCTCGACCCCCTCGGCAAGTTCAACCTCCAGCACGACGCGCCCTACCAGGATCTCACGGACCGCCCCCTCGTCGACACCCTCGTCATCCCCGCCGTCCTGCGCGAGCCGGGCCTGGGCCTTTTCGGCACGATCGACCTCGACCCCTGGAAGTTCGACTACGAGCTCTACGTCACGAACGGCTTCAAGGGCCTCGACAAGTCCGGCTCGAACAAGATCTCCACGTCGAAGGGCCTCAAGGACGCCCGCATCCTCCCCGGCAAGCTCGGCAGCCTCGGGAAGGACTTCAACGACAACAAGTCCGTCGTCGGGCGCTTCTCCGTCTCGCCGTTCCTCGGCGTCGAGGCCGGCGTCTCGACCCACATCGGGCGCTACGACGAGCGGGGCGACAACCTCCTC
The DNA here is from genome assembly GCA_016190175.1 of Planctomycetota bacterium. Classification (GTDB taxonomy): domain Bacteria; phylum Planctomycetota; class MHYJ01; order MHYJ01; family JACPRB01; genus JACPRC01. The sequence goes on from JACPRC010000056.1 coordinate 13,319, forward strand.
TCCATCTACGCGCTCGACTGGACCCTCGACTTCGGCGGGATCTACAACATGTTCTTCTCCGGCGACGGGATCCTCCGCGACATCTTCTTCGCGCTCGTGGTCGTCGGCGAGTTCGCCTTCGCGGACATCGAGCGCGACGACTTCGCGATCTCCAAGGGCGTCCCCAACGACTTCCGCGGCTTCTACGTCGAGGGGCGGTACCACTTCATGTTCGAGTTCCTCCGCAAGATCATCCCGGGCGCGAACGACGAATCGACCTTCACCGCGATCGTGCGATGGGACTACACGGACCTCGCGTCGGTGGTCCGCAAGCGCCTCACGCTCGGCTTGAATTTCCGGCTGCGAGAGGATACCGTCTTCAAGTTCGAGTACCAGTTCAACCGCGAGGCGGGGGACCTCGACGAGGACGAGGACGACGGGTTCATCTTCTCGGTCGCGACGTATTTCTGATATGAGTCGGATGATGGCGCTTCTGCTTCTCGCGGGCTGCAGCTCCGCGCCTCCCCGCGAGGCGCGGACGTTCGCCGCGCCGCTCCCCCTCGTCCTGGCCGCCGCGCGGGATGCGCTCCACGACCAGAAGGACGTCGAAGTCGACGGCGCGCGCATCGAGACCTCCTGGGGACCGGAGCGCGACGCGGGGCGCGAACAGGGCTTCCTCTTCGGGAACGCGTATCGCGTCCGCGTCCGCTACCGCATCGAATGCGAGCCGGCCGGGGGCGGGACCCTCGTGCGCGCGAACGCCACCGTGGAGCGCCGCGCGCCCGGCGGCGTCCGCTCCCTCCGGTGGGAACGCGTCCCCTCCGACGGACGCTTCGAGCGCGGACTCCTCGATGCCCTGGACGCCCGCCTCGCCGGGATGAGGACGCCGTGACCGCCGCCCTCCTTTTTCTGCTCGCCCAGCAGGTCTTCCTCTCGGAGGACGAGGCCGTCCGGATCCTCTTCCCGAACGGCGAGAAGGTGTTCCGCCGGGACGTGACCCTCGACTCCGCCGTCCATGCCGCGGTGGAGGCGCGTCTCAAGCGCCGGGTCGAGAACGCCTACCGACTGTTCGTCGCGGCGCGCGACGGCGAGGCCGCCGGCTACGCCGTCGTCGTCGAGGAGGTGACGAAGACCCTCACGATGACCTTCATCGTCGGCGTGGACCCGAATGGGCGCGTCATCGACGTCGTCGTCCTGGAGCACAAGGAGAAGATCGGCGGGGATTGCGCGAAGAGGAAGTTCCTCGACCAGCTCCGCGGCAAGACCCTGGCGGACCCGATCCGGCGCAAGAAGGACATGGTGCACGTCGTGGGGGCGACGATGTCGTGCGACGCGGTGATGCGCGGGACGCGCAAGGCGCTCGCGGTGATGCAGGGACATTTCCTCGACCGCCCGGGGAACGTGCGGGCGGTGCTGCAGTCCGAGCCGGTGGTCCAGCAGCGGCAGGTCATGGGGAACCTCATCACCATCACCGCGTACGGGCCGAAGGACGCCGTGAACCGCGCGCTCGACGAGGCGCGGCGCTGGGACGCGATCCTCTCGAACTACAAGGAGGAGAGCGACCTCTCGCGGCTGAACCGCGAGGGCCGCAGCGCGAATCCCGATCTCGCCGCCTTCCTGGGCGAGTGCCGGAAGTACGCCGACCTTTTCGACGGCGCCTTCGACGTTACGGTGGGACCCCTGGTGCGGTCGTGGGGGTTCTTCGACCGCGCCTATCGCGTCCCATCTCCCGCCGAACTGGAATCGGCGCTCAAGCGCGTGGGGCGCGAGCGGGTCCTCATCGAGGGCGGGAACGTGCGGCTGGTGGAGGGCACGGAACTCGACCCGGGCGCGATCGGGAAGGGATGGGCGGTCGACCGCGCGGCGGAGGTCCTGCGCCGCGCGGGCGTGACCGCCGCCTTCGTCGACTTCGGCAGCACGGTGCTCGCCCTCGGCGCTCCGCCGGGCAAGGAGGGATGGACCGTCGGGATCCGCGACCCGTTCCGGACCGACCGCGTCCTGGGGACTCTCGTCGTCCGCGACGCCTCCGTCTCCACCTCCGGGAGCTACGAGAAGTTCTTCGAGAAGGACGGGAAGCGGTACGGCCACATCCTCGATCCGCGGACAGGGCGGCCCGTGGAGGGAGTCGCGTCGGTGTCGGTCCTGGCGCCGACGGGGACGGCCTCGGATGCCCTGTCGACGGCGGTGTTCGTCGCGGGCCTCGACGTCGCGGCGAAGGCGAAGGTGGAGGCGCTCTGGATTCCCTCCGATCCGAAAGCGATGCCGCGCGCGACGGACGGCTGGACGAAGGTCTGGCGGAAGGAGTAGATGCCCCCGTACGCCGCGATCCCGCGCTTCCACCTGTCGAACCTCCCCGTGACGACGAAGGTGGCGCTCACCTGCTTCGCGCTCCTGCTCCTCTTCGCGATGGGGTTCACGGCGCTCGTGTCCTACCCGGAGCGCACGAAGTACGCCGCGGACGGCGCGCGGGACAACTTCGCAGGGACGGAATGGCGGCAGGAGCGCGGCGAGATCGTCGAGCAGGAGCGCGCGAAGCCGAGCGAGCGGCAGATCTACGACATCGTCCACCCGCATTCCTTCCTGATGGCGGTGGTCTTCTTCATCCTCTGCCACATGATGGAGATGTGCCGCGCGCCGAGGGCCGTGAAGATCGGCCTCTACCTCCTCGCGTTCGTCTCGACGGTCGCGGTGCTCCTCGCGCCGCTCCTGGTCTGGAAGCGGCTCGCGTGGGCGCCCGTCGTGGGGCCGGCCGTGATCGTGATGACGGCGACGTACGCGATCCTGACGGTCGTGCCGCTCGTTCAGATGTGGATGATGCGAGACGTGGAGGGAGCAGGCTAGCCCCGATCGCGGCGGACCAGGGAGTCGGGACCGCGGACCGCGGACGCCGGCGCGGCCGCCGCGTCCTTCCGTCGATGCCGGAATCTCTCCCGGACCTCGTAGACGAACCGCTCCACGATCTCCGCATCCACCGGATCGCCGTTGAGCGGCAGCGTCAGCGAGAGCAGTCCCTCGCGCTCGGCCACGTGGAAGAACTGCGCCTCCGCGAGCTTGCTCGGCATGCACTCGTGCGGCCCCACGTTCAGGACCGCGTCGATCCGCCTCTGGCGCCACTCGTGGACGGCCGAGCCCACCGTGAGCACCGCCTCTCCCTCGAGATCCCGGCGGATCCACGGCTCCGCCGCATCGAGCGCGTGCGGCACCGTCGGCCGCTCGGACCAGCCGAGCGCCCGCGCCACGATCCCGTACGCGACGTCCTGAATCCGCCGCTGGACGGCGTCGGCGATCCGGCCCGAGAAGAGGTGCGACGTGTACTCGAGCCACTCCGTCATCGGCGCGAGGATCACGCGGATCCCCCGCGCGCGGAGCTTGTCGATCAGACCGTCCGTCACGAAGGGGTCGAGCCGCACGTAGATCTCTCCGACCACGAGCACCGTCGGGGCATCTCCCGCTTCGCCTGTCGCGAACTCGGCGGACGCGCGCCGGAGGAGATCCGCGCATCCGAAGAGGCGACCGCTCACGGCCTCGAAGATCCCCCGCGCCGCGCCCACCGTCCCCACGCGCTCGAGAAGCCCGCAGAGCTCCCGCAGGTACCGCTCCCGGATCCGATCGGACCCCGGCACGTGGTGCATCGCCGCGGTCAGGAGATCCGCGGTCAACATCCCCGCGAAGGCGAGCGCGCCGAAGCCGTTGCCCGCCTGCTCGAAATACGAACCCTCCGCCGGGGACCAGACGCGCACGCGGCCGCGCAGGTCGAGCCGCTCCAGCACGATCTTCTGAAGCAGGTTGTAGACGCCGAACCGGCACGGCCCGCTCGATGTCGGTATCAGGATGACGAAGCGCTTCTCCGGGTCGTCCCGCTCGATCCGCTGGAGCGCGCGGCCGAGCGTAAGCGCCATCGGGATGCACTCCTTGCCCGACGTGTGCCTTCGGCCGATGCGGAGCGCCTCGCGGTCCGGGATGCCCAGACTCTCCGCGCGCGCGCCGACGCCGCGCAGGCAGGCCGCCACCGCGTCCGAGGCCTCCGAGAGCCACGGGAGGAGGAGCGTGTCCCCGCTCTCGAGGATCTCGCTCATCGTGATCCGGTCCTCGTCGATCGCCCGGAGCGATTTCCCGGGAGGCGCGCCCCGCGCGTCCTGCCGCGCGCAGTAGAGGAACGCCTCGACGCGCGTCTTCGTCCCCGCGTCGCCGGAGTGGCCGTCCGTCTCGATGATCGCGAACGGCTTCCCGGCCATCGTGTAGGCGTAGAAGTGCGCCGTGAAGCTGTCGGGCCCGCACGAGTAGTTGGTGCAGAAGAGACTGTAGACCCCCGGCGTCCGCCGCACCTCCTGCGCCGCGCGCAGGATCCGCTGGCTGTAGCCCCAGTAGACGCCCTCGACCGTCGGGAGGTCCGCGCCCACCGGGAAGCAGTCCACCGGGATCGGCACGACACCCTGTTCCCGGAGGATCGCCGGGACATTCGAGTTCAGGACCGTGTTGTAGATCGTGTAACTCCGCCCGAGCACGACGACCGGGATCACCCGTTCCCGGGCGCAGAAGTCGAGCGCCTCGCGGCCGAGCGCGCCGCACGCCTCCTCGAACCGCTTCTGCTCCGCGAGCGCCGCGTCGAACGCGCGCCTCCATTTCCGGGCGCCGAGCTCCTGCGCGAGCCCCGCGCACGACGCGCGGAACTTGTCCGGCGTCGCCGCATCGATCACCGGCGAGACGATCCGCGCCTCGGGCAGGTCCCACTTCAGGAGGTCGGGGCTCCCCTGCTCGATCGGGCATGTCACCGAATGCGGCTCCCCCTTCGACCGCGGGATGTCGCGGAGCATCGGCAGCAGGATCGCGTCGACCGCGTCCTGCGAAAACTCCGAGACGAGCCCGTGGTAGAGCTGCATCGGGGCGCAGAACGGGACGTTCGACTCCTCGATCCCGCGCTTGAGGACCCCGTGCCCCGCATTCCGGCGCGCGACGGGGTCGAACCCGAGCTCGTGGAGGAAGGCGACGAAGAACGGGTAGAGCTCCTTGAGGACGAACTCGTCGGTGAGCGCGATCCTCGGTTTCCCGCGCGGCGCCGTCCACTTCCGCGTCAGCTCCTCGACCATCTCCTCGCGCCGCCGGAACGGGTCGGGCGCGAGGTCGGGCAGCTTCGCGCGCCCGGTCCCGCGGTCGTGGAGCGAGCACGCTCCGCCCCACGTGAAGACCTTCAGGGCATCCTCGACGCGCGTCGACAGACGGTCGATGCGGCACCGGTTCCCCGAGCCGCCGCAGCCTCGGGCGGATCTGCAAACGAACGCGTCCTTCTTCTCGACCCTCGCGCCGAGGAATCGCGTCGGGTCGAGCGGCGAGAGCGGGCGGTTCCGCAGCGTGAGGAGCGCGATCCCGTACGCGCCGACGGTGCCCGGATTCGGCGGGATGATCACCTCGCAGCCCGTCTGCCGCGCCACCGCCGCGCCGAGCGCGGGCGCGGAGAAGGGCATCCCCTGGCAGAAGATGACCTGCCCGATGCTCCGGCTGCCTTTCACGCGGTTCAGGTAGTTCTGGATCACGGAGTCGTAGAGGCCCGGGAGGATCGAGCTCGACGGCACGCCCGCGGCCGCCGCCTCGTCGATGATCTCGGCCATGTAGACGGAGCAGTGCTGTCCGAGCGAGACCGCTCCGCGGGATTCGATCGCGGCGCGTCCGAGCCGGACAACGTCCTCGATGCCCGCGAAACGCCTGCCCTGCTCCTCGATGAAGGAACCGGTGCCGGCGCTGCACGCCTCGTTCATCGCGGCGTCCACGACGCGGCCGTCGACGAGGCGGATGTACTTCGCGTCCTGGCCGCCGATCTCGAAAATCGTGTCGACGCGCGGATCCCAGCGGAGAGCGCCGGTCGCGTGGGCCGCGATTTCGTTGAGGACGAAGACGGACGCGGGGCCGTAGCAGGTCGTCATGAGCGAACCCACGATCTCGCGGCCGCTTCCGGTGGCGCCCGCCGCCAGGACCGCCGCCGTCCCCGCGGGTCCCGCGAGGAACTGCCGCAGGAGCGCCTGCGCGGCGCCGACCGGGTCGCCGCCCGTGCTGCGGTAGCCCTCCCACGCGACCTCGCTCGTCGACGCGTCGATCGCGACCGCCTTCGAGCCCGTCGAGCCGATGTCGAAGCCGAGGAC
>JACPRC010000007.1 GCA_016190175.1 Planctomycetota bacterium
AGCGGAACCGGAGCAGGCGGCGAGAACGACCAGCACGGCGGCGGCGAGACGGCGCATACACCCTCCCATTTCAGAAGATGGCCGGGTCAACAACCACCATCCCGTAGTGCCGCAAGAGGGCCGCGAGTCGACGCGAAATCGGCGCGACGTTACGTTTCGTAACATGCCGCGTTACGAAACGTAACGCGCGCCGTTGCGCCGGCGCGATTCCGCACTCGCTCGGGATGGCCCGCGACTTGCTCTCCTTGCTCCATGCGCCTCGCGCACCTGTCGGACACGCACCTCGGCTTCTCCGAGTTCGATGCCGAGGATCGCGAGACGGGCGCCAACGTCCGCGAACTGGATGCCTGCCGCTCATTCGAGCGCGCTTGCGCGCTTATCCGCGAGGCGAAACCGGATCTCCTCATCCACACGGGCGATCTCTTCGATTCTCCGCGCCCGCCGAATCGGGCCATCGCGACGGCCGTGCGCGAGTTCGCGCGTCTCGCGCGAGCCGGCATCCCTGTCGTCGTCATCGCTGGAAATCATTCGCAGCCGACGCTGCGCGGCACGATCTCGCCGGTCGAGATCCTCGCCGGCCTGGAAGGAGTCACCGCCATCGTGGCCGCGCCGGCCGTGCTCCGGATCGGCGACGCTCTCGTCCATTGCATCCCCCATGCAAGAGACGAGACAGAACTCCGCAAAGCCGTCGAGGCCGCCGTGCCGGACTCGGAACGCCCCCATAACGTGCTCGCGGTCCACGCGGGACTTCTACCTGGTGACCGGCAATGGTCCGAGGCCCGCATCCCGCGGGACCTTGTGCTGCGGAAGGCGCGCGAGTTCGATTACGTCGCGCTCGGGCATTACCACCGTCCAACCCGGGTCGCGCCGATGGCCTGGTACGCCGGGTCGACGGAGCGGTTCCACCCGGACGAATCGGACTGCGTGAAGGGCCTTCTCCTCGCAGACCTTGCCGAACGCACCGTCCGCCACGTCGCCGTTCCGACGCGTCCGTTCGTGGAGCCGGATGCCATCGATTGCACCGGGCTCAGCGCCGCCCAGATCGCCGGCCGAATCGCCGCGCTCGCGCGGCAAGCGCCGGCCGGCGCCGTGTTGCGCCTCAAGATCGAGGGCGTCGCGAAGGCCCGGCTCGACGAACTGGACCTGCGCACGGTTCGAAGGAGTCTTCCGGCATTGCTTCACTTGGACGTCGAAGTCCGCCACAGCGCGGATCGGCGGGAGGCGACCGGATCGTGGTCGCCCGATCCCCTTCCACTCCAGTTCGAGCGGTTCGTCACGGACCGCGTGGAGGAGCCGTCCCTCCGCGGTTCGATCGTGAGTTCGTCTCGGGGCTACTTCGCCCGGGCGCGGGAGGAGCCCGACACATGATCCTCCGGTCGTTGCGTCTGAAGAATTTCCGGAAGTACCGCGAGTGCTCGGTGACCTTCCCGGAAGGGGTCGTCGGGATCGTCGGGCCCAACGGGAGCGGCAAGTCCACGCTCTTCGAGGCGCTCGCCTGGGCGCTCTACGGGAACTCGATGTCCCGCAACGGGGGCCGCGGACTCCACATCCGCGGCGCCCCATGCGAGGCGGAAGTCGAGTTCGACGCCGGCGAAGAGAGATGGCGGGTCCGCCGGAGGCTGACCCACGCGGGCCTGTACAGCATGAGTTCGGTTTTGCAGGGGTCGACGCTGCTGGCCACGGGATCCCGCGCCACGGGCGCTGTCCTCCGGCGGATCCTGCCGCCCGACGGTCCCTCGTTCCTCCGGACTTTCTACGCCCGCCAGGGCGAAATCGCGTCGCTCGTCCGCGAAAGTCCGATGAATCGGCAGCGCGCGCTTGCCCGCATCCTCGGGCTTGACTGGATCGATCGCGCCGCCGCCCTGGTCGCGCAGGATCGGCGCGTCCGGGAGGCGCAGGCGAGAGCGCCCCCGCGCGTCCTCGAAAGTCCTGATGCCGGCAAGTCCCGCGCCGCGGAGGCGAAAGTCCGGGTCGAACGACTCCGGGAAGAGCTGCACGCGGTTTCCGAGCGGATCGCGTCGCTGGAGACGCGGCGGGATCGGGTGCAGCGTCTCCGCGCGAAGGCCGAACTGCTCGCTTCGGAGATCCGCCGCCTCACGGCTCAAAGAGAGCGGCTGGGACGCGCATCGGCGGAAGCGGGCGCGCGGTTCGACATCGGCCGGCTCGTGAAGGTCCGCGCCGAGATCCAAGGCCTCTCGGAGACGGCGCAACGGTGCGCGCGCCGGCTGCGGGCGATCCGGGACCTGCGGGGCGACCGTTGTCCCCTCTGCGGCGGGCCGATCGTCCGGGAGGCGGCCCTGGCGGGCCATCGCGCCTCGCTCGATGGCTGCCGCCCGAAGCTGGAGGCGCTGCGCGCGGAGGAGCGATCGCTCCAAGCGGCCTTGGAGTCGTCCCACCGCCGCGCCGAAGCGGATCGTCTCGATCGCGAAGAGCGGCGCCGCCGGTTGGAATCGGAGGCGGTCGACCGGGAGCTATCGTCCATCGGATGGGACGACGGCGCGTGGATTGCCGCAAGCGAGCGGAAGCAGGCCCTCGAGGAGGAGTTGCGCGGCGCCGTCGCCGCGGAGGCGGCTGCTCGCGCCCATCTCGAAGACGCCAGGAGGCGTGAGCAGAGTGCGGGCGCATCTCCCCAGGCACGGGCGGAGGCCGCGATCCTGCGCCGACTTGAGGAACTTCTCCACGACTTCCGGACGGCGCTGCTTGCGGGTTTCCTCCGCGCGCTCGGGTCGGAGGCGTCGGAAGCGATGGCCGCGGCGAGCGCGGGACGCTACTCCCGGATCCGCATCGGACCGGACTTCCACGTCCGGCTTGACGACGGGGGCCGGGCGTACTCGATCTACCGGTACTCGGGCGGCGAGCAGGATCTGGCGGCCCTGTCGTTGCGGATCGGTCTCACGCGCCTTGTCGCACCGCAGGGGCTCGCCCGCTTCCTCGTGCTCGACGAGGCATTCGTCGGGCTCGATCGAGAGCGCCGTCGCGCGCTCCTCGCGGCGCTCCACCGCCTCGTCCCGGCGTTCCGCCAGATCTTCGTGATCACGCACTGCGAGGAGATCCAGGAGTCGCTCCCGACCGTCCTGCGGGTCCGAGAGACCGCCGACGGACGCGCCGAGATCGGGCCCGTGCACCCACCTTGTATGGAGGCAAACAGGGGCGTATAATCGCGGTCAAGATGACGACGCCGTTCCCCGGCATGGATCCGTACCTCGAGCACCCCGCGCTCTGGCCGGACGTGCACAACCGTCTGATCGCCGCGATCGGAGACCGGCTGGGTCCCATCCTTCGCCCCCGCTATTCCGTCTGCCTCGAGGAGCGAACCTACGTGGGCGAACCGGATGAGCTGGTCTTCATCGGGAGACCCGATATCGCCGTGACCGCGCAACCGGAGATGTCCGAGCGATCGACCGAGGGAGGCATTGCAACCGAGCAGGCGCTGACCGTCACCGTTCCCGTGCCGGATCGGATGCGGGAGACCTACCTTGAGGTTCGTACCGTCGGCGAGGGCAAGGTCGTCACCGTCCTTGAACTGCTCTCGCCCACAAACAAGCGGCCGGGAAAGGGGCGGGAGTTGTACGAAGAAAAGAGGATGCACGTCCTGGAAACCCGTACTCACCTCGTGGAAATCGACCTCCTGCGGGCCGGAGATCCCATGACGGTCTACGGCGCGACCCGCTCGTCGGACTATCGAATCCTCGTCAGCCGCGGAAACCGCCGCCCGCGCGCGAGCCTCTTCGTCTTCGGCGTCCGCGATGCGATTCCGTCTTTCCGGCTGCCGCTGCGCTCCGGAGACGAGGAACCTCAAGTCGAACTCGGGCGGATCCTGCGCGAGTTGTACGACCGGGCCGCATACGATCTGCGCGTCGACTACCGCAAAGACCCGGTCCCGCCGCTTCGGGAGGAGGACCGCTCCTGGAGCCGGGACCTTCTCAAGCCCGCGTAACGTCCCTCCCCATCGCGCGCGTGCTCGTCGTGTCGAACGCGAGAGCGAGCAGCGTCGCCTGCTCCATCGCGTGCGCCTTCGCGGAGCCCGTCGCGGGCGAGGCGCTCGCGGAGCGCTTGATCGACCGCACCGGCAGGCCCGGCACGAGACGCTCGAGGTGCGGCAGCACGAAGGAGAGGGCCCCCATGTTCGCGGGCTCCTCCTGCACCCACACGACCTCGCGCGCGGCCGCATGCGCGGCCAGCGCCTCGGCGAGCTCGCGCTCCGGGAACGGGTAGAGCTGATCCAGCATCACGATCGCGGCGGTCTCGTCCCCGCGTTTGCGGCGCTCGTCCCGCAGCTCGTGGCCGATCTTGCCGGAGCAGACGAGGACCCGCGCCGCGGAACGGACGTCGGGATCCGGAAGGACGGGCCGGAACCCGCCCGCCGTGAACTCAGAAAGCGGCGACGCCACCTCCGGATGGCGCAGGACGCTCTTCGGCGTGAAGACCACGAGCGGCTTGCGCCACTTGCGCAGCCCCTGAAGGCGCAGGAGATGGAAGTGCTGCGCCGCGGTCGAGGGCTGCGCGATCACCATGTTGTCCTCGCCCGCGAGCTGGAGGAACCGCTCGATCCGCGCGCTGGAGTGCTCCGGCCCCTGCCCCTCGTAGCCGTGCGGCAGCAGCATCACCAGCCCCGAGAGGAGCTTCCACTTGTCCTCGGCCGCCGCGACGAACTGGTCGATGACGATCTGCGCGCCGTTGGCGAAATCGCCGAACTGCGCCTCCCAGAGGACGAGCGCCTCGGGGAAATCGCGGCTGAAGCCGTACTCGAAGCCGAGCACGGCGGCCTCGGAGAGCGTCGAGTCGAACACCTCGAAGGGCGCCCCGACGCGCGCGAGCGGAAGATGCTCGGCCCCGGTCTCGTGATCGACGAGCGCCGCGTGGCGCTGGTTGAACGTGCCCCGGCGGCTGTCCTGGCCGGTGAGCCGCACGCGCACGCCGTCGAGCAGGAGCGTGCCGAAGGCGAGCATCTCCGCGGAGCCCCAGTCCACGGGCCGGCTCCCCCGCCCCATCTCGCGGCGCTGGTCGAGGAGCCTCTTCACCTTCGGATGGAAGGCGAAACCCGGCGGCGCCTCCGTCATCCGGAGCGCGACCTCCTCGATCCGCTTCGCGGGCACGGCGGTCTCCGGCCGGTCCGCCGCCGACGCGCGGCCTCCGTGGTAGGGTCTCCAATACTCCGGCAGCTCGTAGAGCCCGGGCATCTCCGTCATCGCCTCGGCGTGCCTCTTCGCCTCCTGGAGCACCGCCTTGTAGCGTGCCGCCGCCTCCTCCGCCGCCGCGACGTCCTCCGCGTACCGCTTCCAGAGCGGCGGCAGGCTCTCGATCTTCCGGTAGAGCACCGGCTGCGTCGCCGTCGGGTCGTCCACCTCGCTGTGGCCGTGGCGGCGGTACCCGATGAGGTCGATCACGACGTCCGTGCCGAATTCGTAGCGGTACTCCGTCGCCATGCGGGCGACGCGGACCACGGCGTCGGGGTCCTGTCCGTTCACGTGGAAGATGGGGATGTCCAGCCGCTTCGCGACGTCCGTGGAGTAGCGCGAGGAGTGCAGCGATCGCGGCTCGGTCGTGAAGCCGATGAGGTTGTTGACGACGACGTGGACCGTGCCGCCCACCGAGTGCGCCGGCAGGTCGGCGAAATTGAACGCCTCCGCGACGATCCCCTGGCCCGCGAAGGCCGCGTCGCCGTGCAGGAGGAACGGCACCACCTTCTTCGGTCCCTCCTCGCCGATGCGCGACTGGCGCGCGCGCACGCGACCGAGCACCACCGGTACGATCGCCTCGAGGTGGCTCGGGTTCGAGCCGAGCCGGACGTGGACCTTGCGGCCGCCGCGCGTCTCGTGCGTCCCCGTCGCGCCGAGGTGGTATTTGACGTCGCCGCCGCCGAGAACGCTGCGCGGGTCCACGTCCTCGAACCGGCCGAAGACTCCCGCGGGGTCCTTGTCGACGATCTGCACGATGACGTTGAGTCGCCCGCGGTGGCTCATTCCGATGATCGCGATCTCGAGCCCCCGCTCCGCCGCCGTCGAAATCCCCTCGTCGAGGAGCGGGATCAGCGCGTCATTGCCTTCGAGCGAGAAGCGCTTCGTTCCGACGTAGGTCGTTTGGATCGTCCGCTCCAACGTGTCCGCTCGGACGAGGAAGTCGAGGATGCGCGCGCGGTCCGGGGCGGGCGGCGCCGATTCCATCTTCTCGCAGATCCACCGGCACCGCTCCGGGTGCGGCATGTGCATGAACTCGACGCCGATCGAGCCGCAGTAGACGTGGCGCGCCGCGTCGGCCTCGGGACCGGAGACGTCGAGATCGGGATGCGCCGCCGGCGCGAGACGGCCGAGCGGGTCGAGGTTCGCCTGCAGGTATCCCCACCGCCGGAAGGCGTCGAGCATGGCGGGTAATCTGTCACCGCCGGGACGACCTGTCAATCCCCGCGGCGGGTATAATGGCGCCGATGCGGAAGTACGTGTGGGCGCTGATGCCTTTCGCGGTCGGCTGGGCGCTCTTCGTCCTCATCCCGCTCCTTGCCCCGCGCACGGACGCGCACCGCGCGTGGCACACCGTGATCCTGGCGTACAAGTGTCACCTCGTCGGAATGGTCACCAGCGCCGTCCTCCTCGCGGTCGTCGGCAGCCATGATCTCTTCGCGTTCGTCGACCGCAAGCTCGCGGAGCGGGAGATCCGCCGCATCGGCCGGCGCTGATCTATTCGGATTGCGGCGCCGGGAGATCGCGCACCTTCCGCAGGATGACCGCGAGCGCCGCGGCCGCGACGGCGCACATCGCGGCGCCCAGCGCGCGACTCCCGACGAGGAGCTGCCCGATCCCGAAGGTCGCCGCGTAGATGAAGACGACGCCGATGATCCACAGGAGCAGGATCGGCCCCATCTTCTCGGCGCCTTCCGCGCCGATCTCCCTGCGGATCGGCCCCCATCCCCACGCCGGCGGACGCACGCGGCGGTAGAACTCCTTGAGCCGCTCGCGGTCGGCCGGCTTCGTGAGGAACGTCACCGGCACCCAGACGACGGCGGTCGCGACGACCATGAAGAGGAGCTTGTAGAGCGAACTGTACTCCGTGACCGCGAGACCGAGTTTCCGCGCGACCCACGAGGATGCGAAGATCGCCGGGATCGAGGCGGCCATCGCCGCGATCTCGCTCCACGCGTTCACGCGCCACCAGAACCAGCGCACGAGATAGACGACGCCGATCCCCGCCGTGAACTGGAGGACGTACGTGAACGCGTCGCCGATCGAATCGGTGAAGTACGCGGAAACGACCGTCCCGGCCATGATGAGGACCGTCGCGAGCCGCGAAATCCGGACGTAGTGGCGGTCCTCGCGGCCGCGGACGAGGAACCGGCGGTAGACGTCGTTGACGACGTAGCTGGCACCCCAGTTCGCCATCGTGTTCACCGTCGACATGAACGCGGCGAAGAAGGACGCGATCACGAGCCCCTTGAGCCCCGCGGGGAGGAGCGCGAAGAGCATCGGGTAGGCGGCCTCGTGGTCGGGCTTGCCGCCCGGCGTGAGCGGAAGCGACGACGTCGGGACGAGGACGATCGAGGCGAGCGCGACGAGCGCCCACGGCCAGACGCGCAGCGCGTTGTGGACGATGTTGTACCAGAGCGTCGCGAGCACCGCATGCCGCTCGTCCCGGCACGCGGACATCTTCTGGATGAGGACGCCGCCGCCGTCCGTGTTCTTCCACGCCCACCA
>JACPRC010000057.1 GCA_016190175.1 Planctomycetota bacterium
GTACTCGCTCGGCATCACGTTCTACCGGCTGCTGGCGGGGGACGTCCCGTTCCGCGCGGAGTCGGCGGTGGAGCTGGCGTACAAGAACATCCACGAGACGCCCGTCCCGATCGAGCGGAAGGTGCCGGGACTGGATCCGCGGGTGACCCGGCTGATCGCGAGTCTCCTGGCGAAGGACCCGGGGCAGCGGCCTCCGGACGCCGGGGCCGTGATCCGGGTGCTGGACGAGGTGATCGCCAAGCCCATGCCGGCGCCGGCGTACCATCCGATGAAACCGCCGACGACGGTGCCGCCGCCGCGGAACGTCCCGCCGCCGACCCCCATCATGCGGCCCACGACGCCGCTCCCGCCGCTGCCGCCCCGCCCGATGGAGCGGCGCGAGGCTCCGGCGGTCCCGCTCGTCCTGTTCGTCGTGTTCCTGCTGCTCGCGGCCGCGCTGGCCGCGGCGCCCGCCGTCCGGGGACCGACGCCGGGACTGGACGGTCCGTTCCGGTCGACGGACCCGGGGTTCCCGCGGCGCGCGGGACTGCTCGTCGGCAGCGCGCTCGCCTACATCGCGGCCCTGGTTGCGTTCCGGCGCGAGCTTGCGAAGAGCGGGGCCGGCGGCGCGGTCGGACTGGTTCTCCTGCTGTCTCTGGCGGGTGTCTACGCGACGGCGATGGCGCCGGCCCGGCCGGCGGCGAAACCGCTCCTGCTGGCCGCGGGGGCGGCGTTGTCGCTCTACGGCTTCCTGATCGGATGCCGCCGGAACCTGTCGGAGTGGCTGGCGTGGTTGGGGCGCGCGCTGCTGGTCCTGGGGGTCGCGTCTCTCTATGCGTTCGCGGCGCGCGGCGGCCCGATAGGCCCGTGGCCGCTCCTCGCGGGCGGGATCGCCGCGGGCCTGCTGGGGACGTACCTGATCACCTCCGCGGATTCCGACGCGGGGCGGCGGGTGCTGGGGCTGCTCCTGTACCTGGCGGGGGCAGGCGCGCTCTTCTATTTCGCCTCCGCCGGGGACGCGCCGCCGCCGGAATGGACGGCGCGCGCGGCGGCACGCTTCTCGTCGTATCCGGCGGATCTCCTGTCCCGGGAGACGCTCGCCGTCGCGACGGCCGCGGCCGCGGCCGGGTCCGCGTGGGCCCTGATCGAGGGGATCGCCCGCTACCGGCGCTACTACTCGTGAATCGTGATTCGTGGTTCGTGCGACTCTTCACAGACCACGCAGCACGAACCACGAGCCACGAATCGCAAGGTGCCGGTATAATCTGAGGAGTGGTTGGTGATGGGTGGTTCGTGGTTGGTGAAGACCCATCGCGTCTTCTTCACTAACCACCAACCACGAACCACGAACCACTAGCCGGCGGCGACGGGCGACAGGATGTCGCCGCTCGTGCCGCCGGGGCTGTCCAGCGGAACCCTTGACACGGCGCCGCCGCGCGGCGCGCGGCGGGCGCTTCGCGCCGCGGCCGAAGGCCGCAGCGCCGTGTCAAGGGTGAAGCTGCCCGGAGGGTGACTTATTCATCCGGGCGGCGGAGCCCGGATGAATAGGTCAGGCTAGAGCGATGTCTGTACCGCAGGACGCGCTGCTCGGCAGCGTGCTCGGCAACTGCCGCATCGAGACCCGCCTCGCCGCGGGCGGGATGGGCGTCGTCTACCGCGCGCAGTCCAAGCGGCTCGACCGCGAGGTCGCCATGAAGGTCCTCGCGCCGTCGCTCGCCATGGATCCCGAGTACGTCGAGCGCTTCTTCCGGGAGGCGCGCGCCGCCGGGAGCATCGACCATCCGAACGTCGTCAAGGTCTTCGATGCGGGCGTGGACCAGGAACGCTACTACATGGTGATGGAGTACGTCCGCGGCCGCACGCTCGCGGACCTCATCGGGGAGAAGGGGAGGCTCAACCTCGATCAGGCCACGCGGCTCGTCCGCGACGTCGCCCGGGGGCTCGAGGCCGCCCACAAGGGCGGGCTCGTCCACCGGGACATCAAGCCCGCGAACATCCTGCTGACGCACGACCAGGTCCCGAAGATCACGGACTTCGGGCTCGTCCGGACCGGGACGCGTGCGAGCGGGATCACCATCGAAGGCACGTTCATGGGGACGCCCGAATACGTGTCGCCGGAGCAGGCGGAGGGGCGGAAGATCGACGCCCGGTGCGATCTCTATTCGCTGGGGGTGACGTACTACCAGATGCTCTCGGGCTCGTATCCGTTCTACGGAAAGACGGCGATGGAGATGGCGCTCTCGCGACTGCGGGAGGATCCGCGGCCGATCGAAGACGCGCTGCCGGGGGTGGATCCGCGCGCGGCGGCCGTGATCCGGAAGCTCCTCCGGCGGAGCCCGAACGAGCGCTACGGATCGGCGACGGATCTGATCCGCGACCTGGAGGCGATCCTGACGGGGAAGCCGCCGACCACCGTGACCCCTCCGCGCAAGAACACGCGGAGGCTCTCGGTCCTGAGCCTCGACTCCAAGCGCGTGATCCGTCTGTCGTTTTTCGCCCTCCTCTATTCCGCGTCGTTTGCCGCATTCGGGGCGCTTGGACTGGCCATGGGCGGCCGAGTCAGGGCGGAGGGCGACTACTGGCGCGGGATCGCCGCCGCCTTCCGGGCCCTCTCCTTCCAGCCCGGACTGCGCGAGGCGCTCCTCGCGAGCGGCCTGATCGCGTGTGCGGGCTCCTTCTTCGTCTTCCGCCGCGAGCTCTCCGCCTGCGGACGTGGGGCGAAGGTGGGGACCCTCCTGATCCTCGCGCTGGCGGGGGTGTTCGCGGGGACGTCGGGCCTCGGCGCGGACACGGCGCGAGGCGCGGAGTCCGTGGCGCGGCACCTGGGCTGGGCGCTCACCCGGCCCGTCCAGGCGGGCCTCGCCTCCCTCGCGCTGGTCGTCCTCTCCGTCGGCCTCTCCTGGTCGAAGCCGCCCGGCGAATACCGCTACGTCGTCTTCCGGCTGATGCTCTGCGGAGCCGCGTTCTTTCTCCTCGTCTTCGCCACCGGCCGGGATCTCGCCGGGCCGTTCCGGAGCTTCCGCGATTCCATGGGGACCCTGCTGCCGATGGGGACGGTCGCCGTCGTGGTCCTCATGTTCGGGATCGAGCTCAGCGTGGGCCACCGATGGACGGGGCTCCGCCGAGGGATGGGGCTTTTCCTGCTCGTCGCGGGCCTTGCGGGCGTCGCGGCCTTCGGCGCCGCCGGACTCCACGACCTGGAGAACCGGGTGGACTGGGTCCGCATCCTCTCGGGGCCGCTCCGCGAGGCGGGTCGCGGGTTCCGGCGGCACGCCGCTCCCGTGGGGATCGCGGCGGTCCTGCTTTGTCTGGCGTGGGTCCTCTATCTCGCGGGCCTCGCGAAGGGCGTCCGCAAGACGCCCACGCGGTGAGGCCGGCCGTGGAACCCTCCGTCGTGCCGCTCTTTCCGCTGCCGAACGTCGTGCTCTTCCCCCACATGCTGCTTCCGCTGTACATCTTCGAACCCCGGTATCGTGCTCTGACGCGCGACGCGCTCGCGGGCGACGGTCAGATCGCGATGGGGCTCCTCCAGCCGGGGTGGGAGGAGGACTATCAGGGGAATCCCCCCGTCTATGACATCGCGGGACTGGGGCGCGTCCTCCAGCACACGGAGCTCCCGGATGGACGGTTCCATCTGATGCTCGTCGGGATCGCGCGCGTCCGCCTCGTGGAGATCGTGCGCGAGACGCCGTACCGGTCCGCGCGCGTCGAGATCGTCCCCGACGTCGTCCGGCAGGGACGGGAGGGGGAGCTCGAAGGGATGCGGAGGTCCCTCGTCGCCCGGTTCGGACCCGCCCTCGGCTCCCTCGTCGGACATGGTTTCGAGGGCGTGCCGCTCCCCGTGATCCTCGACGTCCTGGCGTCGACCCTGGTGGGCGACCCGCGCGAGCGGCAGCTCCTCATGGAGAGCGCGGACGTGGAGGAGCGTTGCGGCCTTCTTGCGCAGATGCTGGGACCTCCCCGGCGGGGGCCGGCGGAGCCGTCGGCGAATTGAGATCGCGAAACTCGCGGGAGAGATCCCTTTGGGATAGAATTCCACCGATGCGCATCTTCGAGCCTCACATCCACATGGTTGCCCGCACCACCGCCGACTACGAGGCGATGGCGAAGGCGGGCATCGAGGTCATCGTCGAGCCCGCCTTCTGGCTCGGCGAGACCCGCAAATACGCCGGCTCGTTCTTCGACTATTTCGACCACCTCATCGGCTACGAGCACGAGCGGGCCGCGCGATACGGCATCCGCCAGTACGTCACGATCGCGATGAACCCGAAGGAGGCGAACAACTGGGCGCTCGCCGACGAGGTCGTGCGCGAGATGCCGCGCTTCCTCGAGGCCGACCACGTCGTCGCCGTCGGGGAGGTCGGCTTCGACGCCATCACCGCGCCCGAGGAGGAGTTCCTCGTCCGGCAGATCGAGCTGGCCCGCGACCACGGGCTGCCGCTGCTCGTCCACTCGCCGCACCTCGACAAGTTCGAGGGGATCCGCAAGATCCTCGAGATCGTGGACGCGCTCGATTTCCCGCCGGAGCGGACGCTCATCGACCACAACGTCGAGGAGACGACTCCGATGACGCTCGCGACGGGCGCGTGGGCGGGCCACACGGTCTATCCGATCACGAAGCTTTCGCCCGAGCGGATGGCGAACATCCTGGAGGAGAACGGCACCGACCGGATGATGGTGAACAGCGCCGCGGACTGGGGTCCGTCGGACCCGCTCATGGTGCCGCACACGGTCGAGGAACTGCGCCGCCGCGGCGCGCGCGAGAAGGACATCCGGAAGCTCGTGTGGGACAATCCGATGGCCTTCTTCTCCCAGTCGGGCCGGATCCGATGAGCCGGATCCTGGTCCTGCTGCCGCTCCTGGCGGGTTGTTCGTTCGCGCCGCAATACCTGAACCGCGACATCCATCTGGTCGCGGTCATCCCGACCTTCAACGACACGACGGACCTGGACGCGCCGAAGGTCGTGTGGCCGCTGGTGGAAGACGCGGTCGGCGGGAGAGGCTACCGGAGCGTCCCCCGCTCGACGATCCAGGATTTCTACGCGAAAAACCGGTTCGGGATCGCGGATGAGATTAGAATGTACCGGTGGGACCAGCTCGCGAAGGAATGGAACTGCGACGCGCTGCTCTATTCGAAGGTGGAGGAGTACGGCCGGCCGCTGCTCCTGGACGCGGTGGTGAAGGTGCGGCTCGAGCTGGTCGACGGCCGGACCGGCGAGACGGTCTGGACCGGCGAGGGCCGGGCGAACGCGGGCGAGGAGGACGACAGCCTCCTTGGCGGGATCACGGCGAGCCTGCCGCATCTCGCGCACCGGGCCTGCGCGCGCGCGGCCGCGGGGCTGCCGCTGCCCGGGTTCGACCCCAGGGGCGCGAAGAAGTGACCGAGAATGCAGGGAACATCGTGATCGGATTGGAGTCCAATAGCTTGCGGGAGGATCCATGAAGCGGATCGGGTATTTCGCGCTGCTCGTCCTGGGTGTCGGCTGCCGCGGCGGAGAGGTCACCAAGGAAGAGGAACCGGTCAAGATCAACAAGACGACGCCGCGCCCGTTCGGCGAACGCAAGACGCTTGCGGTCGTGGACTTCGAGGACAAGTCGGGCTACGGCCAGGGACGCATCGGGCGCGCCGCGGCCGACGTCCTCATCAACTACCTCGTAGAGGCCGAGCAGTTCCGCATGGTCGAGCGCAGCCAGATCGACAAGATCCTCAAGGAGCACGCGCTCGAGCACAGCGGCGTGACCGACGACGCGACCGCGGTGAAGGTCGGGCGCATCCTCAACGTGAAGCTCATCGCGTACGGAGTCGTGACGAACTTCGGAATGCGGGAAGAGGCGACGGACGTCGTGGTCTACCAGCAGAAGGAGCAGATCGCGGAGAGCTCCGTGACCGTGCGCCTCATCGACGTCGAGACCTCCGAGATCCTCTTCTCGCGGATGGGCGACGGCAAGGCCACCCGGCGGGTGAGCGGTTCTCTGGGATTGGGCGGCAGAATGAGCTACGACGAGACGCTCGCGGGGAACTCGCTCCGCGCGGCGATCGCCAAGTTCGTGGACAAGCTGTGCTCTTCGGCGTACCAGCAATGATGGGGGGTGACGTATGACGCTTCTGCTCGCGCTCGGGCTCCTCTTCCCGCAGATTACGAAGGAAGAGGTGATCAAGATGGTCCAGGACGGGGTCGCCGAGGAGACGATCCTCGCGAAGATCGACCGGGACGGCACCGTCCTCAAGCTCTCGGCCGACGACATCGTGGAGATGAAGAAGGCCGGCGTGAGCGACCGGATCCTCCGGCGCCTCATGGGGGAGACCACCCGCGAGGGCCAGGGGCTGGGGATCGAGAACCGGTCGCACCGGGCGTTCAAGGTGTCGATCGATCCGAAGGCGAAGGCGATCCGCTTCTTCGAGGACGGAGGAGTCGAGATCGCGCGGAGGCAGTCGGTCGAGCTCGAGGCCCCGGAGGGGACGTATGCCGTCTTCCTTCGCGGCCGCAAGACCAGCTACAAAGTGACGACGCCGGTGAAGATGACGATCCGCGGCTGCGACATCACGGAAGTCGAGGTGATGACCGCGTACCTCGGCGACGGGCGGGACGCGAAGACGCTGCTCCTCATGGCGGACAGCAAGCAGCGGCCCCAGCCGGCGTACGAGCGGCCGACCTACCCCGCCTATGTCGTGCGGGCGCGGGCGCGCGTGCCCGGCCTGTTCGAGGACGTGCTGAGGTTCATCGGAGGCGGGTGGTACTGCTACTAGCCTGA
>JACPRC010000058.1 GCA_016190175.1 Planctomycetota bacterium
GTTCCACAGCGCGAGGTCGTCAGGAACGTCCAGCCGGTGCGCGCGCCCGCCGGTGAGGGTCAGTTCGGAGCCCTCCTCGAACCGTGCGGAGGAGAGGCGCAGGTCGCCGCCGACTTCGAGCCGGCCGCGCACGAGCAGCTTCCCGTCGGCCTCCAGGTTTCCCGCGACTCGAACGTCCGCGCCCGCGGAGAGCCGCAGCGTCCCTTCGGTCGCGACGCGGATGCCGTCCCCCGGATCCGCCCCGCCGGCCGACACGGACAGAAGGAGAGCCGGGAGCAAGAAGAGCATACCGTATGGGATTCTATCCCGCGAAGGTGCGGCAAGTCAAATCGAAGTGCGGAAAGGGAGATCGACCCGCCTTCGGGCGGCGCTCCCGCCTTCGCTCGCCTCCGGCGAGCTACGGCGTGGCCACGCCGAAGCCCGAAGGGCGTAGGCGGGTCGGCGTGGCGAAGGCCCGTCCCGGCGACGGGAGGCCTACTGAGATAGGCTCTTACGGTTTCGCTTCTTCGCCGCCCTTCTTGTCCAGCTTCTTGACGAGTTCCTCGACCTCGGTCTTCGTCAGCTTCTTGTTCCCCTTGCAGAGGTCGCACTTCCCGCTGCCGGCGCAGATCCCGCACTTGCCGGTCCCCTTGCACTGCGGGCACTGGGGCGTGCGCCCCTCGTAGGTGATGACGCCGGTCCCCTTGCAGTTGAAGCAGGCGGAGCCCGCCTGGTCCAGGACGCGGCACGCGCGGCAGTCGCCCGTGGCGCCGCAGAAGCCGCACGGGTATGTCTCGGACCATGTCAGCTTCTGCTGGCACTTCCCGTTCGGGCACTTGGAGATGCCGATGTACGCCTTCGTGCCGCACGTCAGGCAGTAGGACTCGGCGGCGCGGTTGTCCGGGTCGGCGGAGCGGATGCGCGGCCCGCCCATGAACCGCACGGCGCCGCTCGGCTGTCCGCCGCAGGCCGCGAGAAGCGCGACCGGAAGGAGCCACAAGCGTTTCATTTCCTTCTCCTCGAGCGCTTGGGGGATCGCCCCTCACTATAGTCCCCGACGCGGCGGGCGGCAAGGTTCCCTGCACGAAACGCCGAGGGAAGAAGCTCCCGCAGCGACGTCCGCACCGTCTCGCGGTCTCCCGCCAGCACGATCGCGAGATCCTCGGCAAACTCGGCCAGCACCTGCCGGCACGCCCCGCACGGCGACGTGGGTTCGCCCCCCGAGGAGACGATCGCGATCTCGACGAACTCGCGCTCCCCCGCGGCGACCGCGGCCGCCACCGCGCCGCGCTCCGCGCAGAACGTGAGGCCGAAGGCGGCGTTCTCGACGTTGCACCCCGTGAAGACGCGGCCCGACCGCGTCCGCAGCGCCGCCCCGACGCGGAACCCCGAGTACGGCGCGTGCGCCCGCGCCATGACCTCGCGCGCGGCGGCCACGAGATCGCTCACCCCGTCAGACTCCTTCCGTCCCGCGTCCCGGTCCTTCGACGAGCGAGGAGGGGCACCTTCGGCGTACGCGATCGGATCACCGTGAGTCTAACGGGGTTCATCCGATCCTCCGGATCAGGGCGCGCAGGAGCCGGTCGAGGCCGCCCGCGGCGCGGCGCGTGGTCTCGAGGACCTCCTCGTGCGTGAGCGGCTCCTTCGACAACCCGGCCGCCAGGTTCGTGATGCACGAGATCGCGGCGACGCGAACGCCCGCATGGCGCGCCGCGATGACCTCCGGCACCGTGGACATCCCGACCGCGTCCGCTCCCGCGCGCCGGAGCATCCGGATCTCCGCGGGCGTCTCGTACGACGGTCCCCCCACGGCCGCGTAGACGCCCCGCCGCAGCCGCACCTTCGCCTCGCGCGCGGCCGCCGCGGCCGCCCGGCGCAGTCCCGGATCGTACGCCGCGGAGAGGTCCGGGAAGCGCGGCCCCAGCCCGTCGAAGTTGTCTCCCCGCAGCGGGTTCGCGCCGAGCAGGTTGATATGGTCCTCGATCAGCATCAGTTCGCCCGGCCGCAGCGCCGCGTGGACCGAGCCGGCCGCGTTGGTCACGATCAGCGTCTCCACCCCCAGTCGCGCCATGGCGCGCACCGGCCGCACCACGGCCTCCATCGGATGGCCCTCGTAGTAGTGGCAGCGGCCGCGGAAGACCGCGACCTCGCCGACCTCGAGGACGCCGTGGTGCCCCGCGACGCGCGGTTTCGGGAAATGCGGGATCTCGGAGTAGGGGAGCGAAGCCCCGCCCGTCTTCAGGACGTCGCCCAGCCCCGAGCCGAGCACGACGGCGACGCGGGGGAAGGCCGGGAAGCGCCCCCGGATGGCGGCGGCCGCGGCGTCGATCGCCGCCAGCTCGGTCTCAACTAGGGATTGCAAGGATTTCGACCTCGGCGATGCACTTGTCCCCGACATAGGCCTGGCTGTAGACGCGCCCCCCGCGCCGCGTGAGCTGGAGGACCTTCCCCGCGAGGACGAGCCGGTCCCCCGGCCGGACCATGCCCCGGAACCGCGCCTGGTTCATCCCGACCAGGACCCAGAGCCGATCCTTCAGGTCCGGCAGCGCGGTCTTGTTGTAGACGAGCGCGAGCTGGGCCGACGCCTCGGCGATGAGGACGCCGGGGAGGATCGGATTGCTCGGGAAATGGCCCGCCGTCCAGAACTCGTCGGCCCGGCAGTCCCGGTACCCGACGACGAGCGCGTTCGGGATGTCCATCGTGACGACCCCGTCCAGGAGCAGCATGGCGTCGCGGTGGGGGACGAGAGCCTCGATCCCTTTGCGGTCCAGGATCGGCCTGGAGAAGTCCACGGATGCCGGATCGATGAGTCTCTCGGCGGGCATGAGGCCCCCGATTGTAGCGGTGGGGCAAACGCGAGCAAAGGAAAACCCCCGGCAGGGGTCTCCCGCCGGGGGTGGGTAGATCCGACCGAATCTAGTAGTCGTCGGGACCCGACCGTCGCGGACGGCGCGGTCCCTCGCGGTCGTCGCCGCGCCACTCGAAGCGGAACTCCCGGCGATCGTCGTCATCGTCGTCGCCGCCGCGGAAACGCTTCTCGAAGCGGCGGAACTCCCTCTCCCAATTCTCCGGACCGAATTCGCGGGGGACGAAGCGGAAGAAATAGTCGCGGTCGCCGCCGCGGTCCCTCCCGCCGTCCTTGTGGAACTTCTCGATCCTCTTTTCCAGCTCCTCCAGGCGGCGGAGCAGATGGCGGAAGAGCTCCTCGATGCGGTCGCCGCCCCCGCCCCTCTTGTCGCCCTTCTTCTCGCACTTGTCGCAATCCTTCCGGTCGCCCTTCTTCTCGCACTTGTCGCAGCCCTTCTTCTCGCCCTTCTTGTCGCACTTGTCGCAGTCCTTCTCCTTCTTGCCGCGGCCGCCCTTGAGATCCTCCATCCGGCGGCCGAACTCCTCCTTGAGCTGGCGCATCGCCTCTTCGAACTTCTTCTCCATCTCATGGCGGCGCTTCTCGAACTCCTTCTTGAGCTCCTCCATCCGCCGCTCGGGGTCCTGCGCGCTCGCCGGCGCGGACCATCCCCACAACGCCACCAGACCCGTCAACGCCCACAGCACCTGCTTCATAACGTTCTCCTCCCGACGAAATCCCCGCACCAGCGTTCTTGAATGATACGTCCCACGAAAGACGCCGTTAGGACAAACGGAACGGGGGAATGGTTCAGCGCGACGCCGTCGTCTCCGCGGCCTCGATCCCCTCGCGGAGGAACGCGAGGAACTTCCGCGGGTCCCGCTCCGCGAAGTTGAGCCGGGCCAGTTCCTCGCCGTTCTCGTCGAGGACGAGGTAGAGCGGCAGGTCGTTGCTCTTGAACCGCCCGTCGCGGAGCTTCTTGTTGCGCGAGCCCTCGGGCTCCGGCTTGTCGACGTAGAGCTTCACGTAGGCGAACTTGTCCAGCTCCTGCCGGACCTCCGGCCGCGGGAAGACGGTCGCTTCCACGGCCTGGCAGTTCAATCAGGAGAAGCCGGTGAATTCGAGGAAGACGAGTTTCTTCTCCTTCTTCGCGGCCTCGAGGCCCGCATCGAGCGTGTCGTACTCCTTCCCCTTCTCGCGCGGCAGGATCGACTCGAACCCGCCGAGACGGCGCCCGGCGAGTCCGGCGACGAGGAAGAAGGCGAACGTCGCGAAGAGCATCCCCCACATCGCGCGGCCGTAGCCGACGTGCTCCTGTCTCTCGTCGTGCGGCAGGCGCCACATCCCGAAGAGCCAGAGCGCGCCCGCGAGGAGGATCGCGATCCAGATCGCGAGATTCATGTCGCGGCCCAGGAGGTCCCAGCCCCACGAGAAGTCCGCCTTCGCGTAGTAGTAGAACGCGAGGGCCAGTTCGAGGAAGCCGGTCCCGACCTTCATCGTCTGGAGCCACCCGCCGCTGCGCGGGATCTTGTGGATGAGCTGCGGGAAGAGGCCCAGGATCAGGAACGGGACCGCCATCGTCACGGAGTAGACGAGCATCCCGAGGAGGGCCCATCCCGCCTTCCCCGCCGACGCCATCGCCATGAGGCTCGCGGCGATCGGGATCGTGCACGTGAAGGTGACGATCGTGAAGACCAGGCCGAGGCCGAACGCGCCGAGGTAGCCCTGCTTCGGCGCGGCGCCCGCGGCGCGGTCCGTGATGAACGAGGGCAGCTTCAGCTCGAACATCCCCAGGAGCGAGAGCGCCATGACGAAGAAGAGGACCGCGATCCCCATGTTCAGCCACGGGTTCGCGGCGAAGGACTGCGCGCCCGCCGCGCCGAGGAGGACCGACAGCCCGAAGCCGAGCGCCGTGAAGGTGACGATGATCCCGAGCCCGTACAGGAACGCGAGGAGCGACGTCTTCCCGCGCGATCCGCCGCTCTGCTTGATGAAGAAGGTGAGCGTGACGGGGATGAGCGGGTAGACGCAGGGCATCACGAGCGAGATCGCGCCGCCCGCGATGCAGAGGCCGAGGAAGAACCAGAGGCCCTTCGCGAGCGGATCGTCGCCGGGGCCGGCGGCGCGCCTCGGAAGCACGGTGAGGGCGCCGCGCAGGTCGACCGATCGCTCCTCGCCGTCCTCGAGGCGGACCGTGAGGCGGCCGCGCACCTCCTGCTCGCCCGCTTTCGCGGCGTCGCGCACGCCCACGATGACGACGACCCTGCCTTTCTCAATGCGTACCCCGCGCGCCTCGAACGGCTCGTCGAAGGCGGCGGAGGCGGAGACGATCCCGAGACCGGCGGGGCGCGCGTCGATGTCGGCGGCGAACTCCATCGTGGCCCCGATGCGCGCTTTCGCCCGCTTCGGCTTGAAGGAGAAGAGGACGATCTCCGGTTCGTACACCTCGATCGTGCCGGCGATGTCGAGCGTCTTGTCGCGCGTGTCCGCGCCCTTGGCGATCCTGACCTTGAGCGTCCCCTTGACGGGGCCCGCCGGCTGGACGGCGGCGGTCACGGTCGCTCCGGCCCGTTCGACCTTCCCCAGTTTCCCGCCCGCGAGTTCGAGGTTCGTCTCCTGCACCGTCCAGTCCGAGGGAGCGACGGAGAGCTTCACCGTCATCGTGACCCAGGCGCCGCTCCGCACCCGTGGGCGGTCGAACGTCACCGACGCGATCCGCACGTCCGGGCCGAACGGCGCGCGCACGAAGCCGAGGAACTTCTCGACGTCGAACTCCGCGCGGTCGAGGCGCGCGAGTTCCTTCCCGTCGGCGTCGAGGATCACGTACAGCGGCAGCGAGTCGCTCTTGAAGCGCTCCAGTTGGAGCTTCGCGTTTTCGGGCTTGTCGGCGTAAAGCTCGACGAAGACGAATCGCTCCAGCTCGCGCCGCACCTCCGGCCTGGCGAAGACCTTCGCCTTCATGTTCTTGCAGGCCATTCAGGATTCGCCGGTGAACTCGAGGAAGACGGGTTTGCCTTCGCGCTTCGCGCGCGCGAGGCCCGCGTCGAGGCTGTCGAGGTGCTCGACGGGAAGGACGGCCTCGAACGCGATCTCGACGTCGGCGGTGCGTTTTCCGTCCGTCACCTTCAGCTTCAGCCGCCCCTTCACTCGCTCCGGCGCGCCGGCGACCGTGAAAGCCGCGCCGTCGGGGAGTTCGCGCATTCCGGCGGCCACGTGCGGCGCATCGAGCGCGACGGACGCCGACCCCGGGACGACGCGGGCGGCCTCGGGTTCCAGGCGGAGCCGGACCGTGATCTCGTTCTTCTCGACCGAGACCGCGGCGAGGGCCGCCTTCGGGGCGGCCTCTCCTATCGCGACCGTGACCGAGAACGCGACCTCGACGTTCTTGCAGACCTTGTCGTCGCAGGCCTGACCGACGAGGGTGCCGCGGATTTCGAGCGGCCCGTCCGGCACGCGCCCGATGCGGCACCGTGCGACGAGCGTGACCTCGCCTTCGTGGGCGGGGTATTTCTCGCCGAAGAAGTCGACGATCTTCGGCTCCGGTTCCTCGAGTTTCCCGTCGAGCTGGACGTCGGGGGTCTGGATCTTCACGGCAACGGGCGTGATTTTCGATGTCGTGGCGTAGAGGTGGAAGTGCTCCGCGACGGCGACGGTGAGGGAGACGCGCACGACGTCGCCGGGGCGGGCGGCCGCGCGGTCGGCGGTGGCGGAGAGGAGGGTGACGGGATCCTCGGAGAGCTGGGAGAGGAGGGCGAGGAGGGCGA
>JACPRC010000061.1 GCA_016190175.1 Planctomycetota bacterium
CTTCCTCGACGAGCCCACGGACGGGGTCGATCCCGTGGGCCGCCGCGAGATCCGCGACGTCCTCGTCAAGCTCAAGAACGAGGGGAAGACGATCTTCGTGAACTCGCACATCCTCAGCGAGGTCGAGCTGATCGCGTCGCGGGTGGGCGTCCTCGAGCAGGGCAACCTCGTCAAGCAGGGGACCGTGGCGGAGCTCACGCGCAAGTCGAACCTGTTCGAGCTGAAGGTCGAGGGCGACCCCGGGCCGTGTCTCGCGGCGATCGCGAAGCTCGGGGCCTCCGCGCGAAAGATCGCCGGCGGCCTCGAGGTCCTCATGCCGGACGGCGCGAAGATCGATCCGGTCATCGACATCCTCCGGCAGGGCAACGTGAGCATCCGAGGGGTGAACGAGAAACGCCAGAGCCTCGAGGAGCTCTTCATCGAGACGGTCACGGGAGAGGTGGTCGAATAAGCGATGAAGTTCTTCGCCTTCATGAAGGACTCGCTGCGCGAGACCATCGACAAGAAGTCGTTCTGGGTGCTGGGGATCATCGCGTTCGTCTTCGTCTTCCTCTGCTTCAGCATCTCCTTCAGCCCGCTGGCGCCGGCCGACGCGTTCCAGGAGGCGACGAAGTCGTTCGGCATCGTCATCGGAAAGGGGTTCAAGCACAAGCGGTTCGACAAGATGGCCTTCGAGGTCTCGAACTGCCGGGAACTCGCGCCCGAAGGAGAGTGGGCGGAGAACCGCTACGAGTTCACGCTCAAGCTCAAGGACCCGGCGGCGCTCCAGGAGTTCTACGAGGCGGCGTGGAAGGAAGAGGCGGTCCAGCAGGGCCGGATCACGGACCCCGCCCTCGACGTTCCCGGGATGCAGACGCCGTACGCCGCCCCGCCGGTCGGGACGCAGGCGTCCTTCCTGAAGAAGCGTTTCCAGCAGGCGGGGTACCTCTGGATCGACGCCCGGCCGGAGGGGGAGGGGGTCTTCACGATCCGGTGGACGGCCTTCGGCCCCCACAAGGCCGTCGGCTACAAGTTCGGCGTCCTGTTCGGGCTGCACGAGGGATTCATCGGGAGCGGGGCGAGCGTGGGCGCGGTGGCCGCGGGGATCCAGATCCTGTTCGCGGAGTGGGTGGCGGGCGTGTTCGGTCTCCTGGCCGCGCTGATCTTCACGGCCTTCGCGGTCCCGGGCATGCTCGAGAAGGGGAACATCGAGATCCTGCTCTCCAAGCCGATCGGGCGCACGACGCTCCTCATCTACAAGTACCTCGGGGGACTCGTCTACGTCTTCCTGCTGGCCGTCGTCCTCATCGGCGGGAGCTGGCTGGCGATCTCGATGAGGATGAACTACTGGAACGCGAGCTACCTGTGGTCCATCGGGATCCTCACGTTCCAGTTCGCGATCCTCTATTCGATTTCCGTCCTGTTCGCCGTCCTCTGGCGGAGCTGGCTCGGTTCCATCCTGATGACGACGATCGCCTGGATCGGCTTCTGGGGGATCAACTACATCCACGCCGAGATCCACGATCCCTCGAAGATCGGCCAGGTCTCCGAGAAGTGGGTGAGCGTGATCGACCTTCTCTATTACATCTTCCCCAAGACCCGCTATCTCGACAAGCTCAACAGCCAGATGCTCCTCAAGAGCCTCTTTGCCGACGAGTTGAAGAAGGCGGGCGAGGGTGCGATCCCCGCGTTCCCGCCCGGCGTGAACTGGGAGGTGGCGATCATCTCCGGGGCGCTCTTCGCAGCCGCCATGATCGCGCTGGCCTGCTGGCGGTTCGCAAAGCGGGACTACTGAATCCCCATTCGGTCGTGTAACTCCTGGCCCTTTTGGAGGTGCGCCCATGAACGTCCTGATCGTCCTGGCGTGTGTGGTACAGGATGGCGTCTCCTTCGAGGAGAAGAAGCTGGCCACGGCGCCGGCGGATGCGGAGGTCACCATCGCCGCCTTCAGTCTCGACGGCCGGTCCGTCGCGTTCGTGGCGAGGGCCAAATCCGAATCCGTCGTCTTCGGCGACCGTGCCGGCGATGCGTTCGACAAGGTCCAGTCCCTTGTCATCAGCCCGGACGGGAAGACCGTGGCGTACACGGGGTTCGAAGGGTTCCGCCACTACGTCGTCGTCGGCGACAAGAAGAGCCCGTCCTACGGCGGCGCGAAGGGGCTGGTCTTCGGCCCCGACGGGAAGAGGTTCGCGTATGCGGCGCGGGGGGAGAAATCGACCGATTGGTTCGTCGTGCTGGACGGCAAGAAGGGGCCCGACTTCGCCGACGTGGACGCTCCCGTCTTCAGCCCCGATGGCGCGACGCTCGGATACGGGGCCGCCGCCGGAGAGGGGACGGTCCTCGTCCTCGGGGAGCGGAAGATCGAGACGGGCGACGGAGTGGACGGCCCGGCGTGGAGCGCGGACGGAAAGACGCTCGGGTACGCGGTCGCGAAGGGCGAGAGATGGCAGGTCGTCATCGGCGAGAAGAAGGGCGAGGAGTTCGACGAGGTGCTGCGGCCCGTCTTCGCGCCGAAGGGCGACGCCTTCGCCTACCCCGCCCGCACCGGCCGGCGGTGGTGCATCGTCGTCGGGTCGAACAAGGGGCCCGATTACCAGTTCGTCGGCGCGCCGGTCCTGGGCCCGGACGGCTCCGTCGTCGCCCATCGCGCCTCGGCGGGGCTCAAGTGGTGCATCGTCGTCGGTGACAAGGCCGGAGCGGCGTTCGACCAGGTGGGGCAGCCCGTCTTCAGCCCGGACGGGAAGACGGTCGCGTACCCCGCGCGCAAGGGACTGAAGTGGCACCTCGTCGCCGGGGAGAAGGCGGGCGAGGAGTTCGATTTCGTCGGGCCGCCGGTCTTCAGCCCCGACGGGAAGCGGGTCGCGTTCGGCGCCCGCAGCGGTTCCGAACTCTGGTGGAAGGTCGTCGACGTGAAGTGACACCAAAAGCTCCCTGTCAACTTTTGGTGTTGGCGGGAGGTCGGGGGAGGCGATGACGGACGACGCGGCCGCGAAACCCGCCGACGAGATCGAGGACAGCCTCAACCCGATCGGATTCGAGTTCTGGATCGGGCAGGTCCTGACCGTCGTGGGCGTCGCCGTCGGGATCTGGCTCTCGGCGCGCGCGGGCTTCACCGAGGCGGCGCGCTTCAGCCAGGTCCAGGACTACCGCCTCGCCCGCAACACGCTCCGGGTGCTCCGCAAGGAGCTCGACGGCAACCTCGATCAGATGCGGAAGGCGCGCGCGGACGTCGAGAAGGGCCGGGACGTCCGCATCCAACTGCGCACGCTGCACATGGAGACGGCGGCGGGGAAGCCGTACATGGCGACGGTCAATCCGCGCGTCGTCGCGGAGGTCGAACGGCTGTACACGGATGCGCAGCGGGAGCTCGTCGAGCGGCTCCACGAGGGGCGAGCCGATCCTCGCGACGTGCCCCGGATCGTCAAAGCGCTCGGCCGCATCCTGGAGCGGGCCGAGAGGATCGTCCTTCCCCTGATCGACTCGCAGGAAAAGGCGCTTGACCAGGCCGAGGCGCGCCTTGGGGAGGGACGATGACGTACCGGGTGCGGGAACGGCTCGCATTCTGGGTGGACCAGGCCCTGGTCATCTCCATCGCGATCACGTCGATCTGGTTCGCCTCCCGCATCGGCTACCGCGAAGCGATCCGCTTCGCGCGCTACGAGGAACTGCGCAAGGCGCGCAACCAGGTGCGCGCCGTCGAGCACGAGCTCGCCCTGAACGAGTACGCGATGCGGCGCGCGCTGGAGAACTGGGACTCAGACGATTTCTACCGGGTCCACGTCGTCACCCGCGCGTTCAACCGGGCCAAGGAATCGGACGAAATCTACCTCCTCCATCCGGACACGACGAGCGCGATCTCCGACGCGTACGACGAAAGGCTGTCCAAGGCCATCGCGAACATCCACACGAGCGGCCGCAGCGACGCGCGCTTCATCGCGCTGGATCTGTACGAGCAGCTCGAGATCATGGAGGCGGCGCGACCGCTCCTCGAGAAGGACATCGGGAAGATCGAAGAGGAGATGAGGAGGTTCGGCCGCGAGGACGTTTCCGCGTCGGTCCCCGAGGCACCCGCCGAGCCCCTCGAACCGACGGGCGAGGAGGAGCAGGCGGCGGCCTTCTCCCCGTCGACGGGGTGGGAGAGCGGGGCGGGAAAGCCGTATGCCGGGGCCGTCGTCCCCGCCTTCCGCACGAGCCATCTTACGGTCCCGGCCCTCCCGAAGGGACCGCTGCTGATCACGTGGCGGGCCTCGATGCCCGGCCGCAAGCCCGCGAAGATCTGGATCTACGGATACCGCAAGCTCCCGCCGCTCGTCGACCTGCGCGAGGAGGACGGCGAAGGCTGGAAGCGGTTCTACTCCGGGGAATCGGGCGAGATCGCCTTCGTCCTGTGCCACCCGGTCGATTCCGGAGAGGGACAGATCGTGGACCCGAACCAGCCGGTCGGGTGGCGGTGGGCCTTCATGGCGGTCGAGGACGACAAGGGGAACCGCTACCCCGTCCGGGAGCCCGCAACCTGGCGCATCGGGAAGAAGGAGGACGCATCGAAATTCCTGGCGAAACCATCGAGCAAGGCGCTCGTGCTGCCGAAGGGGTACCTGAGATAGAGCAGTCAGCTATCAGCCGTCAGCCATCAGCAAGACAGAGGGGGCTGACGGCTGATGGCTGAGATCTGATGGCCGATAGCTTCGACACCACGCTCGGCGGCGCCGACCGGCGCTTCCCCGACACGACCTGGCAGATCGTGACGCGCCTGCACGCGACGGGCGATGCGGAGTACCGCGCGGGCATGGAACTGCTCTGCCGCCGCTACTGGAAACCGATCTACACCTGGGTCCGCATCGCGTGCGCGCGTTCCAACGAGGACGCGAAGGACCTCACGCAGGCCTTCCTCCTCTGGCTCGTCGGCGGCGATGCCCTCCGCCGCTACGTTCCGGAGAAGGGGAGCTTCCGCGGATACATCAAGTTGCTCCTCAAGCGCTTCGTCCAGGACCAGGCTGACGCGATGAACGCCCTCAAGCGCGGGGGCGGCGTCAAGGTCGTGCCGCTGGAATCCCTCGAGGAGTTCGAACCCGATCCCCGCGCCGCCGATCCCGAGAAGGCCTTCGACCGCGCCTGGGCCGTCGGCATCGCGAAGGACGCGGTGGAGCGGGTGCGGGAACGCTTCAAGGCGCGCGGCCGCGAGATCCAGTTCCGCGCCTACGAGGCCTACGACCTCAGCCCGCCCGCCGAGAAGCCCACGTACGCGAAGATCGCGGAGCAACTGAGAATCGGCGAGAGCGACGTCCGCAACCACCTCTTCACGGTGCGCCGCGAGATCCAGGAGGAGATCCGCGCCGAGATCGCGCGCACCGTCGGGAACCCGTCGGAGCTGGAGGAGGAATGGAATGCCCTCTTCGGGTCGTGAGGGCTGGTTCGACGGTCTGAAAGACGGGCTCGGCGAGCTGGGGCGCGCGCCCCGCTACGAGAAGCGGGAGAAGCTCGGAGAGGGCGGCGCGGCCGTCGTCTGGCGCGCGTGGGACCGCGAGCTGGAGCGGCCGGTGGCGCTCAAGTTCCTCCGCGATTTCCCCAAGGAGCTGCCGGACGTGCGCCTCCGCTTCGAGCGCGAGGCGCGCGTCATGGCCGGACTCTCCCACCGCAACATCGTCACCCTCCACGACGTCGCCGAGATCGACGGGCAGCTCTGCCTCGTCATGGAACTCGTGGAAGGCCCGCCGATGAGCAACCTCATCGGACTGCACAAGTACCCGATGCGGAGGCTCGTCGAGCTGCTTGCGCAGGCGGCGGACGGCGTGGCGGCGGGTCACGCGAAAGGGATCGTCCACCGGGACCTGAAGCCCGCGAACGTCCTGGTGACGCTCGGAGGCGAACCGAAGGTGGGCGACTTCGGGCTCGCCTACGTTTCGGAAGGGGGGACGCGGCTGACGGAGAGCGGCATCGTGCTGGGGACTCCGGTGTACATGGCGCCGGAGCAGGCGACGGGGGAAAGCCGGTCGTTCGACGCGCGCACCGACGTCTACGCGCTGGGAGCGATCCTGTACGAGATCGCGACGGGACGTCCCCCCCACGTCGGCGAGACGATGCAGGAGATCTTCGCGAGCATCCTCAACACGGACCCCCCGATGCCGCGGAGGCTCAATGCCTCCGTCCCGCGGGACGTGGAGACCATCGCGCTCAAGGCGCTGGAGAAGGACCCCTCGAAGCGGTACGCGAACGCGGCGGAGTTCCGCAACGATCTCCGCCGCTTCCTGGACGGACAGCCGATCCTCGCGCGGCCGCCGGGGGCGGCGGCCCGGGTCGCAAGATGGCTGAAGAGGCACCGGACTCTCTCGGCGGTCGCGGGACTGCTCCTCGCCGGCCTGTGCGTCGCGCTCCTCGGCGCGTGGATCCGGAAACGCGGCTTCGAGCGGGAAGTCGAGGGAACCCTGGCCCGGGCCAAGGAGGCCTCCGACTCGGGGGACCACGCGAAGGCGCGGGATCTCTACGCGAAGGTGAAGTCGCTCGTCCCCGGCCATCCCATCGCCGAGCGGATGTTCGGGGAGACCGACCGGCTCGTCCAGAAGGCGAAGCAGAAGAAGGAAGCGCAGGCGCTGGTGGAGGAGGGCCGCCTGGCCCGCGCCGAATGGGAGCGTCTGAAGTCGGAGCACGGGCGGACCGTGATGCGGGCGCGGGACCTCGCGGCCGCGCTGAAGCCGTACGAGAAAGGGGAGGCGCGACAGGAGTTCTGGGACTGCGAGCGCAGGATCGAGGCGCTCGCGAAGGACATCGCCGCCCAGGAAGGTCGCGAGACGGCCGCCTTCACCAAGGCGCTGGGGCTCGATCCCGAGAACGTCGAGGCCCTCCGGGGCATGGCCGCCTTCTATTTCGAGATGTACTGCCGGTCCGATGAGCGGCGCAACGACCGCGAGATGCGGATCTTCGAGGATCTGCTGCGGATCTACGACGACGGCACCTATGCCGCGAGGATCTTCCGCACCGGCCGGGTCCGGATCGGCTCCTCGCCGCCGGGGGCCGAGGCGTTCCTCTTCCGGTACGAGGAAGGGCGCGACCGGAGACTCATGCCGCGGCCATGCGCCTCGACGGGGCAGATCCGCGTTCCCGGCGACGAGACGGCGGCCGGGACGACCGTCACCCTCGAGTGCTCCGACTTCAACTTCCTCGGGACGTGCCCCTCGAGCGAGAAGATCCTGCCCGCGGGCAGCTACCTCCTCCTTCTTCGAAAGACCGGCCTGCGCGATACCCGTCTCCCCTTCCGCGTGGTCGGGGGACAGCGCCACGAGCTCGACGTCCGCCTCCATTCCGAGGAGGAGATCGGCGCCGGGTTCATCCACGTTCCCGCGGGTCGGTTCGCGGAGGGAGGCGATCCGGACGCATACCTTTCCGCGGCCTGGAACGAAGAGGCGCAGACCGGGGACTTCTTCCTCGCGCGCTACGAGGTCACCTGCGACGAGTACCGCGAGTTCGTGGAGAGCCTTGCCGCGCAGAATCTGCGCGACGCATTCCCGCACCTGCCGCGGGACCGCGAAAGATCGCTTTGGGGGATCGGTCAGAACGGCCGGGTGAAGTACGGCCCGGACATCGTCGGGAACCAGCCCGTGCTCGGCGTCTCCTGGAACTCGGCGGTCGCGTACTGCGAGTGGCGGACCGGGCGCGCCCGGTCGCGGGGGGAGGCCGTCACGTTCCGGCTGCCGCGGAGCTCGGAGTGGGAAAAGGCGGCGCGCGGGGCGGACGGACGGATCTACCCCTGGGGCAATCACTTCACCTGGTGTTTCACGAAGGGGGGCCTGTCGCGCAACGCCAAGCCCTGGCCGGAGCCGGTCGGATCGTTTCCCGAGGACGAGAGCCCGTACGGAGTCCGGGATCTCGCCGGGAGCGTCGCCGAGTGGTGCGAGGACGCGTGCGACCTGCAACCGGAACTCCGATACTGCCGCGGCGGCGCGTGGCTCAGCGCGGACTGGGTCCCGTTCCGGGCGGCCTCGCGCGCGGCGGAGGATCCCGCCAACGCCGCCGTCTCGTACGGCTTCCGCGTCGTGCGCGTGCCGGACCCGAAGTGAAGGGCGCCGGGCGGTCCGGAGGAGGCCGCCCGGCGCGCGGCCGCCGGCCGCTGCTGCGTGTCAAGGGCGAGCCGACGCGAACAAGGCGGGCTAACTCTTCTTCTCGGCGATCAGCTTCTTCCAGTTCTCCTCGTACTTCGCCATCTTCTCGTCGAACTTGTTCTTCTCGCTCTCCGTGATCGTCTCGAGCTTCAGTTCCTTCATCGACTCCGTCATCGCATCGACCTTGGCGAAGGCCAGGTCCAGCTCCGTCTTGACCTGGCCCGCCTTGATCTTCGCCGTGATCTTCTCGTTGACCTTGTCCGCCCACAGTTCGCCCTTGTTCGGGCCGCACCCCGCGAGATACGCAATCGCCCCCGCCAGGGCCACCCACCGCGCGTGCTTCATCATGGCCGTTCTCCTTTCTAATCCTCATCCTTCCCTTGGGAGGAGACCGGCCGGGGTTTGGGGGAAAATCAGGCGGGCGACGAGAGCACGAGTCGCGCGTGGGAGGGGAGTCCCGCGATGGAGAACGCGCCGTCCGCGCCCGAGACGGCCGTGCCGACCCCCGCGATCGAGAAGGAGACGCCTCCGACCGGAGCAGCGTCGAGGTCGGTCGTCGTCCCGGAAAGCGCTACGGTGAGCGCCGCGGCCGCAGTGAGGCGCAGCGCGTCGGGCACGAGCATGATCGCCCCCGCGACGGCTTCGACCGGGAGGCCGGCGCTCAACCCGGCGGCGGATGCGGCCAGAGCGACCGGCCCCGGGACGCAATTGAAGACGGTAAACTCGCCGGACGCGGTCGTCGCCGTCAGCGCATCGTCGGCGCTCCCGCCCGCATCGCTGTAGACGACCGTGCCCGACGATGCCGCGACCGCGGCGCCCGCCAGCGGCGCGCCCGCGGATGTCCGCACGATCCCGCTCACGATCCCCTTCGCGGGATCGATCGAGATCGACGCGGGCTTGAAGGCCGCGGCGTCGCGCTCGGCCGTCGTGAAGACCTGGAGGTCCTGTGAGATCGAAGTCATGCCGTAACGCAGGAACGTGTACGTATCGATGAACCCCGCCTTCGAAAGCCTGTAGACGAGTTCGCCGTTCGCGGGGAGAAGGAGAGGACCGAACGCGCCGGTCGCGTCGGAGACTACCGGGAACGGAGCGCCGACCCCCAGCGCCCTCAACGTGACGGACGGCTCCAGCGTCCCCGACCCGTTCCGTGTGGCGCCGGAGTGCTGAACGAAGAGCGGGATTCCCGTCTGCGCGACCAGCTCGACGACCGCCGCACCGTCGGCCGTGACGGAGAAGGGGAAGAACCCGTTGCCGCCCGCCGTGACGCGCAGCAGGTACCGTCCCGGCGGGACGTTCAGGATCATGAAGCCCCCGTCCGATGTCGTGGCGGAGAGGGATGGTTCAAGCGTCCCCGAGGCGCCGCGGTAGACGATCGGTCCTACCGCGCCGCCCGCCTCGTCGAAGGCCCCCACCGAAAGGCCGGCCAGCGTGGTCCCCGACGAATCCTCCACGCGCCCTTCCACGATGCCGAGCCCGAGCTGCTGAAAAACCCCCGCCTGGGCTTGGCGGCGTGCCACCGTCGCGTTCGTCGCGATGCGGACGATCGCGCCGGCGAGGTCGGCGTCCGCCGTCCGAAGCGTCCACCGGACCGTGGAGCGCACGACGGCGGTGACGCCCGCGCCGCCGATCGACCCGCCGCAGCCGAGGAACGGCGCCGCCAGCGCGCCGCCGCCGAGGATCAGGAACTCCCGTCGCGTGATCACCGTCTGTAGATTCGGATCGCCGGGACGGGTTGCATCATATCAATTGCGCGGGGCGAGGCTATAATCCCGCAGAACATGGCCGACACGCTTCCCATGCCCGCCGCCGACGCGGGCTCCGGAACCGCGATGCGCCGGGCGGCGGTGCCCCCCGAGATCGTCGAGGCGATGAAGGACCCCGCCAACCGCGTCGCACGCTACTGGCGGGTGAACCGGCTCGGGGCCGGCGGGATGGGGACCGTCTACCGCGGATGGGACGAGCCGTTGGGCCGGTGGGTGGCGCTGAAGTTCCTCAAGCAGATCGGCGACGACCGGGCGCGGGCGTACTTCCAGCGTGAGGCGCACGTCGCGGCGTCGCTCGACCATCCGAACATCGCGAAGATCTACGAGGTGGGGGAGGAGGCCGGGCAGCCGTTCCTCGCCATGCAGTTCGTGGACGGGACGACCCTCTCCGCCGCGAAGCTCCGGTTCGACGCGAAACTGGAGGCCGTCGCGAAGATCGCCGAGGCGGTGAAGTACGCGCACGAACGCGGCGTCATCCACCGCGACCTGAAGCCGGCGAACGTGATGATCGACCGGCAGGGGCGGGTCTTCGTGATGGACTTCGGACTCGCGAAGGAAACCGCCGTCGAGGGGGAGAGTCTGGCCGGCACCAACATCGTCGTCGGGACGCCGAACTACATGGCGCCCGAGCAGGCGCGCGGGAAGGCGACGACGCAGAGCGACGTGTACGGGATCGGCGCCATCCTCTACGAGCTCACGGGCGGCCGACCGCCGTTCGTCGGGGATACGACGGCCGACGTGCTCACGCAGGTCGCGGCGGCGGAGCCGGCGTGGCCGAGGAGCCTGAGCCCCGCGATCCCCGCCGACGTCGAGGCGATCATCCTCAAGGCGCTGGAGAAGGAGCCGGGGCGGCGATATGGAAGCGCGGCGCAGCTCCTCGAGGACCTTGAGGCGTATCGGCAGCGCGAGCCGCTCCGACACGCGAGGCGCCGGACGCTCGCGTACGTCCTCGGGAAGAAGATCCGCCGCCAGCCGCTCCTGTGGGCGCTCGGGGCCGTATCGGTCCTGGCGATCTTCGGGGGAGCTGCGTTCGGAGTCACTCAGCTCTTCAGGGCCCGGCGCGCGGCGGAGGAGAAGGCGCGCGTCGAGGTCGAGGAGCGCCGGAAGACCGAGGCGGAGCGGGACCGGGCGGACGCGCGGGAACGGGAGGCGAGGCAGCGGCTGGCCTACAGCTACGTCATGCGGGCCCGGCAGGCGGCGGATCAGGGGGACGACTCCTCCGCGGCCGTGTACTTCTCCGAGGCCTTCGCCGCCCATCCGACGGACTTCACCCGCGCGTGCGCCGTCCTGAGAACTCCTCTCACGCCGGAACTTCGCCTTGTCCTGGCCCATCAAGGTGTCGTCATCGCCGTCGCGTTCAGCCCCGACGGGAAGGTCGTCGCCACCGGGAGCCGGGACAACACGGCACGGCTGTGGGACGCGGCGAGCGGCGAGCCGATCGGCCGCGCGATGCGGCACGAGAACTTCCTCCGGGATCTCGCGTTCAGCCCGGACGGGAGACGCCTTGCGACGGCAAGCGACGACGGCACGGCGAGGTTGTGGGACGCGAAGACCGGGGACCCCGCGGGCCGGACGATGCGGCACGAGAAACCCGTCGCGGCTCTGGCGTTCAGTCCGGACGGGAAACGGCTCGCGACGGCAAGCGAGGACCGCACGGCCCGGCTCTGGGACTCGGACACGGGAGAGCCGGTCGGCGAGGCGATGCGGCACGACGACCAGGTTACCGATGTCGCAATCGGCCCGGACGGGAAACGCGTGGCCACGGGGGGACGCGACGGCACGGCGCGAGTGTGGGATGAGAAGGGGAAGCCCACCGGCGCCGTGACGCGGCATGCAGGCGCGGTACATTCGATCGCCATCAGTCCCGACGGCAAGCTCCTGGCGACGGGAAGCGAGGATCGCACGGCGCGGTTGTGGGACGCGGTCACGGGGGAGCCGCGCGGGGCCGCGATGCCGCATGACGATCGCATCGTCTCCGTCGCGTTCAGTCCCGACGGCAAGCGCCTTGCGACGGGGAGCTGGGACCGGGCGGCGAGATTGTGGGACTCCGAGACGGGGCGATCGCTGGGTCGGGCGATGCGGCATGACAACATGGTCGGCATCGTCGTCTTCAGCCCGGACGGGAGGCGCGTCGCGACGGCGAGCGAGGACTGCACGGTGCGGCTGTGGGACGCGATGACGGGCGAGCCTTCCGGCATGGTGATGCGCCACCGCGGGCAGATGTGCGGGATCGCCTGGAGCCCGGACGGGAACTTGCTGGCGACGGCGAGTCAGGACGGGACGGCCCGGGTCTGGGATCTGGCCAAGCCCCTTTCGGCCGTCCGGTCGCTTCCGCACGGCGCCGCAGTCGCTTCCCTGGCGTTCAACCCGGACGGGACGACGCTGGCGACCGCAGGCCGTGATCGAGCGGCCCGGCTCTGGAACAGCCGCACCGGAGAGCCCTTCGGCGAACCGATGAGACACGAACTCAAGCTCAACGCCGTCGTCTTCAGTCCGGACGGCCGCCTCGTCGCGACGGCGTCGTGGGACAAGACCGCGCGGTTGTGGGACGCGGCGACCGGCCAGCCCGTCGGGCGCCCCCTGCTCCATCCGGCGATCGTCGCCTCTGTCGCGTTCAGTCCCGACGGGACGCGGATGGTCACGGGGTGCGTCGATCGCAAGGCCCGACTGTGGATGACGGCGACAGGCGAGTCCATCCGCACGCCGATGCCGCACGAAGACGCCGTCGTCGAATGCGCGTTCACCCCGGACGGCCGGATCCTCGCGACGGCAAGCTGGGACCGCAAGGCGCGGCTGTGGAACGCGGCGACCGGCGAATCTCTCGGCATCGTGATGCGCCACGATGCCCCGGTGACGTCCATCGCATTCAGCCCGGACGGGAAGCTCCTGGCGACGGGGAGCTGGGACTTCGCCGCGCGGATGTGGACCGTCGAGGCGGGCCGGCCGTTCGGCAAGCTCATGCGGCACGACAAGTCGGTCGACACCGTCGCCTTCAGCCCGGACGGAAAGTGGCTCGTGACGGGCGGGCCGGACCGGACGGCGCGCCTCTGGGACATCGGTCGTCTCCGGGAGGCGACCCGCGCCGACTCGGAGGTGCGGCGCGTCCAGATCCGCACGGGCCTGCGCCTCGATCGCCAGGGCGAGGCCGAGGTGATTCCCGCCGACGAATGGCGCGCGCTCAAGTCGGAGGGCCGATGATCGACTCCTCCGACGCCGACTTCGCGCTCGTCGACCGCGCCGTGGAGCGCGGCTGGCTCACGCGCGAGCAGGTCGAGGCGGCGATCCTGGCGCGGGACAAGTACCCGACCACGCGCCTTTACGACCACCTTCCGTTGTCGCCCGAGCAACGCCAGGCGCTGGAGGCGCCGACGCGCGTCCCGTCCGAGGCGGCCGAGGCGATGAAGGACCCCGCCAACCGCGTCGCACGCTACTGGCGGACGAATCGCCTGGGAAGCGGCGGCATGGGGATGGTCTTCCGGGGATGGGACGAACCGCTGGGCCGGTGGGTGGCGCTGAAGTTCCTCAAGCAGATCGGCGACGAGCAGGCGCGCGCGTTCTTTCGCCGGGAAGCGCACCTCGCCGCGAGCCTGGAGCACCCGAACATCGCGAAGATCTACGAAGTCGGGGAAGTGGAGGGACAGCCGTACATCGCGATGCAGTATGTGGAAGGGACGACGTTGTCGGGGGCGAAACTGAAGCTGGAGG
This sequence comes from Planctomycetota bacterium, assembly GCA_016190175.1. Lineage (GTDB taxonomy): Bacteria > Planctomycetota > MHYJ01 > MHYJ01 > JACPRB01 > JACPRC01. The sequence goes on from JACPRC010000061.1 coordinate 13,541, forward strand.
AGAAACTCGACGCGGCCAGGCGGATCGCCGAGGGGGTGAGATACGCGCACGAACGCGGCGTGATCCACCGCGACCTCAAGCCCGCGAACGTGA
>JACPRC010000060.1 GCA_016190175.1 Planctomycetota bacterium
GGGCGACTCATGGTGAGCGAGCCGCAGGCGAGTCGAACCCATTCGACTCCAGCCGCTAAGAAGCGGCTTCCGCTCAGGGTGAGTCCGCCGCAAGGAAAGGACCCTTTTTACGGCGGACTCAGGCTTCACTTCCCCTCCCGAACTCCCTATCATGGGGCGCATGGCCAGAGACCTTCTCCGCAAACTCCCCTCCGTCGACCGCATCCTCTCTTCCGGTTCCTCGCGCGAGCTTCAGATGGCCGCGGGCCGGGAGCCCTTCGCGCAGTGCCTCCGCGAGACGCTCGAGGATCTGCGCGCGCGCCTGAAGGCCGGAGCGGAGGTCGCCGTGGACGAGGCGTCGATCCTGGAAGCGGTGCGGGAGCGCCTGGAGGCGAAACGGCGCCCGGGCCTCTGCCGCGCCATCAACGCGACGGGGATCATCCTCCACACCGGTCTCGGCCGCGCGGTGCTGCCGAAGGCCGCGCTCGACGCGATCGCCTCGGAGCAGAAGGGATACTCGCTGCTGGAGGTGGACCGCGCGAGCGGCGAGCGCTCGATCCGCGAGACCCACGTCGTCCGGCTCCTGCAGGAGATCACCGGGGCGGAGGCGGCCACGGTCGTCAACAACAACGCGGGCGCGACCCTGCTGACCCTGGCGACGCTCGCGCGCGGCCGGGAGGTGATCACGTCGCGGGGCCAGCTCGTCGAGATCGGCGGGAGCTTCCGCATTCCCGACGTCATGGAGCAGTCCGGCGCGAAGCTCGTCGAGGTCGGCACCACGAACAAGACGTACCTCTCCGACTACGAGCGGCGCATCGGCCCCGACACAGCGCTCCTCCTGCGCGTGCACCCCTCGAACTACCGCATCGTGGGGTTCACCCACTTCCCGTCGCTGGAGGATCTCGTCGCGCTCGGCAGGAAGCGCGACCTGCCGGTGATGGACGATCTCGGCTCCGGCGCTTTCGTGGACCTGCGGTCCTACGGGATTCAGGGCGAGCCGACGGTCCAGGAGAGCGTGAAGGCGGGCGCGGACGTGATCACCTTCAGCGGCGACAAGCTCCTCGGCGGCCCGCAGGCGGGCTTCATCGTCGGGAAGAAGAAGGCCGTCTCCGAGATCCGGAAGAACCCGCTCTTCCGCGCGCTGCGCGTGGACAAGCTGAAGCTCACCGCCATGGAGGCGACCCTGAAGCTCTACCTCGACCCGGACCGGCTCGTCCGCGAGCACCCCACGCTCCGGATGATCGCGATGGGGGCGGACGAGATCGAGCGCCGCGCGCTCGATCTCGCCGCGAAGCTCCAGGGGATCGCGGGGGTCTCGGTCGAGGTCCGCACCGACGCCTCGGAGATCGGCGGCGGCTCCGTTCCGGCCCAGCAGATCCCAACGCGCGTCGTCGCCCTCCGCCCGTCGAGGCTCTCCCTCGACGAGACGGCGGCGCGCCTCCGCGCGGGATCGCCCTGCGTCTTCGCGCGCGTCCAGCACGACCGCGTCCTCTTCGACGTGCGGACGCTTCAGGAGGGCGAGATCGATGAGCTGGCCGAGGCGGTGCGGCGCATCCTGCCGGCCTGAGGAATCGCCGCCGCCTTCAGCCTTCAGCCTTCAGCCATCAGCCATCAGCCATCGGCCTTCTTCCGGCTGAAAGCCGACAGCAGAAGGCTGAAAGCCGAACTCAGTACAGGATCCTCGTCCGGATCGACGTCGACAGTTTTCCGATCGCCTCCTTCACGTCGCCGGAGACGTCCTGGTCCAGATCCATGATCAGGTATCCGACGTTCGGATCGGTCGAGAGGACCTGGGCGTGGATGTTGGCGCCGAGGTCGCTCACGATCCGGTTGACGTCCCGCAGGACGCCGGGGACGTTGCGGTGCGTGTTGAGGATGCGATGCGTCCCGGGGGTCGGGGGCAGTTCGACATGGGGGAAGTTCACCGCGCCGGTCGTCGCGCCCTGGTTGACGAACTTGATGAGCGCGGTCGAGACCTCCGTTCCGACGGCGCTCTGGGCCTCTTCGGTGGAGCCGCCGATGTGCGGAGTGAGGATCACGTTCGGAAGGCCCTGGAGCTCCGTCACGAAGCCGTCCGCCGAACTCCCCTCGGGTTCCTCCGGGTAGACGTCCGCCGCGGCGCCCCCCAGGTGACCGCTCCGGATCGCCGCGGCCAGCGCGGGGACCCGCACGACGCTCCCGCGGCTCGCGTTGAGGAGGAACGCGCCCTTCTTCATCGCGGCGATCTCGTCCGGTCCGATCATGTCCCGCGTCCGCGGCGTCTCGGGGACGTGAAGCGTCACGAAATCGGCCTGCCGCAGCAGGTCGCGCAGCGAATCGCACGGCCGGCTGTTCCCGATGGGCAGCTTGGTTACGATATCGTGGTACAGGACCCGCATCCCCAGCGCCTCGGCGAGGATGGAGACCTGCGTCCCGATGTGGCCGTAGCCGACGATGCCGAGCGTCTTGCCCCGGACCTCGTGGCAGTCCGTGGACGCCTTCCTCCACACGCCGCGATGCAGATCGTTGCTGCGGTCCCCGAGGCGGCGCGAGAGGGCCACGATCTCCGCGATGACGAGCTCCGCCACCGAGCGCGTGTTGGAGAAGGGGGCGTTGAAGACGGGCACGCCGCGTCGATTGGCCTCCTCGATGGCGACCTGGCTCGTCCCGATGCAGAAGCACCCCACGGTCAGCAGCCGCCGGGCGTCGGCCAGGACCTCCGCCGTGACCTGCGTCCGGCTGCGGACGCCGAGCACGTGCGCGTCCGCCGCCTTCCGCCGCAGATCCTCCGCGCCCATCGAGGGTTTCAGCGACTCCACCTGATACCCCTCCGAGCGGAGGTTCTCGACGGCGGTGTCGGCGACGTTTTCCAGGAGGAGGACCTTGATCCGGTCCTTCGGGAAGGACGTGGGGGGAGTCATGGGGCGCCAAGATACCACGATCGGCGGAGGCGCGCCAGCGGCTCGCGGGGTCCCGAGGCTCATGGGTTTGATTGCCTTGCGACCACCGCCCGGCTATAATCCGCCGCCCCGAACGGGGTCCTATGGCAGCGGAACGAGGCGACCTCCTCATCGGCAAGATCGCACTGCGCGCGGGCCTCATCACCCGCGAGCAGCTCTACGACTGCCTCATCGCCCAGGAGCGCAACCCGTCGAAGACCCTCGGCGCGATCATGGTCTCGCGCGGCCATCTGAAGCAGGAGGACGTCGAAAAGCTCCTCGAGATACAACGAAAGGCCTTCGAGACCTTCGGCTCCGGCGACGCGCCCAGCCGGCGCCACGCGCTCTTCGGCCATCTCCTGATCGGGAAGGGGCTGGCGACGGAGTACCAGGTCAACGAGGGGCTGCGCCTCCAGGGGCGCCTCTCGGAACTCGGGATCAAGCCCGTCCCGCCCCTCGGCGAGATCCTGATGCAGCGGGGCTACCTGAACCGCGAGGCCGTCGAGACGGCGCTCCAGCTCCAGAGCCTCCACATCTACGCGTGTCCCGAATGCGGGGCCGCCATCGACGCGTCCGAGGAGGACACGAAGCACGGGGACTACATCTGCCCGAAGTGCCGCGCGCAGATCCCCGTCCTCTTCGCGAAGATGGCCGCCGCGGTCCGCGAGGCGCTCGACGAGGTCTCCCGGGGCCTGGAGTCCGAGGTCCCCGACGAGGTCCTCGCCGCGGACAAGGACCCCGCGAACCACTTCGGGAAGTACATCCTCGTGAAGGAGATCGGCCGCGGCGGCGCGGGGATCGTCTATCGGGCGTTCCAGAAGGACCTCAACCGCATGGTCGCGCTCAAGCTCCTGCCGCACGAAAGCGACACCGCGGCGGGGATCCGCACGCCTTTCGGCGACGTCGAGGACGTGAAACGTTTCTACAACGAGACGCGCGCCGCGGCGGACCTGAACCACCCGAACATCGTGCCGATCCTCGACTTCGGCAACGTCGAGAACCACTTCTTCTACACGATGAAGCTCATCGAGGGGGTCACCCTCGACGTCGTGATCCGCGAGGGACTGGACGACCGCGCCTTCCAGACGACGGAGGCGCGCGGGCCGGGACGCGGGCCGGCGCCGAAGGCCGCCCCCGGCTCCTCCCAGGGGAAGGGGCTTCCCGTGGCCGACGCGGTCCGGGTGATCCGCGAGATCGCGCTGGCGGTGGACTACGCCCACCAGAAGGGGGTCTTCCATCGCGACCTCAAGCCGGGGAACATCATCATCGAGAAGACGGGTCGTCCCTGGGTCCTGGACTTCGGCCTCGCGAAGATCAAGCGCATCGGCGACCCCGCGTACGTGAAGGGCGTGGTGATGGGGACGCCGTACTACATGCCGCCCGAGCAGGCGCTGGGCGACATGGAGCAGGTGGACCACTGGAGCGACGTCTACTCGCTCGGCGCCGTTCTCTACGAGATGCTCGGCGGCTACGCGCCGTACGGCGCGAAGGCGCCGGACGAGGTGCTGGCGCTCCTGCCGAAGGAGGGGCCCGAGCCGGTGACGCTCCACGCGCCGCACCTCCACGCGGACCTCGTGCGCGTCGTGGAGAAGGCGATGCGTCGGGACAAGCGGGACCGCTACCCGACGGCGAGGGCGTTCGCGGAGGACCTGGAGCGCTTCCGGGACGGGCAGCCGCTGGCGGAGGAGCCGGTCGGCGCGCGGCCCGTCACGATGTGGGACCGGATCCGCGGGCTGTTCGGAGCCAGGTAGGTCTCTTCACGGAGAGCGCGAGAGAAGCTCGACCGCCAGCTTCCGAACCTCGGGATCGGGGTCGTTCGAGGCCGCGTCCTGAAGCAGGAGACGCCCCGCTGTCCCGAACGAGCCGAACTTGCCGACGCACTCCCAGCGCACGCGGGCCGAGGCGTCCCGTCGATAGATTTCCTCGACGACGCCGAGGACCTCGTTCTCCCGTCCGACCCACCGCGCCCCGTGCAGGAGGCCCACTGCAAACTCCCGTACAGTCTCGTCGGGATCCGCGCCGGCTGTCCGCGCGGCGCGCAGAATGGTCTCGTTTCCGGGGAGATTGCTCAGGGACAGCGCCGCGCGGGCGCGGTTGGATGCGACCTCGTCCGTCGTCATCGCCTGCGCCAGGGCCGCGATGGCCGCTTCCGCCTTGGTGCCTCCCAGCGCGGCGAGCGCAGAGTGTCGGACACGTGCGTCCTTGTTGTTGAGCGCATACCCGATTGTGAGCCGGGTAATCGCCTCCCTGTCCGTTTCATGGCGCGGGGGCGAACTGCTTCGGGGCTCAGCCTGGGCGTCCGAAAAAATCGCGATCAACGACGAAAGGACATCGGGATCGCTCTCGCCGGCGAGACGGGCGAGCATCACCGCCGCGTGTCGTCCACGGATCGCATACGCCGGTTCAGATAGGATCCCTCTCGGGTTCTTCGCCAGAAGAGCCGGGTCGGAATCCAAGTAAGGTTCCTGCCCGGACTGGGCGAGGGACCACACCGCCAACTCGCGACCCGCCGTCTGACCGCCGCCGGCGAGCTTGGCGAGGAGATCGACCGCGGCCTCGCTCTGAATCCGTCCGAGAAGCGTGACCATCAATTGCGAGACAGGGCTTTGCGCCCCGCCCTCCGCAAGCTTGAGCGCGACTGCGAGATCTGCCTCGCTCTGGTTCAGTCGTCGGACCAGTGCGCGCATCATCTGGTGGATCTCAAGCCCGCCGAGAGTCGGAAGGGTATTCAGGAATTGCGAGGCGAGGCCTTCGAACGCGGCCGTCTTCCAATCCACGCCGGCCAGCACGTCAGGGAGAGGCATGTCTCCGAACGTCACACGCTTCGGACGGTCTTTGCGGGCCGGCTCCCTCCGCTCTTCCGCGTGACGCGAGATCTCCGTCCGATCGAAAAAGCGCCTCTCCCTGGGGGTCAGATCGGGAAAGGCCTCGACGAAGCGGTCGGAACCGATGGAGTTTCTCGCTTCTTCGCGCGTCAAGGGGGGCGGCGTCTTGGATCGGCGCGCGGTGAAGCAGGCGGCGATGAGGAAGGCTGCGGAGCCTGCGAGGGACAGACCCGAAATGGTCCATAGGACTCCATCGGTCCGCGTCATGTCACGCTTCCTGGAATCCGCAACGCAGTCTCTTGGCGCGGCAAGTTCGGCGGGAGCCTGCGGTGTCCTTGCTCTCGATCGGAAGGCGGACTCTTCCTTTGGAGCTCGAAGCGATACCGGGTTTCATTCTCGGACTTCATCGAGCCCGTGGGGTCTTCATCCCAGTAGATCTCCGTGGAGAGTCCTGTCACGTGCAAGAGGTCGCCCGATCGAGCGTCGAAGACGAAGATCGTGTTGTCGCGGTATTCGATGTGCCGGCGCGAATTCCCCGGACGATAGATGCCTTTGCAAAGTCGCGCGACCTCCACGGCCGGCCGTTCGCCCCACAGGGTCGCCCCCAGGAGCCGGAAGACAAGGAGTCCGTCCAGGGAGCCGGGGGGCGTAGGCTCCGAATCCACGACCGCGAGCCGAACCGGGGCGATGCCGTCGCCCCGCCAGGACTGGAGATGTGTCGGTGCGAGGTTCGCGGGCGGGCAGGCGAATCCGAGCGGGAGGGAAGCCAGGCGGCGGTGGAGCTTGTTCGGCTGGGCGGGGTCCGTGATCGAGATCGGGAATCCGTCTTCGCCGAGCCGCAGCGTCCACGTCCGGCCCACGAGACTCCTGTCCTCCCGTCCCTCACTGGTTGTTCCGCCTCCACTCTCCCAGGTCAGGATCACCGACTCCTCGTTCTCATGGACGGAGCGCGTCAGGCCGACGACCCAGTGGGAGTCGAACCACCAACCCGGGCTCTGGCCGGGGACGGCGGGCGACTCGATCCGAAGGTGGTAGTCGTACTCCGCCTTGGAGTTCCTCGCCAGTCTGAACGAGGGGAGAGGTCGGGGCGCCTCAAGCTGCTCCCGGGTTTGGGGGATCTCCCTTCGGAACACTCCAAGATCGTCGCCTCTCCGGACCCGCGCGTAGCCGAACGCCGACAGCCCGAGGAGGGCGAGTGACGCGACCAGAGCGGAAACCGAGACCGCCGAAGAACCGCGCTCTCCGTCCCCGACCTCAGAACAGCGGCTTGGGTTCGATCCGGACGGTGAATGGGGCCTCGAACTTCGATGCATACTCGATGTCCCCGGTGGACCAACTCCCGTTTCCGTACACGGACACCCGAAGGGCCCGAGAGACCTTGTAGAAGCTGAACTCCCCATCCGCGATCTTGAACGTCGCGTCGACCGGTTGTTCGATCCCCTCGAGGATCGCGAGCAGCTCCGGGCTCGTCTTGCTCTTGATTTCGTCGGTCGTGGGGCTGGCCGGGGCCTGGACGAGCAGTTGCACCGTTGAAATCTGGGGAGGGAGGATGTTCGCGGATGCGCTGTGCGTCCCTTCCCATTTCCACAACGCGAACGCGCCGCTGCCGGCGGGGGCTTTGTAACTGACGGTGACCTGCGATCGCGAGTAGCATTCCTCGGCCCTGAACTTGGCCGCAACGGTCCTCCCCGTCAGGCAAGGATCTTGCGGCTCGCTCACGATCCTGAAACGCGAGCCCATCGAGAAATTCACATCCGTGAGACGAAGGGTGCCGCTGCTCAGGTTGTTGCCGGTGACATCACAGGCCCGGGCGCAATCCTCGAATGCGTACACGGGCCAACAAGGCTTCGTGTGCTTCGCCTTCGTCTTGGCGAAACTCTTGAATTGGGCCTCGTCCTCGCCGGGACCTCCCGTGTGCTCAAGGACGCAGTCTACCTTCTTGGGTTGCGGGGCGTATTCCGGCCTCAAAATGAAGGATGTGACGGTGAGTTTGCTTGTCGTTGTTCCGCTCGATGTCGCGATTTCGAGCGTGATTTCCGTAGGACCGGGTTTGATGGACGTGAAAGTGACATCGAGACCTCCCGTCCCTGAGACGACGCTCCCGCTTGTACCTGCGAAGAGAAGGTAGCCCTCCTTTGCTCTCTTGGCGGGTATGGTTACTTTCCACAGGACGTCCGTGCCGTAGGGCATCGTGAGCTTCTCCTGCCCTTCGTTCGGCTCGTGTGGATTGCCGTCGAAATCGGTCCGCAAGTTGATCCAGCCTTTCCTCGCGCACTCCCCGCCGAGTTTGCTGCCGTTTTCGAATCCCTGTGCGGCCGCGTTGTGCGATCAAGCCAGAGCTGCCACCAGAGCCATGGCTCTCGCGCCCATCACATCCTCCCACTAGTTCACTAGCCTGGAGCATCCTAATGGTCTCTCCACGTGGGAATCAAGGTCGCCGTTCGCGATCAAGCCAGTCGACGAGTTCCCCCAGCGACCTCACGACCGGCACCCCCGGCACCGTCCCTTCCGTGATCCGCTTCTCCCGCTGCATCAGCACCGCGCCCATCCCCGCCGCCCGCGCCCCCTCGACGTCCTCGTCCGGAACGTCCCCGACGTGCACCGCCTCTTCCGGCCTCACGCCCACCTCGGCGAGCGTCCGCTCGAAGATCCGTCGGTGGGGCTTGCGCACCCCCGCCTCCGACGAGACGACGAATGCGTCCACGAGCCTCGTCAGACCCAGGCCCTCCGCGATGGGCCGCAGCCGGCGGTCCCAGTTCGAGACGACGGCCAGCCGGTAGCCGCGTCGGCGCAACTCCGCCAGCGCGGGGGCCGCGTCGGGATAGAGCCGCCACAAGTGCGGGTCGCCGAACCGGAGGTACAGGTGCTCGAACCAAGGCTCGAACGGGACGGCCGACAGCGCGGGGATCCGCCCGTGCACGCGCCGCAGGATCTCCCGCCACATCGCGTGGTCGAGCTCGTCGCTCGACGACTCGGTCGCGGCGTACTCCTTCACGAACGTCCGGTAAACGGGGATGAAGACGCGGGCGAACTCCTCCTCCGATGCGGCCGCCCCGAACTTCGCCGTCTCGGCCGCGTAGGTCGCGTAGACGGACGGGTGCGGGTAGAGGAGCGTAAGGCCCGCGTCGAAGGTGACGGCGCGGATCACGGATGCACGCGGCCGCGGATGACCACGTCGTCGTCGATCCGCTCGATGGTCACGTCCCTGAGCCGGAGGCACTCGGCCATCTTCGCGACGCCGTCGCCCTCGACGGGGGTCTTCGCGTCCTTGCCGCCCGCGATCTTGGGGCCGACGAAGACGCATACCTCGTCCGCGAGATCGTCCTCGAAGACGCTCGCGTGCACCTCGCCGCCGCCCTCGACGAGGATCTTGATGAGCCCGGCGTTCGCCAGTTCCTCGAACAGGACCCGCATGTCCATCTCCTCGATACGGATCACCTCGACGCCCGCGCGCTCGAGGAGCCGGACCTTCTCCGCGGGCGCCTCCGCCGAGACCGCGAGGATCGTGCGCTGCGCGCGGGCGGTTCGCACGACCTGGGCGTCGAGGGGGACGCGGGCCTTCGAGTCGAGGACGATGCGGACCGGAAGGCGCGTGCGGCCGCGCAGCCCGGGGTCGTCCCGCAGGGCGGTGTTCGCGCCGATGAGGATCGCCTGGTACTCGTCGCGCAGCCGCTTGAGCCACGCGCGGGAGGCCTCGCCCGAGATCCAGCGCGAGTCGCCCGTCGGGGTCGCGATCTTGCCGTCGAGCGTCATCGCCCATTTCGAGAGGACGTACGGGAGCCCGGTCCGGTGGAACTTCTCGAAGGCGGCGTTCAGGCGCCGGGCCTCTTTCTCGAGGAGGCCGACCTTCGTGCGGATCCCGGCCTTCCGGAGGAGCGCGAGGCCGCGTCCGCACACGGCGGGGTTCGGGTCGCGCATCGCGGCGACGACGCCGGCGATCCCCGCCTTCGCGACCAGATCCGTGCACGGAGGCGTCTTCTTCGGATGGGGGGAGCAGGGCTCCAGGTTGACGTAGAGGGTCGCGCCCTTCGCCTTCGCGCCCGCGGCGCGGATCGCGAAGACCTCGGCGTGGGGGCCGCCGAACTCCTTGTGCCACCCCTCTCCGACGACCCGGCTGCCGCGCACGACCACGGCTCCGACCATCGGGTTCGGCTCGACCGCGCCGGCGCCTCGGCGGGCCAGTTCGAGCGCGCGTTCCATGAAGGCGGCGTCGGGCATTCGGATGGGATTATGACATCACGCGCCCCGTCGCGCCAGAGTCCGGGGGAAAGGACTTCCGGGTCAGGAAACCGCGGCCGTCAGGGGGGTCCTGCACGAGCAGTTCCGCTGGACGTGCTCGGAGGCCGGACGGAAGATCTGCGCCAGCGTGAGCGGCCAGCTCACCCACGCCGTGGCCACACGCGGGGCGTTGCGGTTTGCCGTGTCGAAAACCGATCCGTATCCGAACCGCATGCTCGAGTCCCCCGTGACCAGGCCTCCGATGCCCCGCACGGTATTCCAGAACGTCTTGGCCCCGAAGTACGTTACGGTTCCGCCGACGATGTTCCCGCTCCCGCATGCCGGGGCGATCCGGAGCATCCAGTCCACGTCGACGACGCCGTAGAGGCTCGGGATGTCATGATTGAGGGGGATCAAGAGATCGTGGTTGAGGGGATTGTACTTCAGGAGGGTCAAAGTCTTTCCGTTGGCGGCTTCATACAGGACGAAATCGCGCATGGGCTGGCACCAGCGGATCGTGTGACCGGTGGACATCGTGCGCCTCCTCGGGAAGACTCACGTTCAGGACGGCTTCGCGATGGCAGGATCGTACCCCGCTCCCGGCCGAAAGCCAAGCGCATCCTGCGGTCAAGCGCGCCCGCGGCGCGGATCGCGAAGCCCTCGTGCGACCCCTCGCCGACGATCCGGCCGCCGCGGCGGGCCAGTTCGAGCGTGCGCTCCATGAAGGCGGCGTCGGGCATGCGGATGGGATCATGACATCGCGGGTCCCATCGCGCCGGCGTCCGGGTCGGACCTCAGGGAGCGGCCATCGTCAGGGGAGTCCTGCACGAGCAGTTCCGCTGGACGTGCTCGGAGGCCGGACGGAAGATCTGCGCCAGGCTGAGCGGCCCGTGCAACCACCGGTCGGCGACGCGCGGGGCGTTGATGTTGGCGGAATCGAATACCGATGCGTACGCGAACGGCATCTGCAGGCCGTAGCGGTCCCACTGCCCCGTAACGGCGCTCAGGGTGCCGCGCGCCGTATTCCAGGCGGTCTTATACCCGACGTAGGCCGCGCCCCCGAGGAGCTCGCCCCCCACGCGGGTATGCAGGGCGACCCGGAACATCCAGTCCACATCGACGACGCCGTGGATGCTCGGGATGTCGTGATTGAGGGGGACCAGGAGATCGTTGTTGAGAGGGTTGTACCTCATGAGAGTCATCGTCTTGCCGTTCGCGGCCTCGTACATGACCAGGTCGCGCATGGGTTGGCACCAGCGGATCGTGTGGGGCACGGCGCACCTCATCGAACAGGTCCTTGCGAAGTCGCGAGCTCCCGTCGGGGGCGTGGTCGCCGGACATCCGGCCCACACAATACGATTGGACCTGGAGATGAGACTGTCTTGGAAGGAACGGAGCGGCCTGCGACGAATCCCCTCGGGCGTCCCGGAACGGCGGTTCAGTCGACGCGTCCCGCCAGCGCGTGCGCCGTCGCGCCCGTGATCTCCACCGTGACGAACCGCCCGCGCAGATCCTGCCCCGCCTCGAAGTTCACGATCTGGTGCGTGTCCGTCCGGCCGGTCTGCCGCCGCGAGTTCGTCTTGCTCGGCCCCTCGACGAGGATCTCGATCCGCTGCCCGACCCGCGCGCGGTTCTTCTCCAGGCTGATACGGTCCTGAAGATCGAGCAGGGTCCGGTTGCGGCGCTTCTTCTCCTCCTCCGACACGTCGTCCGCAAGTCCCGCCGCGTCCGTGCCGGGTCTCGGCGAGTATTTGAAGACGTACGAGTTCTGGAAGCGGACGCGCTCCAGCATCCGCGCGGACTCCTCGAAGTCCTCGCCGCTCTCGCCGGGGAATCCCACGATCCAGTCCGCCGCCAGCTCGATGCCGGGCACGTTCTCCCGCAGCGCGTCGGCGATTCGCAGGTACTTCTCGACCGCGTATCCGCGCCGCATCGCCTTGAGGATGCGGTCCGATCCGGACTGCGGCGGGATGTGGAGATACTTGCACACCTTCGGCAGGTCGCGCAGCGCCTCGACGAGGCTCGGCCGCACGAAGGACGGGTGCGAGGTGATGAAGCGGATGCGGCGGATGCCGGGCACCTCGTGGACACGGCGCAGGAGTCCTCCCAGATCGATGGCCGGCTTCAACCCCTTGCCGTACGAATCGACGGTCTGGCCCAGGAGCGTGACCTCGACGGTACCCCGGTCCGCGAGGCGCCGGACCTCCTCGACGATCCTCCCGGGCGGGCGGCTCGTCTCGCTTCCGCGCGTCGTGGGGACGATGCAGAAGGCGCAGTTCAGGTCGCAGCCCTCCATCGCCTTCACGTACGCCTGGAACTGCGTCGAGCGCGCGGAGACCGCGTCGCAGCCGTCGATGAACTCGTCGTCGAAGTCCTCGACGGCGATGCGGCGAAGCCCGGTGCGGCGGATCTCCTCCACGAGCCGCGGGATCGCCCCCATCTTGCGCGGTCCCACGACGAGCTGGACGTGCGGGAGCATGCGGAACAACTCGTCCCTCCGGTTCTGCGCCATGCAGCCGACGATCCCGATGACGAGCTCCGGCCGGCGGCGCTTCAGGTTCTGAAGCAGCCCGGCGTTGGACAGCGCGCGCTCTTCGGCGTGGAGCCGGACGCTGCATGTGTTGAAGAGGATGACGTCGGCCTCGTCGCGGCGGTCCGTCGTCGTGTACCCCTGGTCCATCATGCGCGAGAGGATCAGATCGCCGTCCAGGACGTTCATCTGGCAGCCGAACGTCTCGAGGTAGATCTTTCCGGCCATGCAGGGACGGATTCTATCGGGACTCGGCCGCCGTCGCAACCGCGCAGATTGTTGGACTCGCTCCGACCGATTCCGGATAATCCCGCGCATGCTCCTCCTTGCGCTCCTTCTGCAGGCCGCGAAGGACGAACCCCGCATCGAGACGATCCTCAAGCCCGACGCCGCCGTCGCGGTCGTGCGCTTCGTGGTCCCGAAGGACGCGGAGCCCGGGATCGAATCGGACGCCGGTCCCGAGTCGTGGCTGACACTGAACCGCAAAGGCGGCTGGGGGATCCTGCGCCTCGCCGCCGACGTGAAGGAGCTGAAGATCCGCGTCGGCGACCGGAGGTCGAAGCCCGCCGCGGTCGCCTCGGCCGCGACGCTTTCGTGGAAGGACGTGCCGGAAGGCGTCACCTACGAGAGCCAGGGGCTCGGTCGCGTCCTGGTCCGGAACCGCTCGCGCGTGACCGCCTTCGCGATCGTCCAGCGGGACGGTCGTCCCATCGCGGCCGCGGTCCTGCGCGACGGCGAGGACGCCTCGCTCGACGCGCCACGGGACGCGGAGCTTCTGCTCCTCACCGACACCCGGCAGGCGTGGCGGGGAGCCGTGCCCGTGAGCGAGTTCTTCGCGGACAGTCCGCTCGTGGACTGGGAGCCCGTGCGGCCGTTCGAGCCCTACGCCCTCTCGACGACCGCGGGCGTCTTCTGGACCTACAACTACAACCTGGAGATGCTGACGGACGGTCGATCGGGCGTCGAGGCGCTGCACGCGGAGACCCTGGAGTATCGCGCCGCCGGCGTCGCGTTCGAGGCTCGTCTCGACATGGGGCTTCTCGAGTTCTCGCTCGGCCTCGCGCACGCGCGGGGCGACGGAGAGGGAAGGGGGGACATCGACGACGGCGTGACCGTCACCGACGGGACGGTCGAATTCGACATCGAGACGTGGCGGATCTCGTTCTTCGTCGGCCGCCGTCTGGGGGGACTTCACGAGAAGCGGTTCTCGCTCGACCTGCGCGTGGACGTCGGAGTCCACTATCTGATCGAAGAGATCGACAACATCGTCATCCATCCCTACGACGTGGCGTTTGGCGACCGGGAGATCGAGGGCCCGGACCGCTACGAGTCGTTCGTCTTCGCCGCGCGGGGCGGAATCGAGGGAAGACTGGATCTCGGGAAGGGCTGGAGCATCCTCCTGACCTTCCTCGTCGAAGGGGACCTCGATCGCGGCCTGACCTTCGACGGGGGCCTGGGGATCCTCTACCGGTTCTAACCCGGCTTATTCACGAAGGTTCTCGGCCGCAGGCCGAGAACTCGTGAATAAGCCGCCCGCGGCGCCACCTTGACGGCAATAGTGCGCCGCGGGCCGCCCGTCGCGCGAGACACGGAGTGTCGA
>JACPRC010000012.1 GCA_016190175.1 Planctomycetota bacterium
AGCTGCCCGGAGGGTGACTTATTCATCCGGGCGGCGGAGCCCGGATGAATAAGTCAGGCTAGCCCGGTGCGGGAATCCCGCCGCAACAAAAATCAGTTCTGCGACCAGACGAACAGCCCGTCCGACACCGCCCGCTCGCCCCAGTGGTCGGCCTTCTGGTTGTCCGAGGGGAAGTTGACGATCCCGTTGATCGACATGTTCGAGACGAACATGGTCGTCGAGCCGCCGCCGTCGAGGTTGAAGGCGTTCCACGCGCCGAGGTCCTTCATGTACTGCGCCAGCGCCGCGATCGTCATCCCCGCCCCCGCCGAGGTGCGCCCGTCCACCGTCACGAGAAGCAGATGGCCGTCCTTCGTGGTGCCGATCGCCGTGCGCGGGTGCTTGGTGGTGTAGAACGTGCTCGTCCCGGCGGGCCACACGTCGACCTCCCCGTCCGTAACCAGGTTCGGGTGGCCGCCGAGCGCCTGGAACGCCGCCGCCCAGTCCGTGTTCTGGCCGACGCCCTGCACCATCGGCGTCCCTTGCGCGGTGAGCCCGAACGTGGGTTGCGTTCCCACGCCGAGGTGGTTGTACGACTTGACGACGCCGTCGATCTTCACCATGTCGAGCGAGACGCCGCCGCTCGCGAAGAAGCCGCCGTTGATCGCGGCGACCGCCCCCGCGCCCGCCGCCTTCTGGCTCGTGTACATCGACGAACCCGTCGTGAACGGCTTCACGACGACGCCGTTCGTCCCGAGCGCGACGTCGAGGACGTTCACCGTCTGCTTCCCGCCCGCGTAGTTCGAGTAGATCTTCTTCTTCCACGTGACGCCGGGCTTGACCGCGACCGCCTGCCACTGGTCCGGGACGTCCAGCTCGATCGCGAGTTTGTACGCGCCGGAATGGACGACGCCGTTGCTGAAGTAGCTGTCGACGACGACGTAGTAAGTCCCGGCCTGGACCTGGATTTCGAGCTGCGTGTTCGCCCGCGCCGTGCACTGTGTCGCGACGCCATCCTCGACGGCGAGCCCGGTGAGGACGTTGATGTCCACGTCGACGTCCGCCGCCTCGAGGACCTCGGCCTTGAGCGTGCCCGCCTGGGCGACGACGACCTTGTAGTAGAACTCGGGGCCGCTCTCGTTGGTCGTCGGTGCGGCGGAGTAGTAGTCGATGAGGCTTGTCGCCGACTTCTTCGTGTCGTTGTCCTGGACGAAGGGGAACTGGGCGGCGAGGTACGGGTGCCCGGGGGTGCCGTCCTCGACGGCGGGCGCGACGGCCGCCGCGGGCGGGGCCGCGTCGTCGGAGCCGCCGCCGCCGCAGGCGGCCAGGAGGAGCAGGAGCCAGGGGAGTCCGCGTCGCATGGGTTCGGGGAACATACCAGATTGAACGGGGATTTCAAGGGGTTCGTACGGGCGCGACCCCGGCTCCTACTCGACCACCTCGAACTCCGTCTCGCCTTCGAGCGTTCCCTGCCATGCCCGCGCGAGCATCGCCTTCGAGTTCCCCGCGAAGGACCAATCTCGGCTCGATGCCCCCTCCAACCGTCTCAGATCGAACTGGAACCGGTAGGACGCGCGGACCGTGTATCTCCCCGACTTGAGAGGGACCTGTTTCGCCTTCTCGTACGCCGCCTTCAGAGACGGATCCATGCCCCCGAGATCCCATTCCGCGCTGAAGTCGACGCTCCGGAGGGACGCCGACTTGCCCGGCTCGATGACGAAGAACCGATCCTCGGTCATGTGCCGGTGCACCATCACCTGGGGCAGGAAGCCCCCGGCGTAGCGGATGGGCTTCCCGTCCCGCAGCACGACGATCCGGCAGTCGGCGAGGAGCCCGCCGTCATGAATGAACTTGAGCGCCGTGACCGGGAAGTCCTCGACGTTCCTGATCTTCGCGTCGATGACGATCCTCTCGCCCGGCCTGTATTTCTTGCGGTCGCAGGATACTCCGAGTGTCAGGGCCTTTGCCTTGAGCGCGGCCTCGATCCGGTCCAGGATCGATCTTGCGCGGAGCCGCACCTCGCCGTCCCGGTGATCCAGGAGGGCCCGAACGGCGGAGACGGCGGGGCGACCGATCTTCACGAGCGCGGCGGTCGCCTCGTCCCGCACCTCCAGATCCTCGGAGGCCAGATCGTCGCACCATCTCCGGATACGCTCGTCGGTCGGAGGGTCCTGGGCGAACAAGACCATCGTCAGCAGTGTCTCGAGGATCATGATCTCCTCCGCAACTGGTAGACGAAAAAGCACATGCCGGGCCACGCCATCGGCGCGGCGATTTCGCGCCGGAGTGTATCTCGGAGGATACGGACGCGGCGCTCCCTGTCTCCCCATCTCCCTTCCCCCCCTTTGGGACTTTGGACTTTTCGGCCGCCGCGCGCCATAATCCGCTCCCATGAAACTCGCATGCGTCGGCGCCGGCGCCTGCTTCGCCAACGTCGTCGAGGACGTCCTGGCGAAGTGCCGCAAGAACAAGGACTCCGATTTCAAGTGGAAGGTGCTCTACGAGGCCCTCCAGCGCCCGGGACCGGGGCCGCAGTTCGAGGTCCACTACGTCGACTGCGGGCCCGAGCTCGCCCGCGCGAAGCAGAAGGGGGAAGTCTTCACCTACGACATCTCCAAGGGCGGCCTCCTCTCGGGCGCGGGCCACGTCGGCACGGGCGAGAAGTTCTTTCACGACGCCCAGTGGAGCGTCGTGCGGGACCTCCAGACGAACCTGAGCAAGAACCCGCCCGGCCTCTTCCTCTCGATCCGCGGCGGCGGCGCCACCAACTGCGGCGCGGGCTTCCAGCTCGACCGCGAGATCCTCGGGAAGTACGAGAACTCCGTCCTCCTCCAGTTCATCATCCTCCCCTACCGCGGCGAGGGGATCGAGGCGAGCCGCGTGGTGTACCTCGCCTGGCAGGTGCTGGAGCTCCTGCGCGAGTACCCCGACCGCTACGCTCCCGTCGTCATCTCGAACGAACAGATCCTGGCCGGCGCGCAGAGCTTCGAGAAGGCGGGGATGAACTGGTTCTACCCGCTCGCCAACACGATCGTCGCCGACGTGCTCGCGCGCATCCTCTATCCCACGCTCTATGCCGGCTCGGGCGAGAGCGGCGCGGTGGAGCAGGGCGCGTTCGAGCTGGACTCGCGGCAGAAGTACCTCGACATCCGCGACTTCGTCCGCCAGCCGGGCTTCCGCAGCGTCGGCTACGCCCACCTCGACGACACGGTGCCGCTCGACCCGAAGGCGCTCGGGAAGCTCGTGAAGGACTCGCTCGGGGCTCTCCAGGTCGGGAAGATCCCGGACTCCGAGGAGCTGGGGCTGACGGGGAACCTCTCGCCGATGACGAACCCGCTCACGGCGTTCGCGCTCCTGACGGGTCCGCGCGGGGCGGTCGGCGACATCACGAAGGCGAAGCTCTCGGGCCTCCTCGAGGACGAGCTGCCCGGGTCGTTCCCCCGCGCGTACGCGTACGACATCACGCCGGGGAAGTACGAGTTCCTCCTTTTCCCGGGTGGCGGCGTCCCCGACGACATCCGCGCGTGGTGCGAGCGGTTCGGGAAGAACCTGCGCAACCCGCGGTACAAGGACGTCGTGAGCCAGGCGACGCACGACTTCGCGCGCGTCTGCGAGTACCACGAGAAGCTCTGCGCGCAGTTCCAGATCAAGCCGGCATGACCTACGACGTCGTCGTGGTGGGCGGCAGCGTCGCGGGCGCCGTGACCGCGCGGGAGCTGGGCCGCCGCGGGCTCCGCGTGGCGCTCGTCGAGAAGGCGCGGTTCCCCCGCCTCAAGCCGTGCGGGGAGGGACTGCTGCCCCACGGAGCCGCTGCGCTCGTCGGAATGGGGCTTCGCTACCCGGGCGAACCGGTGCGGGGGCTGCGCTTCGTCTCCCCCTCCGGCATCGTCGCGCAGGCGGACTTCCCGTGGGGCCGGGGGATGGTCGTCCGCCGCGACCGCTTCGACGAGTTCCTCCTCCGCTCCGTCGGTCCCAACGTCGATGTCTTCGAGGGCACGTCCTACGATCCGCGCCGCTTCCCCGCGCGATGGATCGTCGGTGCCGACGGCGTGCGTTCGCAGTTCCACCGCCGTCCGGAATTCCGCGCCCGGCCGCCGCGCCACGTCCGCGTCGGCCTGAGCACGCACGTGCGCGGGCTGCGCATCGACCGTGAACGGGTGGAGGTGGTCCTGTTCGAAGGCGGCGAGATCTACCTCGGGCCGTCGCACGGAGACGAGGCGCTCGTCGCGTGCCTCTATTGGAAGGAGGCGCTGCCGCGAGGGGCGTCCGGCGAGGAGCGTGTGCGGAAGACCCTCGAGGTCCGCCTGCCCGGCCGCGTCGGCCGCCTCGAGTTCACGTCCCCGTGTCTCGCGCTCGCGCCGCTGGGCCTCGCCGTGAACGGCGTCGCGCGCGACCCGGTCGTCCTGGTGGGGGACGCGGCAGGGACGCTGGATCCGCTGACGGGGGAGGGGATGTCGCTGGCGATCCTCTCGGCCCGCGCGGCGGCGGATGCGATCGCTTCCGGCGACCTGCGCGGCTATCCGCCCCGCCGGAAGGCGCTGGCGGCGGGCGCGGAGTGGCTGTCGCGGTGGATGCTGCGCGCGGCGCGGCGGCCGAAGGTCGCCGACCGCGTCGTGGCCGCGCTTGCGGACCGGCCCGCGCTGTTCGCGCGGCTCCTCGACATCGCCACGGGCGGGCGGGTGAGCTACGTCGCGCTGGCGCGGCTCGTGCTCTGAATCACCGTTTCGTCCGGTTGTGGTGCTCCGTCGCGTCCAGGTCCAGCTTCCACTCGCCGCCCTCCCACACGAGGACGGCATCGGTGCGGAGCGTCGCGATCTTGCCGGTCCTCGGGTCGCGCAGCGGTTGCTCCGTCGTGATGACCCCTCGGTCCCCGTCCGCTCGACCGCCGAGATATCGGGCTTCCGAGAACGACCGGCGGTGGTCGGGATCCTCGAACAGGACCTCCTGCATGGCGAAATACAGTTCCTCGCCCGTCTCGTATGATGCGACGGGGCGCGGCAGCCTCGCCAGGTCCCGGTAGGCGGCCGCCTCGGCGGGGTCCGACTTCACCCGGTGCAGGATGGTGTCCCAGTAGCCCCGCACGGTGTCGCGGCTCCGCCGGGAGTGGAGCTGGAAGATGCGCCGCGCGTCCCGCCTCTGCGCGGCCGAGGTCAGGTGGGCGAAGTACTCCCGCGGCTCCGGACGCTCGTCCCGCTTCGTGCAGGCCGACAAGAGGATCAGCAGTACGACCGCGTGCCTCATGGCGGCCTTATACTCGCCCGACTCGGCGGCCGCTAGGCTTTTCTTCGGCCCCCTAAGCCACACCAAAAGTTGACAGGGAGCTTTTGGTGTGCAAGTCGCGAGGGTTATCTTCGGCTCCCCAATTCTGCTATAACCGCGCTCATGGCCGACGCACCCGCCCCCGCGCCGCTCCGGCGCATCGGAGACATCGAACTTCTCCGCGAGGTCGGGCGCGGAGGCATGGGCGTCGTCTACGAGGGGCGGCAGGAGAAGCGGCGCGTCGCGGTCAAGGTCCTCCTCGGGGACGACTCCGATCCGGAAGCCGTCGTCCGGTTCCAGCGCGAGGCCTCCGCCGCGTCGATCCTCCAGCATCCGAACATCGTCCCCGTCACGCAATTTGGCCGGCACGAGGGGGTCTACTACTACGTGATGCCGTTCGTGGACGGCGAGTCGCTGGCGGCCCGCGTGCGGCGGCAGGGCGCCCTCGATCCGCGGGAGGCGGCCCGCTTCGCGCTGCAGGCCGCGCTCGCTCTCGACCACGCCCACCGGTTCGGCATCGTCCACCGCGACATCAAGCCCGCGAACCTGATGCTGGGCGAACGGCTCATGGTCACCGACTTCGGCCTCGCGAAGGCGCTCGCTGCGCCGACGCTCACGGCCGCCGGCACCGTCGTGGGGACGCCCGCGTACATGAGCCCGGAGCAGGCGGCCGGCCTCAAGGTGGGGTCGCGGACGGACATCTACTCGCTCGGTGCCACCCTGTACGAAATGGCGACGGGGCGCGTGCCGTTCCAGGAGCGCGACGTCGCGCTGCTGCTCCGCCGGATCGAGGAGACCGATCCGCCGCTGCCCTCCACGATCCGCGCGGTCCCGCGGGACCTCGAGACGATCCTCCTGCGAGCGATGCAGAAGGACGCATCGCTCCGGTATCCGACGGCGGCGGAGATGGCGGAGGACCTCGGCCGGTTTCTCGCCGGACAGTCCATCCGCGCCCGGCGGACGGGGTCGGTCCGGAAGCTCGCGCGCTGGGTCGGGCGCAGCCGGGCGCTTCCGGCCGCGGTCGTCCTGCTCTCGGCGCTCGTCGTCGCCGGCGTCTTCGCGCTCCGTTCGAAACGCGAGGTCGCGAAAGTCCGCACCGAGGGCCGCGAGAAGGAGGACGCAGCCCGCCGGGCGCAGGCGGAGCGCGCGTTCGCGGCGGCGGAGGTCCTCTTCGGCGAGAAGAAATGGGACGAGGCGCGCAAGCTCTACGAGGAAGTCGTGGCGCTGGGCACGCCCCTTGCGTTCGAGGCGAAAGCGGCGCTGGCCGAACTGGCGCTGGCGGCGGGGCGCCTCGACGACGCCCGCCGGTGGATCGAGACCCTGGGCCGGCCGCCGCTCCTCGCCGCGAAGCTGGCGCTGCGCGAGGGGGAGTGGCGCAGGGCGATCGAACTCGCGAAGAGCGTCCCGGACGAGCCGGACGCGTGGGACGTTCTCATCGAGGCGCACACGGCGCTCAAGGATCTCGACGCGGCGCGCGCGGCGCTGAAGGAGAAGGTGGAGCGGCAGCGCGCGAGGGCGCAGCTCCTTCTGCGCGAGGCGGACGCGGTCGTCGAGTCCGAACCCGGACGCGCGGAGCGTCTCTACCGGCGGGCGCTCGCCCTGTGCGATGCGGTCGGGATGGAGGCGCCGGCCGCGGCGGGACGCTGCGGGAGGCTCCTCTTCGCCCGCGGGCTCGGGCGCGAGGCGCTCCCCTACCTCGACCGTGACCCGGCGCAGTCGTACTGGAGCGTCCGCGTCCGCGTGGATCTGGGCTTGTGGCACGACGCGCACGCGCGCTTCCGCCCGCGCGACCTCGACCGCGAGTCGGCGGAGACGGGACTGCAGATCGGCCTGGCGATGCTCGACCCGACCCTGGTCCGGGCGTGCCTCCCGCACGTCGCCGACCCGCGCCTCCGCTCGCTGGCGACCGGCGAGTCCGAAGATCCCGTGCTCCGGGCGCTGGTGAGCTCGCGGGCGGGCGATTGGGAGCGGGCCCTGCCCCATGCGACCGACCCGACCGTGCGAGGCACGCTTCTCTTCCGCCTGGAGCGGACCGTCGAGGCCGCGCGCGAGTTCGAGAAGTCGCGCGACCCGCTGGGACGCATCGCCTGCGCGTACGAGCTGCGAGGCGCCCGCGCGGCGCGCGAGCTTGCGGAAGGCGCGCCGGGGGGCGATGCCGTCCGCGTCGCGCGCGTCCTGCTGCTCCTGCTGGAGGACCGGACGAAGGAGGCGCTCGAGGTGCTGATGGCCCTCTTCGAGGAGCAGCCCCCGATCCCGGCCGTGGCCCTGCTCGTCTTCCGGCTCCAGGACGTGATCCTGCGGATGCCCAAGGAGCCTCTCGACCGGCTTACGCGCAAGTTCGAGAACATCTTCCTCCGAAGGTTTCTCTCGGGCGACCGGCGCGAGTTCGAACGCATCCTCTGGCCGCAGCTCAATCTCGGGTTCCGGATGCTCGTGCCGATGATGCGCGACCTGGCGCCGTACCGCATGTGGCAAGCCGATCAGGACTGGTACGTCGGGAACTCCCCCTCCGAGACGTCGATCCTGGCTCTCCTCGAGGACGCCGCCGGCGGCGCGCCGCAGATCCGCGAGCTGGCGGAACAGCGCCTCCGAGCCCTGGATCCGGCGGCGATCCTCGTCCTGGAGCAGATCGCCGTTCGGAAGGGCCATCCGCGCGCGGAGGCCGCGCGCCGCTGGGCGGAAGTCCTGGCGGAACGGAGACGGCAGGAGCAGCGGATGAGACTCGGCAGCTTCGTGCGGCTGTACTCATACCACAAGGTGGTGACCTCGCTGTTCGGGGACGAGCTTTCCCTGAAGGATTGCCTGCTCAAACTGACCTTGTTCCGGGAGGCCGCGGGGGACCTCAAGGCACCGGAAGCCACGGCCGTGCTGGAGACGTACGCCCGGGACGAGAATCTCTCCGTCGCCATCACGGCGCTGCAGGGACTGTACGCGGTCGATCGCGCCGCCTTTCTCCGACATCTGGGAAGCAGGGCGGGCCTGCTCGCCGCCGCCCTGGTGGACACGGTCTCGTTGAGAGAGCCGCTCGAATCCGCGCTGAAGACCGCTCCGGAAGAACTGCGACCGCTGGCGGTCGTGCTCCTCGCGTCGATCGGCACCCGCGCGGAGACCTCCTCAGCCTGGAGCCGCGCGCTTGCGGACGCCCTGCTGGGCGGCACGGCGCCGTCCGCCTCCGATCCCGATCCCGTCGTGCGCGCGATGTGCGCCCTCGTCTTCGGGATGCGCGACGACCCCGGGCCGCTGATGACGCTCCTGGACGATCCGGATCCGCGGGTCGTCGAGGCGGCGCTCCTGGCGCTCCTGAGGGAGGATCCCGCGGATCCTCTGGAAACGGTGCCGTGCCCCTCCACGTGGGCCTATTTCCTGCTGGCGGCGAAGGCGGAGAAGAAACCGCCCGCGATCGCCCGGCTGCCCGCGTCGGAGCATGGCCGCATCGAAGCGGCCCTCCGCACGATCGCCGGGAAGACGCGGGCCGCGACGTCCCATCGGCTGGTGCTGGGACTCATGACGCGGGTGCCCATCGGCGTCGATCTCCTCCGCGGCGTGCTCCTGCGTTCTTTTCCCTCGTCGGGCGCGATCCGCGAGGGATTCGACCGCCAGGCTGCGCTCCAGCCGCGGGCGGAACTGGAGTCGCTTCTTCGGGAACTCGTGCAGACGGCGCCCCGCGAAGTCCGCCCGCGCTATTTCGAGGTCGCCTCGCAGAAGTCCCTCCTGACTGCGGACGATCTTCTCGGACAGATGGAATCCGACCTTCCCAAGATCCGGCTGGCGACACGCGACCTTCTCGTCCCGCTCCCCGACGCGCGCGCTGCGGCGCTCCTGGACCACGAGGATCTGCACGTCCGGCGGAACGCGGCTTGCCTCTTCGTTCTGTGGCACCTCGCCAGGACGCCGGGGTTCGGCTCCCTCTTCGCGCCGGCCACCTCGCCCCGTCGCTGCCAGACGCTGGCGTGGGCGCTGGCCCGGTTCGCCCTCGCCCCTTTCCACAAGAGGCGCGAGACGCCGGCGCTTTGGGGGGGGGAGATGATCAACGTGGAGATGATCAACTGGGAGGAGTTCGCACCGTTCCGGGTCTCGGGAAAACTGCGCGTCAAGTCGCCCGAGGATGCGATCAAGCTGCTGCGCCTTGCGGTCGACCTCGATCCGTCCGACTCGAGCCTCCGGTACCACCTGGGATCGATGCTGGCGAGTCGAAGGTCCCACGCGGAGGCGATTGAGGCCCTTCTTGCGGCGGTCGAGAAACTCCCGCCGGAGTACGAGCAGATGCGCGCCGAGGCGTGCGAGAAGCTGGGGGAGGAGTATCTTGCGTCGAAGGACCCGGAGAACGCCATTCTCTGGCTTGAGCGATCGATGGCCTCCTTGCCCGAGCGGCCGGGTCCGCTCGCAAGGCTCGGAGAGGCGCTGATCCTCCGGGGGGAGTACGCGACCGCGGAGGCGAAGCTGACTCGTGCCCTCGACCTCGACCCGCGGTCTGGAGAGGCGTACCTCATGCGAGGGCGCGCGCGGAAGAAACTGGGTCGTCTCGACGAGGCCGCCGTGGACTTGAGCAACGCGCTCGCCTACGGAGGGAAGCCGACGGAGGAGGACAAGTCGGGGCTCGACTTCGACCGCGCGCTGCTGCCCTCGCTTCTGGAACGGATGCGCTGGGCGCGGACCGATGACGAGCGCCTGAAGCTCGTCGGACACCTCAGACCGCTGATCGAGGGGGTCCCGTCTTCGGTCCGGGAGTGGCTCTCCTCAAGCAACTCCCTCCACCGCCGGAACGCCGTCGCCGTGATCGCCGCAGTCTCGGACAGCCGCCGGGAGGAAGCGGACTGGGACGCGCTGGCCGCTGCGGCCGGCGATCCCGATCGGAGGGTGCGCCTGGCCGCCCTGTCGGCCTTGCGGGATGCGGAGGCGCGGCCGAGCGAGAGGGGAAGGTCGGACCTGCTGGCGGCCGCGCGGTCCGCCTTCCGTTCCGGGGATGAGGGACTTCGGGACGCGGCCCTGCCCGTCCTGGCCGCATGTCCGCTCGCGGAGGTCTGGGGCGAGCTTCTGGACTACATCGACCTGCCGCTACCCGTGATGGGCAGGGCGACGCAGCTCGCGAACCGCATGCGGGCTCTCGCCAGGTTCCTCAAGGAGGCGAAGCGGCTGCCCGCCGGGGCGGCGGAGCGGCTCCGTGCTTCGGCGGCGGTCGAAACGTGGGTCGTCCGTTTCGCGGCCGGCGAGCGCGGGGCGCGCTTCGTCGAGTCGCTCGTCGCGGCGCTGGTCGACGCCGACCCGGCTCGGCGCGAGTACGCCGACGTCCTCGGCGCCGAATGGGACCCCGGGTTCGAGCAGGTTGCGGAAACTTGGATGGACCGTTCCGACCCCCACGCGGGCATCTACCTTGCCGGGTACGCGCCGGAGTTGTGGAAGAGGGCGGTCGATCGCCTGGCCGAGCTGGCCGTCCTGATCGACCATGCAATCGAGGCTCTCTTCCACCGTCGCGTCAGCGAGGGGGAGTCCTGTTGGCGCGGGCTTTCGGAGCCGCTGCTCGCGGTTCTGTGCCGTCTCCTGCCGGCGCGGACGGAGGCCGCATGCGAGGTGGTCCGTCACTACGCGGCGCGGGCCGCGGGGCCGTCGCTTCGGACGATCGTGGGCGACGGGCGGGCGGCCGTCCGCGACCGGCTGGACGCGGCCGCGACGCTCGCCGAGATCGGCGAGGACGGGGGCGCGGAGTTCGTGGTCGAGGCGCTCCGGGGCCGGCTGGCGGGTGCAAGGGAGTACGCCGACCTCAAGCACGCGATCTGGCTCATCTGCCTCCGCGCGGCGGGGAAATCGGGGCGCAAGGAGTTCGTCCCCGTCCTGCGGGAATGCGCGGAGAAGTTCGAGGACAATCACCTTCGCAAAGAGGCCGCCGCTGCGCTCCGCCAGTTGCAGTAGCGGAATCCCTCATGGACCGGGCGCCAGTGAAACCAGCCCACCAATTCCTCCCTGTCAACTTTTTGAGCGTCGATTCCGAGTCAACTTATGGCACTACAAAGTAGGCGTTCATGGGGATGCCGACTGCGATGCGTAGAGAGAAACGAGGCGAAGGAGCGTGGCACGTGTACGCCCGAGGGGCGCGTCGACTTGGCTTGTTCTACGAAGACGACCATTACCGCCGCTTCTTGTGCCTCCTTGAGAAGGGGGTTGCTACCTCCGGCTGTTCTCTTTGGGCCTACGCCCTCATGTCCAATCACTACCATTTGATCGTTTTCGGGACCCCCGCTCAACTTGCAGGCTGCATGCAAGCAGTCAATCATGGGTTCGCCGTGTTCTTCAATGAACATCACGGGGTTGCCGGGCACACGTTCGATGGACCCTACCACGCTCATTTCCAGAGAACACCCTACCTGCTGGTCCGGCGCGTGGCCTATGTGTTCCTGAACCCCGTGGCGGCTGGGATCACGCTGCGGGCAGAAGACTATGCCTGGTCCAGCTATCGGGACTTTGTCGGTCTTCCTGGAGCGCCCCTGCATGTCGATCCGGACCCCGTTCTGAGGCTCCTCCACCATGATCCTCAGGAGGCTCGCAAGGAATTCGCCGGGATGATGTGTCGGCTGACGCCTGGGCGCGTCGAGTCTTCCGAAGGGGTGGCAACGGCGGCCGCGGTGGCTCGAGAGCAATTTGAGTGGCTGCTCGATGCGGCACGCGCAAGGCAGCGTACCGATGACGGTGAGGACTCGGAAGAGCGAGCGTTGCGCTGGGGACTCCAGTGCGGCATACCCCCACGGATCATGGCCGGCGTCCTTGGAAACGGAACTCCGGCCCCGGTCTATTGGAGACTCCGACAGTTGCGAAAGAAGCTGGAAGCAGATCCGGAACGCTACCGTCGATTGCCTCCCCCGTGAGCCCCACCAAAAGTTGGCAGGGAGCTTTTGGTGTGATTGGGAGCTTTTGGTGTGATTGCGCTTCAGAGCCGGAAGCGGTCGGGCGTGAGGACGACACGCTCGCGCGGCCGGTCCCACGACCAGCGCCCGACAAGATCCGCCGGGCGCGCCGCGGTCACGTCGAAGCCGCTCCACCGGGCGACGGCGCCGATGACGCGTTCGGGCGCCACGCCGCGCGCGCGGTACGTCGAGATCCGCCCGTCGCCGTGGCGCTTTGCGAGGCGCTTCCCGTCGGGGCCGACGACGAGCGGCACGTGGCCGTACGCCGGGACCGGGGCGCCGAGCTTGCGGTAGAGGAGGATCTGCCGCGCGGTCGAGGGAATCAGATCGTCGCCGCGCACCACCTCGGTGACGCCCATCGCGATGTCGTCGGCGACGACGGCGAACTGGTACGCCGGGTCGTCGGGCGACTTCGCGACGACGAAATCGCCGACGGTGCCCGCGACGTCGATCTCGTGGCGGCCGGAGAGGAGGTCGTCGAAAGCGAGGACGCCGGGCTCGACGCGGAAGCGCCATGACCGCGCGACCGGGGGCGGATGTTCCCGGCACGTCCCCGGATAGCGCGGCTCGGCATCCCCCTCGTGCGGCGCGGCCTGCTCGAGGTCGGCGCGCGAGCACGCGCACGGGTAGGCGTCGAGCTTCGGGAAGAGCGCGCGGTAGCGGTCGCGCCGCTCCGTCTGCCGCACCGGCCCCTCGTCCCAGTCGAAGCCGAGCCACGCCAGCTCCTCGACAAGCCGCTCGCACGCGCCGGGCTTGACGCGGTTCGTCTCCAGGTCCTCGATCCGGAGGATCACACGCCCGCCTTGCGAGCGCGCGGAGAGCCAGGCCCAGAGGAACGTGCGGACGTTGCCGAGGTGGAGCGAGCCCGTCGGGCTGGGCGCGAGGCGGCCGACGACCATGCGGAGGAGTATAGCCCGATGCGGCGGTGGTTGTCGAAGGCCGGATCGGGCGAATGGTGCGCGACCTTCTTCTCCAAGCGTTGACCGATCAGGTCCCGTTCACTCGACGCCCCCGCCTGCGCCGAGTCGGGTCAGACGGTCCACGGTCGTGGTGTCGTAGCTGGTGAACCCTCCTCCCACGTAGATATCCCCGGAACCATCCCCTGCCGGGGCGATGGACCGGACCCAGTTGTTGAATCCGAAGCCGACGCCGAAGCCCGCGTCCAGCGTCCCGTCGGAGTTCAAGCGGGCAATGAAGTTGGTTGCGGTCCCGTTGTAGCTGGTAAAGAATCCTCCCACGTAGATGTCGCCGGAGCCGTCCTCCGCCGGAGTGATTGACCAGACGCTGGTGTTGAACCCGGAGCCGATGGCGAAGTCCGCGTCCAGCGTCCCGTCGGAGTTCAGGCGGACGATATAGTCCGTCGCGGCCCCGTTGTAGCTGGTGAAGTATCCTCCCACGTAGATATCCCCGGAGCCGTCCTCCGCCGGGGTGATTGGCCAGACGATGCTGTTGAACCCGGAGCCGATGGTGAAGCCCGCGTCCACCGCCCCGTCGGAGTTCAGGCGGACGATGTAGTTCGTCGCGGTCCCGTTGTAGCTGGTGAAGTTCCCTCCCACGTAGATATCGCCGGAGCCGTCCCCCGCCGTGGCGATGGAGTTGACGCCGCTGTTGAACCCGGAGCCGACGGCGAAGCCCGCGTCCACCGTCCCGTCGTAGTTCAGGCGGACAATGTAGTTCGTCGCCGTCCCGTTGTAGCTGGTGAAATCCCCTCTGACGTAGATATCGCCGGAGCCGTCCCCCGCCGGAGTGATTGACCAGACGGTGTTGGTGAACCCGGAGCCGACGGCGAAGCCCAGGTCGAGCGTTTCATCCGCGTTGAATCGAGCGATGCGATCGCGGCGCGTCGAGTTGTAGGTGAGGAAGCCGCCCGCTACGTAGACATCCCCGGTCCCATCCGCCGCGAGGGCGATCAAGTCGACCGGGCCGCTGAAACCCCGCGCCTGGTTGAAGCCTGTGGGGACCGGCGGGGGAGCGGGCGGTTGGTCGTCGTCGCCGTCACCATCACACCCCCCGACCAGCAGGAGCGACACGAACCCGATCGCGGCCAGCCGACCCATCCTCGATCTCCCGGCGGTCATGGTCATGCCCTCTTCATTCTACCCCATGCACTGCTCCCGGGAGCCGTCAATGTGAGCCCGGGATCCTCCGCACGCGAGGAGGCGGTTCCCCTTGGGGAGACGCACCTCGAAGTTCGCGTCGCGCGAAGTGAAGGTGTCGTCCTGGAGACCGAGGAGCGGAGAGAGCAGGATCAGGACCGTCATGGCGACCTCCACGATTCCACTCCGATGATAGGATCGCGGCCGCGGCCGTTACGGCGCCGTCGCCGCTTCGGCGACCGATTCGATCGCGATTGCCGCGACCGCCGCGCCGTAATCGAGGTCGATGTTCTTCATCGTGTCCTCGGTGTCGTGGTAGCCGGTGCGGTTGATGTCGTAGTTCTCCATGAAGAGCACGACGGGGATCCCCATGTCGCTGAAGATCTGGCCGTCCGTGTTGTAGAGCGAGCTGCGCCGGTCCCACTCCGGCCGGATCTCGCCGATCAGCGTCGGATGTTCCGCGATCGGCGGCGGCTCGGGGCCCTCGACGCGCTTCGAACGGCCCTTGCGCCCGGCGTTCCATGCCTTCGTTCCGACGTTCCAGCGTTCGGTCGCGACATGCGCGATCCGGGCCAGCCGCGCGGAGCCGCGGCCTTCACCCGGCGCGATCTGGAAGACGTCGCGGTCCCGGTCGTGGTTGTGGGCGATCATGTCGAGGACGTACGCGCCCCGGACGCGGACCCCGAACCGCCCCGCGAGCAGGTCGCGCGCGAGGGCGCGGGCGCCGAGGCAATCCGCCGGGAACTCCTCGCCCGTGAGGTGGACGAGCCACACGTCGCGCGCGAGGTCCATCCCCGCGAGCGCCTCCGCCGCGAGCATGAGCGCGGCGGTCGCCGAGTGATTGTCGTCCGCTCCCGAGGCCGCGGCACGCAGGCGGTCGCCCCCGCGGCTCGGGTAGTAGAGGTCCTCCATGTACGCCGTGTCGTAGTGGTCGCACATGAGGACGGCTTCGGAGCGGTCGCGTCCGGGGATCTTCACGATGATGTTCCGCTCCCGCGCCTCGCCCGTCTGGTTCCGGCGCCATCCGTCCGACCACGGGTAGTCGAACTCCGTCTCCCAGCGGAACGAGTGGTCCTCGACCGAGCCGCGGCCGGCGAGCAGCGCCTCGTAGTAGCCGTGGAGGAAGTCGCCGAGGGGATCGAGGTGGCGCGCAGGCGCCACGGCGCGCCCCTTCGCCCCGCCGGTCCTTCCTTCGTTCGGTACGACCCGATCCGCGTTGTTCTTCTCGCGGTACTGACCGGTGCTCAGGACGGCGATCAGGCGCCAGAAGCGCTCCTCGAACTCGCGCGTGGCGGTGCGGACGAACGTGCGCGGCTCGCCGAGAGGGGGCTCTTCGCCGATGCGGGAGCGCAGCTCGTCGGACTGACGCGAGAGCCAATCCGTGAGCTTCGCATCCTTGGCGACGTCCAGCAGTCGGCGCGCGAGCGACGGCGGGAGCGGTTCCTCGAGCAGTTCGCGCCATTCGAGGATCCGGCGCGCGTTGTCGGCGGCGCGCCGGTCCTGGGCGGCCGCTTCGACGTACCCGGCCCGCGAGGCGAGGCGCGGCCACAGCTCGACCGGCGGCGCCCCCTCGCGCTCGGCCGTGAGATGGCCGGCGAGCGCGAAGTCCGTCCCGTCTCGCCGTACGAGGATCGGCCGGTGCCAGAAGACCGACCGCGCGCGCACCCGCATCGGGGGATAGAAGAAACGGTAGCCGAAGCGGCCGCCCGCCTTGAACGCGTCGAAGGCGGCGGAGAACTCGGCCCGCGACGCCCTCGGACCGTCGAGGAGCCGCGCGTACTTCTCGGTCCAGACCTGCGCGTTGCGGGCCATCGGCTTTCCGTACAGGCCGAGGTGGTCCGGGTCGTTCGAGAAGAGGGCCACCGTCACGGGGTCGTCGAGAAGGACGTCGCGCGTCGGGTCGTCGTCGCGCACGACGCGCTGCCAGCGGTGGCTGCGGACGATGCGGTTCGCCTTCCGGTGGCCTTCGTCCTGCTTCGCGTCCGCGACCTCGTCCAGCCAGCCCGACTGCGGGATGCGGAAGCCGGGGCGGAGCTCGGTATGCGGGAAGAGGTGGAGGAGGGGCACCTGCGTTGCGTAGGGCAGCTCGGCCGCGAGGCGCCGGTATCCCTGGTGTCCCCAGAAGAGGAGGCTCGCGGGCGAGGGGATCAGCTCGACGGAGCCGTCGAGATAGGCGGCGCGCACGTCGGCAGGCAGCTCGGCGAAGAAACGGAACGTGAGGAGACGTTTCGCCGGTCGCCGGACGAGCTTCCGGGCGAAGGCGGGCAGCTCCTCGTCGGGACCGGGCAGGACGCTCGCGTCGCCGAAGAGCCGCAGGAACGTCGCCTCGGCGTCGGGCCGCTCGCGGCCGGGCGCCTCGAAGAAGCTCCGCCAGAAGGCGCGCTCCGGCCCCTCGTGGCTCGAGCCGAAGAGCGTCCACCGCACGTTGCCCTTGTCGTCCTGGGTGCGGGAGAGCGCGACGGGCAGGATCAGCGTCTCGGGCGGCCGGAGCGTCGGCGGCAGCGCGGGGTTGTCCCGGAGGAGGGTCTTCGAGAGCTGCGTCGCCTGCCCGCGCGCGAGCTTGTCGAGCTGCGCGAAGACGTGGCGCGCGACGTGATCGAGTCCGGGACGGAGTTCCTGCGCCTCCTCGAACTCGCTCACGTTCCAGCCGAACTCGTCGGCGGGCGCGAAGGGGTCGGGCTCGCCGGCCGGTTTGATGCCGAGGTAGGGTGGGGGCATGAACTCCGAGTAGGCGGCTAGGCGGGGCGTCTCGGTCTCCTCGCGGAGCAACGAGGTCCAGCCGCCGTTCCGGGTCACACGGGGGATATATCACATCCGAGCGCGCGGACAGGAGAAAAAAACGCGATCCTCCCCGTCCCCCCGCGCGTCTGGTTATTGTCTGGAGGAGAGATCCCGTGAAGAGAATCGCCGTTGGGCTCATGCCGATGCTGGTCGTCCTCGGATGCGTCTCTACGAGGATGCAACCCGTGCCGTTTGCTCCGCTCGCGTTCGGCGCCGGAGCGGACCTTCAGCCGTCGCTGCGAATTCCGCAGAGTCGAACTTCTGCATCCACCCGTGGAAGGTGACGAAGAAGTGAGCGAAGGTCACTTCCTCGCGAACAACTCCATTGCGTACGGGATCCACAGGTCCGCGTTCCGCCGGCCGGGCGCGAGGAGCTTCGGCGGCTTCTCCTCCGTGAACACGGTGTCCGGCGGGTTGTCGTTGATGCGCGTCCACGGGGCCTTGCCCGTCGCCGACGCGATCATCTGCAACGCGTGGCCGAACTTCTCCTTGTGGACGTGGTCGCGCTCGCTCTGGATGCGGAGATACGGGCAACGGAAGAGCGGCGCGAAGCGCACGGCCTCGCGCTCCTTCCACCACTCCTCGTCGGACGTGCGGTGGCCGCCGAACGTGATGCGGCCCGGATGGTCGAAGACGCGGTCCCATACGGTAACCCAGAACCGGTCGCTCGGCCCCTCCCAGTCGATGTAGAACGCGACCTTCTCGTCCGGGTACCGGCCGAGCATCCCCGACGCCATCGCGATGCCGTAGGAGAGCGACACGATCCCGACGCGGTCGAGGTACTCCAGTTTCTTCGCGGCGCGGACGACGGCGAGAAGGCCGTCCTGGTGGATCTTGCCGTTGTAGTCCTCGGTGCCCCCGCTCTTCCCGCGCCCGTCGGGATCGAAGATGACGAGGACCATCCCCTTCGACGTGACCTGGTCGGGGAGGGAAGGGGGCATCTGGGATCCGAACCCGATGCCCCCCGGGACGAGGATGACGGCGGGGTATTTCCGTTGCGCGGAAGCGTCCTTGGGGGCGGAGACCCGGACCCAGAGCTTCGCCCCGCTTGCGGGATTCGTGACGTCGAGCTTCTCCTGAGCGAGAAGCGTCAGTGCGAGGGCAATCGTCTTCATAAGGACGGAAGAACCTACCGGCCCGGCGGGTGCCGCGCCGGGAGAGAAAACACCCGGGCCCGGATCGGGCCATCAAGAGCCATTGTCGGGCATGTCGCATTGGTTTTCGGGCATGCAAGAACGGACATCGGGCATACCAAATCGAATATCGGGCATACAAGAATGGATGTCGGGCAAGCCTGATCGTAAGTCGGGCATCATCCGATCAATATCGGGCATCATCGAATAATTATTGGGCATCATCCGATCAATGTCGGGCACTCATGAGCGCGCATCGGGCATGAAAGAGCGACGCGCGCCTACTGCCCGAACATCTCGCGGAGCCGCGGTCCCGCGTCCGGGTCCTCCAGGAGGGGCTGGAGGTACGAGTCCTTCATGGCGAACACCTTCGCCAGGACGAAGAAGGCGGGCGCGCGGTGGATGTACTTGAACCGAACCGGCGGTCCCGTCCCCTTCGTGAACAGGCCGTACTCGCCGGCGGCGGTCGCGTGCTTGATCGCGTTCTGGATGGAAGCCAGGACCGGGCGGCCCTGCTTCGCCGTCGCGCAGGCAAGATGGTACTCGGCGGGGTAGTAGTTCGTGAGCTGCGAGAACTTGCGTCCCGCCTGCTCCAGCCGGTTCTGGAGGAGATCGAGGACTCCCTGGAGATAGGTCCTCAGGTTGCTCCCAGGGATGATCTGGACGATCGGCTCCGCCTCCCGGAACCGGCCCTGCTCGATGTGGCAGAGGGCGCGCAGGCACAGAACGGCCTCGTGCCCGCCCTTGGGGAGACGGGAGGCGGCATCGAGGATATTCTCGGCATCCTGCAGCCGGCCGTAGGTGAGGTGGGTCAGGGCGGCGATCGCCCCCATGACCGGGGTGGGGAAGTCCTCGAGGAGCTGCGGCATCTGGGACGCGTGATCGCCGTTCTTCCTGGCGTTGTAGGAGGCGATGGCCAGGAGGAGGCGGAACTCCGGAGCGGGGCCTTTGCCGCGCCGTTCCTCCTGCGGCGCCGCGACCTCGGTGTCCTTCTCGTCGAGGAGCTTGTTCACGGCGCCGGTGAAGGGCAGGTTGGAGAACTTGTCGAGCGCTTCGTGGACGGCGACGAACCGCGGGTCCTTGAGGAGACTCCGGAAGTCGATGCGATAGGGGCGGTCGACGAGCCGGAACGGTCCCGAGTTGGTCATGATGATGCCCAACTGGATCGCGCGGACCTCCCCTTCGGGTGCGCCCCGCCGCACCGCGTCCTCGAGGAGGCCGAGCGCCTCCTGATCGCGGCCCAGGAGGATCTCGGCGCGCGCGGCGACGTTGTGGCCCCAGATGTCCTTGGGGTTGCTCTCGATCGCGCGGCGCGCGAGGTCGCGGAGCCGGGCGACCTCCGCATCGCGCACGTTGAGCTCGCCGTTCAGCAAGGCGCGCCCGCCGCGCCTCCAGGGGTACGGTTCGAAGTTGCGGGGGGGCAGGTCTCCGTCGGCGGCCGGTTTCGGGATCGCGGGGAGCGGAAGGCCGACCCGGGCGGCCGGCAGACCGGGATCCGGCCTCACGGCAATGGCGATCGCGGCGCCGACCAGGACCAGCCCGGTTGCCGCCGCCGCGGGCATCCAGGTCCGGCGGACGATCCGCAGCACGGCCGACGGCGCGCGCGCGGAGACGTCCCCCCCGCCGAGCCACGAGCGAAGCTCCTTCGCCAGCGCGCCCGCGGAGGGATAGCGGTCCTCCTTCCGCTTCGCCATCGCCTTGAAGACGATCGCGGCGAGCTCCTTTGGAACCTCCTTGAGGGGCGGAGCGTCGAGGGCAAGGATCTGCTGCATCACGCCGAACGGGGTCGAGGCGCGGAACGGCAGCCGTCCCGAGAGCATCTCGTACATCAGGACGCCCAGGCTGTAGACGTCCGACCGGGCGTCCACGTCGGCGGGCGACCCGTCCGCCTGCTCGGGCGACATGTAGTAGGGCGTCCCGATGACCGCGCCCGTGCGCGTCACGCGCTCGTCCTTGCCTATCGTGCGGGAGAGGCCGAAATCGACGAGCACCGGCCGCCCCTCCCCCGTGATGAGGATGTTGGACGGCTTGACGTCGCGATGGACGACGCCCTGGCGATGAGCGTGTTCGAGGGCCTCGGCGATCAGGACGAAACACTGCACCTTGCGGCGCGTCGGCGCGGCGGCGATGCTCGACAGCGGTTTGCCGCCGACGAGGTCCATCACCAGGAACGGCCGCCCATCGACGTCGCCGATCTCGTGGATCCGGACGATGCCCGGATGGGGCGCGCGCGACGGGGCGCGCGCCTCGCGGAGGAGCCGCTCGTAGTCCGTCTTGGAGAGCGAGGGCGGGAGGATCTTGAGGGCGACGTCGCGGTCGAGCGTGGGGTCGTGCGCCTTCCAGACCACGCCGACGCCGCCGCGGCCCAGCTCCTCGAGGAGGCGGAAGCGCCCGAACGAGGCCTGCTGCGGCACGGGCGCGGCCGGCTCCTCCTTCTCGAAGACGTTGCGGCACAGCCGGTCGAACACGGACTCGCGGGGCTTATCCGCCATCCTTCTCCCCGCTGCCGAACAGGTACTGCATCTCGGCGTCGAGGTCCGACGGGTCGGTGACGGACTGGAGCACGCGGTCGCGGAGGAAGCTGCGCAGGTCCGCGCGCACGCGGCGCAGCGCCCCGCGGACGGCGTCCTCGGTCACGCCGGACCGGTGCGAGAGGTCCGCGTACGAGGGCGGCGCCGGCGCGAGGTCGTACGCCTCGAAGATCTTGAAGACGTTCTCGCGTCCCGACTGCCGGTACTGGGTCCGCAGCGCCGCGATCGCGTCCTGCATCAGCGCCTGCGCCCAGACGCGGTCGAAGGCGCGCTCGACGGACTCCGTCTTCGCCGGGAGCTGGAACAGGGGTTCCTCCGCCGCATCGATCGAGACGGGCCTCGACCCGCCGCCCCGCTTGATCCTCCCCTCGTCGCGTTTCTGGTTGAGCATGAAGTGCTCCAGCGCCGCGCGGACGAAGGAGCGGAAGCGCCCGCGGTCGGGCGAGACGGACTTGAGGAAGTCCTTCTCGAGGAACGTGGCGAAGAACTCCTGCGTGAGGTCCTTCGCGTCCTCGTTCCCGCGGTTCCACCGCAGGCGCACGAGCCAGTACACGGGCTTCCAGTAGTAGCGGCAGAGCTTCTCCAGGTTGGCCTGGGATTCCTTGTCACTCGCGTCGCGGGCGCCGAGGATGACGGTCCACAGGGTGGGCGGGAAGGCGCCGCCGGGGCCGCCGAGCTGGGTGACGGGGTCGACGTTCATAGGTATCGCAGCAGCGCGCCGATCTCCTCGGGCATCTCCTCCGCGGTGCAGTACTCGCCGACGAGGCGCTCGATCTCCGCCTTCAGTTTCAACTTCGCGCGATGGACATGGTTGGTTACATCGCCCTCGCTGCGCCCGAGCGCGGCGGCGATCTCCTTGTAGGACTTCCCCCCGATCTGGAGCTCGAGGGCCGCGAAGTGGGGGTCGGGGCGCAGCCGTTCCATCGCGCGCCCGACGAGGTTCCGCACCCACAGCCGGTCGAACTCGGCGTCCGGGGGCGCCTCCGCGGGGAGATCGAAGTCGCCGAGCGCGACCTCGCGGCGCCGGTCGCGCGCGCCCGCGAGCGCGTGCCGGCGGTGCGAGGCGATCACGTGCCGCGTGACGGCGAGGAGGAGGTTGCGGAACCTCCCCTTGCTGCGGTCGGCCTTCCCCAGGAACTCCTCGCGGCAGACGCGGAGGAACACCTCCTGGGCGACGTCCTCGGCATCCTCGGGAGGGATCCCCTGCGCGCGCGCGAAGTCGACGACGGGCTGCCGGTATCGGCGCACGACGAGGTCCTTGACGCGCTCGGGGTCGCTGCGGACCTGGAGGAGGCACGTCCACATCGTGGAGGGAAGCGGCACGGCAATAGTATAACTCGCCCGCGGCGGGGGGCGTAGCGAGGAAATGGGGCCGTGGCGGGGAGCGCGGCGAACGGGCGCCTACTCGATCCGCGTCGCGCCCAGCACGTCGCGCGCCCGGACGATCATTCGCAGGACGCGGGCGAGGTCGGGGTCCTCGATTCTCTCGACCGGCCCGTAGAGCGTCTCCGCGCGCGCAAGCGCCGCCGAGATCAGGTGTTGGAGGATTTTCTACGCGCCCGCTTCGTTTCGATTGACCCCCGCCGAACCCCGCGATAGATTGCCTCCCGCCCATATGGGAGGAAGAGACATGCCACAGGAGCGCGAGCTGCGGGAACGCGACATCCTCGTCGCGTCGAACGAGTACGCCTACGTCCAGGATCTCACGAAGGGCGACATCGTCCTCTACGTGGGGCCGACGAAGATCAGCCTCTCCAACACGGAACGGCTCGTCGAGTTCCGCAACGGCCGCTTCGTCCCCGTGCGCGGCGAAGAGGGCGGGCTCGGCGTCAACCCGTTCGTCGTCGCGTCGTCGGCGCAGTACATCATCCTCGAGAACCCGCCGAAGGACCCGAACGTCCGGACGGTGAAGGGCAACAACTCGGCGATCGAGCTCCTCATCGGCAAGAAGTTCGTCGTCTCCGGCCCCGCCACGTTCCCGCTCTGGCCCGGCCAGAAGGCGCAGGTGATCGACGGCCACGAGTTGCGCGAGGACCAGTACCTCGTGATCCGCGTGTACGACCGGGTCGAGGGAGAGAACGATCCCATCGGGACGCAGCGGATCGTGAAGGGCTCCGAGGTCAGCTTCTACATTCCGAAGACCGGGCTCGAGGTCGTGCCCGACGAGAAGGGCTACGTGCGCAGCGCGGTGACGCTCCTTGAGGGCGAGTACTGCATCCTCCTGGCGCCGAACGGCCAGACGCGGTTCGTGCGCGGGCCCGCGGTGGTCTTCCCGGGCCCGATGGAGGAGTTCGTCCGCAAAGGCGGGACGAAGATCTTCAAGGCCGTGCCGCAGCGGAAGAACATGGGACTCCGCGTGCGCGTGCTGAAGGACTTCACGGCCGCGGACTCGCAGCAGGTGCCCGCGGGGAAGTACACCGCGGGGCAGGAGATCTTCCTCAAGGACCGCGAGGGCTTCTTCTTCCCGAGCGAGTCGCTCGAGGTGACGGCGGAGGTGCAGGCGATCCCGATCGCGGAGAAGGAGGGGATCTACGTCCGCAACCTCGAGACGGGCAAGGTCGCGACCGAGATCGGGCCGAAGAACACCCTCGCCGATCCCACGAAGACGGAGATCGTCTCGCGCGCGCTCGACCCGGAGATCGAGAAGCTCTACGGCGTCACGGGTCGGGACAAGGGCAAGGCGGTCTCGATCTACATCCCGCCGAGCTACGCCGTGATGGTGACGGGGAAGAACAAGCGCGAGGTCGTGATCGGCCCCGCGACGCGCATCCTCGACTTCGACGAGGACCTGGAGATCCTCAAGCTCTCGACCGGGAAGCCGAAGACGGACGAGACGCTCCTCTCGACCTGCTTCCTCCAGATCACGGGGAACAAGGTTTCCGACATCGTGCGCGTCAAGACCGCGGACCACGTGGAGCTGGAGGTGACGGCCTCCTACCGCGTGACGTTCGTCGCGCAGGACGCGCGCGAGCGCGAGAAGTGGTTCAACGTGAAGAACTACGTCGGGCTCCTGTGCGACCACCTCGGTTCGATCGTGCGCGCGGCGGTGCAGGCGACGCCGATCGAATCGTTCCACACGCGCAGCGCCGAGGTCGTGCGCGCGGCGATCCTCGGCGAGAAGAAGGGCGAGGAGAAGCGCGTCGGGCGCCACTTCGCCGAGAACGCGATGTCGGTCTACGACGTCGAGGTGCTCGACGTGAAGATCCTGGACCAGGACGTCAAGAAGCTCCTCTCGGACGCGCAGCGCAGCGCGATCGTCTCGGAGGTGCAGAAGAAGCAGGAGAACCTCCGCCTGAGCAACGAGTCGGTCAAGCAGGAAGTGGACCGCAGGATCTACGAGGCGCAGATGACCACGATCGCGAAGGCGATCGATCTCGAAGGGGTCAAGCGGAACCTGTCGGAGGCGCGCGTCCGAGAGGCGGTCGAGCTGGACAAGCTGGAGAAGGTGGGGAAGGCGCAGAACCAGGCGCAGGCGCTCGACGTGTCGAGCACGGCGGCCGCCGCGGCCGCGGAGCGCGAGGCGCAAGTGGAGATCAAGAGCCTGAGCGCGAAGGTGGGGGCGTTCAAGGAGCAGATGTCGGCGCTGCAGCCGGAGCTCGTCACGACGCTCAAGGTGCTCGGCGACCAGGAGATGAGCAAGGAGCTGACGCGGAACCTCTCGCCGCTGGCGATCCTGGGCGGGCAGAGCGTGGCGGAGGTGGCGGAGCGGCTCCTGAAGGCGCTTCCCGTCGGGATCGTGCTCAAGAACGGCGCGGCGGAGCCGGTGACGAAGGCGAGGAAGAAGACGGCGGAGTAAACAAGAGGGACGGTCCACAGGTCGACGCTGAAGGTCAAGCTGTTGACCGACCCCGCACTTGAAGTATGGCGGACCTCGATCGGCCAAAACAGGCTCGTCTATCTGCTCTTGGCCGACAAGAGGCTCAAATACCTGCACGGGCGATCGCATGTCGCGTACATCGGCACGACCAAGAAAGGGGTCGCTCGCATAGCTGCCAGCGCGGCGTACAGGGCAGAGGAGATCCTCGGGATGCACGGCGTCAGGCGATGCACCGCGCGGGTTGTAACCGTCAAGCGTCGGCAGAACGTCAAAACCTGGGTGAAACTCGAAAGTGCCCTTCTGTTGGTTTTTCGCCGGGAGTACGGCCATGTGCCGATTTGCAATACTGCCGGCAAGAGAAGGCGGGAGACTGACGAGTTGAGGTTCTTTGATCGCGATCGTCTCGTCGGAATCTTGAAGGACCTCGTGGAATGACCGGCTGACGAGAGCAGGAGACACGCCACCCCTCGGACCTTCGCAGTCGGATTGGGGAGTAGGGCATCCAAGCGCCGGAAGGGGCCTCAAGCGAACGGATTGAGGGTCTTCACGCGGGCCTTCTTGAAGTCGCGCACGTTCCGCGTGACTACGGTGAGGCCATGCGTCGCCGCAGTGGCGGCGATCAGACTGTCCTTGATCGGCATGGACCGGCCGGAAGCCCGAAGGTCCGCGAGGAGTTTCGCCCAGCAAAGACCCGTGCCCGCGTCCCACGGGAGGCAGGCGAATCGGGCTACGCCGTCCTGGAACCAGCGTTCCAGCGCGCGACGGCGCCTGCCGGCGGGCAGCAGAAGGATGCCGAACCGGATCTCGCCCAGGATGATGGGGTCGACGACGATCTCGCGTTCGTTCCGCCGCAGCCACTCCACGACACGAGCATCGGGTGCGGGCTTGGTGGCCTCGCTGAGGACGTTCGCATCGACGAGGTACGTCACAGCGAATCCGTCGATTCCGATTCGACGGGGACGAAGAAGTTCCTCTCGGGGCAGGCCAACAGCCAGTCCACCAGCCCTTGGTTCGGCCTGGGCTTGCGTCGGACCAGGCGGTATTCGCCTCGGGCGAGGCGTTCGATCGCGAACTCCTGACCGGGCACGATGCCGTCCCGCTTTCGGAGCCCGGCAGGAAGCACGATCTGGCCCTTCGTGGAAACCGTCGTCGTCATGGAACGTAAGATAGCATCTTACCTCCTCGCGGTCAACGAGCGCGCGCCGGGCCGGCGATCGATCCCGCAGGCGCGTTCTCGCCCCGGCGGCCTCGCCCCACCGCGCCTGAACGAGATGTCCAGGGGACACTCCGTCGTCTCCGTCGCCGCCGGTGAGTCGGCGGTCGCGTTGCGGCGGATCGTCCGACGATCGCTGAAGGATCACGGGTCGAGGATTCAATGCGTGGCCAAGCCACGCCATGGTATAGTGGCGGCAAGGGGATCATCGCCAAGAGAGTGTCCCTGTTCGGGAGCCGGGGGAAGAAGACCGTCTTCGCGCTCTTCGACAGCGGCGCCTCGAAGTCGCTCATCCGAAGAGATCTCGCGCGAGATCTGGGCCCGCTCGTCGAGCTTCCCGAGCCCGAGCGGTTCGAGATGGTGCGGGGGAGATTCATCGTCCGCGACGGGTGCGTAGCAAGCGTGGGGCTCGGGCGCGCCAAGCCGGCTCATCTCTTCCGCGCCGTCGAGAGACTGAGCGAAGATCTCATCGTAGGGGCCGACTTCCTCCAGCAGTGGGACGTGCGGCTGGAGCCGCGGCGCAAGAAGATCGTCCTGGATCCGCGTGCGTTGCGGCTCAAGGCCGTCGGTCACCGCCCGCAGTAATCCCCCTCCTTCGCCGGCTCCGCACGGCCTTGGAGTGCAACGGAGAATCCGGCCCATCGGATCGCGTCCGAGGCTGCCGCGGCAAGAACTCTGTTCCCGCGGGGTAACGTCGCCCTCACGGATCGCGTTCCGTTCCACCACGCAACCGTCTGGAGTTTCGACCATTGCATTTCCTTGGTTCCCGCGCATGGGTGGCACGCCGGTTGCGTTAGGCAGCGGAGTCATGTAAGGAACATCGACCCATGGCTCCGACCAGCCTCCGCGGCTACGTGGTGCAGGAAGAAGTGAAGGAAGGGTCGATCGGGACCGTCTATCGCGTCACCGACTCCCGGAACCGCACGCTCGCCCTCAAGCAGATATCGGCCGGGAACGCCGTTCAGCCGCGAAAGCGCAGGGAGTTCCGCAAGGAGTACGAGATCCAGAAGCGCCTCGACCATCCTGCGATCGTCAAGGTGTTCGACTACGTGGAGATGGCCCCGCAGGATTTCTTCACGATGGAGTACTTCGAGAGCGAGAGCCTCAAGGTCACGATGTTCCACCTCCCGGAGCGCATCCGCAAGCGCGAGTTCCGGCTCCTGCGCCGGCTCGCGGAGGCGCTCGAACACGTCCACTCGAAGGGGATCATCCACAAGGACATCAAGCCCGAGAACGTCCTCGTCGACGCCAAGGGCGACATCCGTCTGATCGACTTCTCCCTCGGCCAGACGAGGTGGGACCGGTGGCTCCAGTTCGGAAAACGCGTCGAGGGGACGCCGCTCTACATGGCGCCCGAGCAGATCCGCGGCGGGCGCTGCGACGAGCGCACCGACATC
>JACPRC010000059.1 GCA_016190175.1 Planctomycetota bacterium
CCGCCTTGCAGTTCCAGCGGACCGCGAGGTCCGGCTGCGCGTGGCCCTGGATCCAGTGGATCGCGTCGAGGACGACCATCCCCTCCTCGACGGGGACTTTGTACTCGTGGAGTTTCCCGCCTTCCTTGTCGCCGCGGAAGACCCGGAAGATCGCTTCGGCGCTCACTTCTTCTCCTCGAAGAGCTTCTTCAGCTCCTCCGGCATCGGGGGCAGGGGCTTGCGGTCCACGACCATCTCCTCGCCCTTCCGGAGCACGCGCGTGTTGTGGCCCGCATGCGCCGGATCCGTCTTCGGGAAGTCGAGGCGGCTGTGCGCCCCGCGGCTCTCCTTGCGGTCGAGGGCCGAGCGCGTGACCATCTCGCAGACCGCGAGCATGTTCCGGAGGTCGAGCGCG
Organism: Planctomycetota bacterium; assembly: GCA_016190175.1. GTDB lineage: Bacteria > Planctomycetota > MHYJ01 > MHYJ01 > JACPRB01 > JACPRC01. The sequence goes on from JACPRC010000059.1 coordinate 395, forward strand.
AGATGCCAACCCGGGTTATACATCCGGGTGCCGTCCGCCTTCGCGTTCGCGGCGCGCGCGCGGAACTCCCGGATCTTCTCCAGCGCCTGGAGCAGTTCCTTCTCCTCCCGGAAGATCCCCACGAGCGTCTGCATCTGCGGGCGCAGGTCGCGGTGGATGACGTGCGGGTCCTCGCCCGTTCCCTGGAACGGCGCGAGGGCCTCCTTCGCCGGCGCTTCGATCTGGTCGTCGTGGACGACGGGGGCCGGCGCCTTCTTCGCGTGCTCCGCGGCACCCGCGCCCGCGCGGCGCCCGAAGACGAGCAGGTCGGAAAGCGAGTTGCCCCCGAGCCGGTTCGCGCCGTGGAGCCCCACGGCCACCTCGCCCGCCGCGAAGAGGCCCGGGACCGTGGTCGCCTGCGTCTCCGGATCGACCGCCACGCCGCCCATCATGTAGTGGCACGTCGGGCCGATCTCCATCGGCTCCTTCGTGATGTCCACGTCCGCGAGGTCCTTGAACTGGTGATACATGCTCGGGAGTTTCTTGATCACGTGGTCCGGCGGCAGGTAGCTCACGTCGAGGAAGACGCCGCAGTGGGGCGAGCCGCGCCCCTCCTTGACTTCCGTGTAGATCGAGCGGGCCACGTTGTCGCGCGTGGAGAGCTCCGGCGGGCGCTTGTTGAAGTCGGGCGTGCGGCCGGCCATGTGCTCGCGCAGCCACTCCGTCGCCTCGTCCTCGTTCTTCGCGAACTCCGCGCGCTTGCTCTCGGGAAGGTACTTCCACATGAAGCGCTCGCCCTTGGAGTTGCGCAGGATCCCGCCCTCGGCGCGGACCGCCTCCGTGACGAGGAGCCCCATCACGCCGGGCGGCCAGACCATCCCGGTCGGATGGAACTGGACGAACTCCATGTCGAGGAGCTCCGCGCCCGCGTCGTAGGCCATCGTCTGCCCGTCGCCGGTGTACTCCCACGAGTTGGACGTGATCTGCCACGCGCGGCCGATGCCGCCCGTCGCCAGGACGATCGTCTTCGCCTTGAAAACGACGAAGCGGCCGCTCTCGCGCCAGTAGGCGAACGCGCCCGTGACGCGGTCCCCGTCCTTGAGGAGCTTCGTGACGGTGCACTCCTGGAAGACTTCGATGCCCTGGTGGACGCCGCGGTCCTGGAGCGTGCGGATCATCTCGAGGCCCGTGCGGTCGCCGACGTGGGCGAGCCGGCGGTAGGTGTGGCCGCCGAAGGGACGCTGGAGGATGCGGCCGTCGGGGGTGCGGTCGAAGACGGCACCCCACTGCTCCAGTTCGCGAACGCGGTCCGGGGCCTCCTGGGCATGGAGCTGGGCCATGCGCCAGTGGTTGACCATCTGGCCGCCCTTCATCGTGTCCTTGAAGTGCGTCTGCCAGTTGTCCTGGGGATCGACGTGCCCCAAAGCGGCCGCCGCGCCTCCCTCGGCCATGACCGTGTGGGCCTTGCCGAGGAGCGACTTGCAGACGATCGCGGTCTTCGCTCCCATCGCGGAGGACTCGATCGCCGCGCGCAGGCCGGCCCCGCCCGCCCCGATGATCAGAACGTCGAGTTCGTGCGTCTCGTATTTGTCCATCAGAAGATCCGGTAATCGCGGATGACGTGCGAGCCCACCATCCAGACATAGAAGTCCGCGAGCCCCACCGTCGTGAGGCTGCACCAAGCCCAGAACATGTGGTGCTCGTTGAGGCGGCTGATCCCCTTCCACACCTTGTGGCGCAGGTCGCCCGCGCACGCCTTCGAGAAGCAGTCCACGCAGCCGCCGAAGATGTGGCGGAACGAGTGGCACGAGAAGGTGTAGAAGCTCAGGAAGAGCGTGTTGGCGAAGAGGACCAGCGTCCCGACGCTGACGCCCCACGACCCGTGCCAGCGGAGCGCCTTGAAGACGTCGTACCAGAGGAAGAGGAGGATGACCGCGCCGCCGTAGATGAAGTAGCGGTGCAGGTTCTGGAGCACGAACGGGAACTTCGTCTCGCCGTCGTACCCCTTCCACGGTTCGCCGACCGCGCAGGCGGTCGGATGGGCGAAGTAGGAGCGGTAGTAGGCCTTGCGGTAGTAGTAGCAGGTCGCCCGCAGTCCGGCGGGGATCCAGAGGATGAAGAACGCCGGGGAGAACCAGGCCGGAAGCCCCTTCAGGATGATGAGGGGCGAGTACAGGGGCGAAAGGAGCGGCCCGTAGGTCGGGCTCGGAGCGTGGTAGTACTTGTTGTGGACCGCCCGCAAGATGCAGTAGACGACGAAGGCGCCGAATCCCAGGCCCGACAGGAGGGGCGCCACCCACCAGTTGTCGGTCCGTTCCGTGGCACCGAAGCCGGGTTTTTTCTCGGCGGGAAGTGTCGCAGATTCAGGCACGGATCATCCCCCCGAAACGGGTGGGAATATAACGCCCGGCCCCCGGATGAGCAATATAAAGAGGAAGGAAGTTCATCACCGGTAATACCGTAACGCTCCCCCATATGGGTCGTCATACCATTCCGCCGCAGCAAAAGTAGACAGGCTGGTTTTGGTGCGGCGACGGATGGGGTCCACACCAAAACCTCCCAGGGAGCTTTTGGTGTGGCGGACGGGGACTGGAATGGGTATCGAGTCGGAGGAGACGGCATGGGCAAGTCGATCCTGGCGACCGGCTTCCTGTTCGTGGCCTCGGCTTGGGCGGCAGCGGACGACCCGAGGGGCGATCTCCGGATCGACCCCAGGGGCGAGACCCTGACCATCGACCTCGGCGCCCTCCGGTCCATCTGCAAGGACCCCGACGCGGAGGGCTTTTTCGTCGATCTGAACGGCACTGAAATCCCGCGGAACGATCGGAAGGCATGGACCCTCCAGCTTGAGGCACGCCCGGGGTCCGAGGCGGTCATCCGCCGCGCGGGACTCAGGATTACCGTGACCTTCCAGGCTATTGACAAGCGGCGCGCCGTCGCCTGGCGCGCGACCTGCTTCGCCGAGGACGTCGCGGTCGCCGCCGTCTGCGACTCCGGCGACGGCAAGTGGAAGGTCGCCGGCGAGGATTCCCGCCTTCCCGTCTGGGCCGGCAACGGCCGGGTTACGCTGGACGGCACGGACGTGGCGACCCTGCCCGCGCTGGTCCGGGGGAGCAGCAGCGCCTTCTATGTCGTCCCCGAGCGCACCCTGGACTCCTGGCTCAAGGTCGCCCAGACCTGCTACGACGCCATCCTCCAGGACCAGTGGGCCCTCTACGTCTCGACCTTCAACCAGCACGACCGGGCGCAGGCCGAGAAGTACGCGGACTGCCGGCTCTACTGGAACGCCGTCCGCCGGACGATCGAGAAGAACGACGTGGTCGAGTTCCGATTCAAGAACATCAACCCCTACGGCTCCAGCCGCACCTGGCGCAAGCTGATGTTCCAGCGGATCGACGACGACGGGAAGCAGGTGGGGCTCGACACGGCGATCCTGCTGGTCCTCGAGGACGGGGAGTGGCGGATCGCGTCGGTCTCGCCGTAGCTCAGGACACCAGCGCCTTCGCCACCACCCGCGCGGCGACGATCATCACCGGCTCGTTGGTCGCGGACTGCCGCGCCGTCACGGCGCCCGCCATCGACGGCCCGACGGCCCAGTCTACGGGGAAGACCGACGTGATGATCTCGGAGTCGCCCGGCCGCTGGAAGAGCGTGTCGTCGAAGCGCGCTCCCGCATAGAACTTCCGCAGCGCATCGACGAGGGTGAGGAAGTTCCGTCCCCCCGACATGTCGCGCGCGGCCCCCGCCAGGCAGGCGTAGTCGAACGTCGTGTGCCGCAGTTCGAGGAAGCCCCCCGCCTGCTCCCAGTGGATGTGGAGGAGCCCCTCGCCGCGCGACGTGTAGGTCGTCTCGATCCACTTCTCTTCGACGACCGCCCGCGCCTTGTTCTCGATGATCTGGCCGAGGACCATGGCGCGCACGGCGCCGCGGGGCAGGACCAGTTCGGGCCGGCCGCGCGTCTCCGGCACGCCGCCCTCGAACTCGACGGGCGCGAAGGCGATGCTGTCCTCCCGGAATTCCAGTCCCCGGGCGCGCGCGACGAACGGCTTCGCCGCGAACTCGTCCTTCGCGACGAGGAAGCCCTTCAGCCCCGCCTTCCCGAGGTCGCGGATCATCTGCTCCGCGTCCCCGCGTCGCACGAACGACCCGACGCGGCGGGGCGTGGCCGCGGCGAGGATCATCTTGGCGTCGATCATCGCCAGCCGCAGCGTCTGCGCCAGGAACCTCGCGCGATCGAGGTCCCGCGACGAGTACCCGGGGATGAAGACGAAATGCGTTGGACCCGGCATCAGGAAGATCCGATCGAGGCGAGGATACCTCCCCTCGTCCCCGGGTTCAAGCGGATCGCGCGGACGATTTCGGGACTTTTTCCGTTTCGTATTGCATAATCGCGACCCATATGGGGGAGACATGGTCCTGAGGCGGTTCCTGCTCGCGGCGCTCGTCCTCGGCGGATGCGGGAAGGACGACGATTCCTCCCCGGCTGCGGTGGAAGCCTCCACCGAGGCGGCATCGCCGATCCCGCCCCGGCCGCCCGGAGCCCCGACCGGCACGCAATTCCTCGCGATGACGGACGCGTACACGATCCCCGCCCGGGAGCAGGCCATCCTCGACGAGATCTCCTCGGGCAATCTCCCCGATTTCCTGCGGACGTTCGTCGACGTCACGGCCGCGTTCACCGACGCCGCCGGCGCCGTCCACACGATCACCTACTCCGTCATGCCGGACTACCTGTCGATCGGGACCGACGGGGATTTCGTGCGGATCCCGATGAACCCCCGCACGGGCCAGAAGATCGCCGACCTCTTCGAGTGTTCGATGATCACGCGCAAGATGGTGAACGACGTCTGGACGCAGGCCACCGTCAAGCTGGCCCCGATCCCGATGACGCCCGGTCCGGAAATGCTCTCGAACGCCTACTTCGGCGCGCACCAGCAGAAGATCGAGGCCGCCCGCGCGGGGAAGCCGCTCGGCGCCCTCACCGCGGGCCAGAAAAAGGATGTCGTGATCTCGAACGCGCTCCTGGCGAAGCCGAACTCCGTCGCCATCTACGGCTGGCACCAGTTGAACGGAGTGCCGATCCAGCCGCTGAGCACGGTCCACGAGTGGACCTACGCCGACTACAGCCACGGGGTCCGGCTCGTGAAGCGGACGGCCGTCGTCGACGGGCAGCCGATGCTCGTGACCGACGTGCTGAAGTCGCCCTCGCTCCACAAACTCCTGAGCGACGAAGGGGTCATGACGAGCCCGCGCATCCCCGGCGTGCCGGTCCCGTGATCCTCAGCAGGACAGGTACCTCGCCGCCAGCCGGAGCCACACGTCCACCCCGACCGTGAGCGCGTCCTCGTCGAAATCGAACCTGGCCGAGTGGTGCGGGCTCGTGAACCCCCTCGCCCGGTTCATCGAGCCGACGACCATGTAGCAGCCGGGCACGCGCTGGAGGACGTAGGACATGTCCTCGGCGCCCATCGTGACCTCCTGCTCGACCGCGCCCGCGGGCCCGAGCACGTCGCGCACCGCCTCGGCCGCCAGCGCCGTCATCTTCGGGTCGTTCACCGTCGGCGGGTAGCCGTCGTCGTAGTCGAAATCGAGTCCCGCGCCGAAGGAGGCCGCCACGCCCGACGCGATCTGCCGCAGGTCGCGTTTGATCTGCCGCCGGAGCGGCTCCTCGAAGGTCCGCACCGTGCCGTTCAGCGTCACGTCGTCGGGGATGATGTTGAACCGCGTACCCCCCTTGATCTGCCCGAACGTGACGACCGCCGTCTTCACGGGGTCCACCCGGCGGCTCACGATCGCCTGACTCGCCGTGACGATGTTCGCCGCGATGACGACGGGGTCCACGGTCTGGTGCGGCGCGGCGCCGTGGCCGCCTTTGCCGAGGACCTTCATCGTGAACTCGTCGGCGCCCGCGAAGACGGGGCCGGAGCGCACGCCCACCTTGCCGACGGGCAGGTCGTTCCAGAGGTGGATCGCGAACGCCGCGTCCACCTTCGGATTCTTGAGGATGCCCGCATCGATCATCGGCAGCGCGCCGCCGGGCCCCTCCTCGGCGGGCTGGAACATGAACTTCACGTTGCCGGCGAGATCGCCCCGACGCTTCTGCAACTGCCGCGCGGCCACCAGGCCCATCGCCGTGTGCCCGTCGTGGCCGCAGGCGTGCATCCTGCCCGGGACCTTCGAGCGATAGGGAACCTCGTTCTCCTCCGTGACGGGCAGCGCGTCCATGTCCGCGCGGATCAGCAGCGTCGGCCCGGGCCGGGCGCCCCGCACGAGCCCGACGACGCCGGTGCCGCAGAGCTTCTTCGTCTCGATCCCCGCCGCGCGCAGCGTCCGCTCCACGATCGCCGAGGTGCGCTTCTCCTGGAAGCCGGGTTCGGGATGGCTGTGGAGGTCGCGGCGGAGCCGGACGAGGTCCTTCCCCCATGGGTGCGCGGCGGCGATGAGACTCATGCGGCCCATGATACGCGCCGTGCCCGGCGACGCCAAGCATTGACAACGGCCCTTCCCCCGGTGATGATCGCCGTCGACAGGAGGAAGCCATGAGAATCCAGTGCAAGTGCGGCACGGCGATGTCCGTCGATGCGGCGCGGCTCGCGGGGAAGAAGGTCGCGTGCGGCCAGTGCGGCCAGCGGTACCGGATCCCGCCCGCGGGCGGCGAAGAGGCCGTGACGACCCAGTCCGACCGGCCCGACGCCCCCGCCGTCCAGCCTTCGCAGGCCGGGATCGTCGCCCTCGGACAGAAGACGTCGTTCCTCTGGATCTTCATCGCCCTCTTCATCACGCTGACGATCACGGTGGGCGGGGCCTACGGGGCGAAGATGGGGATCAAGAAACTCGTGTCGAGCCAGGACCTCCAGAAGTACACGCCGCATGCCGTCCTGGCCGTCATGTGGGCCCCGTGTCTCGCGTTCGTCGTCGCGGGCTGGATCACGGCGCGCTTCTCGCCCGGCCGGACCATCGCGGAGCCGGCGATCGGCGCGGTCCTCTCGGTCGCGGTCCTCTTCGTCGTGGCGCTCCTGCGGCCCGGTCCCGTGGACGCGGCCCTCGGACCCGTGCGGATCGATCTCACCCACGGTGCCGCTCTGCAAATCAACCTGTTCTTCCTGGCGATGTTCAACGCCGCGATGCTCGCGTGCGCCGGCGCCTACTTCGGGGAGGTGTCCCAGTCCCGGGCGGTGATCCTGTCCGGCAAGAATTGACGTCCGTCTCCCGGCGCCGATATAATGGAACCGACGATTCACGGAGCCCCTCTATGTCCGGCCACTCTCACTGGGCGACGATCAAGCACAAGAAGGCGGCGGCGGACTCGAAGAAGAACAAGGTCTTTTCGAAACACGCGCGGGCCGTCATGGTCGCCGCCAAACAGGGCGGGGGCGACCCCGATACCAACATCAAACTCCAGTACGCCGTCGAGGCGGCGCGCGCCGACAACATGCCCCGGGACAACATCGAGCGCGCGATCAAGCGCGCCACGGGCGAGATGGAGGGGGTGCGGTTCGAGGAGGTCACCTATGAAGGCTACGGCCCCGGCGGGGTCGCCTTCCTGGTGGAGACGCTCACGGACAACCGGAACCGGACTGCGTCCGACATCCGCAAGACGTTCGAGACCCGCGGGGGCAAGATGGGGGCGGCGGGCAGCGTGGGCTATCTCTTCGAGCGCAAGGGGGTGATCCGCATCCCCGCGAACACCACGACCGAGGACGACCTCATGATGGCGGCGCTCGACGCCGGCGCGGACAACCTCACGCGCGAAGGCGATCACTTCGTCGTCACGACCGGACCGACCGAACTGGACAAGGTCCGCAAGGCCCTGGCCGGGAAGTTCAAGATCGAAGCCTTCGAGATGATGATGATACCGAAGGACTTCGTCAAGGTGGACGCCGAGGTCGGCAGACGGCTGCTCGACTTCATGGACGTGCTCGACGAACTCGACGACGTCCAGAAGATCTTCTCGAACTTCGAGCTGCCTGAAACCGTCGCGCCCTGATAACCGCCATCAGCCGTCAGCCTTCCGCTATCAGCCGGAGACGCGGGGGCCGATGGCTGATCGCTGATAGCTGACTGCCTTGATGAGGCTCGCCATCACCGCCGGCGACCCCGCGGGGATCGGCCCCGAGATCGTCGCGGCGGCCCTCCGCGAGCGGTTCGAAGCCGAAATCCGGGTCATCGAGACGGGACCGCCCTGCCCCGGCCGCCCCTCCGCCGAGACCGGGCGAGCCGCCCTGGCCGCCGTCGATCGCGCCGTGGACCTGGCCCTCTCGGGGGCGGTCGACGGCGTCGTGAACGCGCCGGTCTCGAAGCGGCACATCCACGAGGCGGGGTTCCCGTTCGTCGGACACACGGAGCACATCGCCGCCCGCGCGGGCGTGAAGGCCCCGACGATGCTCCACGTCTCCGAGAAGCTGATCGTGTCGATCGTCACGACGCACGTCTCCATCCGCAAGCTGCCTTCGCTGATCACCGCGGAGCGCGTGCTGCGCACGATCCGCGATACGCACGAGGCGATGCGGACCTTCTTCGGGAAGCTCGAGCCGCGCCTCGCCGTCGCGGGGCTCAACCCGCACGCGGGCGAGGGCGGCGCGTTCGGGCGCGAGGAGATCGCCGCCATCGCCCCGGCCGTCGAGACCGCGAAGAAAGAGGGGCTGCGCGTCTCGGGCCCGCTGGGCGGCGACACGATCTTCGCCCGGGCCGTGGCCGGCGAGTTCGACGCCGTCGTCGCGATGTTCCACGACCAGGCGCTCGCGCCGCTGAAGACGATCGCGCGCGATTCGGTGAACGTCACGCTCGGGCTGCCCTTCGTGCGCACGACCGTGGACCACGGCCCGGCCTTCGACATCGCCGGGACGGGACGGGCCGACGCGGGCCCCATGATCCGGGCGGTCCGGGTCGCCGAGACGATGGTGAAGGCGCGCGCAACGCTGCTCTGAACCTCCCGCCGACCCGTCCGTTTGTAGGCGCAGTGCTCCGCCACGTCCGCGATTTCCTGCTGCGCACCGCCCTCATCGTCGGCGTCGGCCTCGGCATCGCGTGGGCTTCCGGCGCGGATCGGCCGGCACGGGCGCCCCGTCCCGCCGTCGAACCTCTCGCCGACCCTGGGCTTCGCGAGGAGGCGCGCCGCCTGCTCGAGTCCGACGAAGCATGGATCCTCGCCGACGACGTGCGGTTCCTCCCGGCGCTCATCGACCTCCTCGACTCGGACGCGGGGCGCGGTGCGGGGGAGGCGATCGCGCTCGCCCTCCGGTACCGCGGCATCACCGACGAACAGGGGAAGGCGCCCGTGGAGGCGCACCGCCTGGGTTCGACCGCCTATCGCCGCGCCCAGCGCCGGTCGCTGGCTGCATGGTACGTCGAGCACGGCGCGGCGCTCCGCGCCTCGTGGAGGCCCCGGCCCGTGGTAGCTTGCCCGTTTTGACTTGAACCCCCCGTCCGCCTATAATCCCGGCCGAGGAAGGAAGATGGCGAAGCTGGTCAAGTGTCCCCGCTGCCAGGAGCAGATCGACGCGAGCCACGCCCCGGAGGGATCCACCGTCCGCTGCGTCGGCTGCAGCTCGCTCGTTCGCGTCCCGAGCGGCGCCTACCCCAAGGTGACGCCGCCCCCGGCTGCCGCGGTCCCGAAACCGTCGAAGTCCACGCCGCTCTTCCGGAAGATGTCGGGCGCGCACTCGCCGGGCCGGTCGTCGCGTCCCACGTCGTCGTCCGCCGCCGCCGTCCCGCGCGCGCGCGGCGCCGCCGTCTCGACGAGGAGCAACCTCCCGCTCTTCATCGGCGCCGTCGTCGGGCTCGGGGTCGTCATCGTCGGCGCAGCTCTCTTCCTGGGCGTGCTGAAGCGGCGGGAAGAGCCGCAGAAGAAGACCGAACCCAAGGCCGTCCAGCGGCCCCGGGAGGAGCGGCAGACGGAACCGGAGAAGAAGCCGGAGGAGAAATCCAGGACCGACAACACGAAGCTCCGCAAGACCGACCAGGGCTTCAAGGCGCCGGCGGCCTTCGAGCCGGGCGCCGAGGCGCACGCTCGCGCGGAGGCGGAGAGCGCGAAGATGACGTGGCGCGATGTCACCGTGGATGCCGCGACTCAGTCCGCGTGCGACGACCTCCTTCGCAAGGGCGACGTCGAGTCGATCAAGAAGGAGGACTGGAAGTATCTGCCCGCGATCATCGTCCGCTTCCTCAGCGACGAGGAGACGGTCGCGAAAAGCGCCTTCCGCGCGATGTCGGAGATCTGCGTGAAGAGGAACATCTCGGGCGCCGTCAAGTCGGGTGACCCGTTCAAGAACCCGATCAACGTCGACTTGGTGAACTCCAAGGTGTATCGCGGTGGCGACTATCTCCAGTGGGCCGAATGGTGGAACGTCAAGCAGAACCAGGAGGTCGTCGCCGACTGGAAGGGCGGCGGAAAAGTCGAGTACGCGCGCCTCGATCCGGAGACGGCGGACTGGGACAAGCTCCTCTCGGACCTCAAGGACGGCGGCCTCGACGACGAGACGACGCCGGCCGGGCGCGCCGTGCGCATCATCGACCGGATGGGGCGCAAGGGTCTCGAGAAACTCGTGAACCTCCTCGACCGCGTAGAGCTCCCGGAGGCGCGGATCATCGTCAGCGCGCTCAACCACCTCACGAAGCAGAACAAGCCGCTCCCCAACGCCGCGACGAAGGGGCAGGCGAAGAGCGAGTGGGAGTATTGGCTCAAGAACCACTGATCGTCTCGGCCCCCACCGCCTTCAAGGAGACCCTCCCTCCCCGTGCCGCCGCCCGCTCCATCGCCCGCGGCGCCCTGTGCGGGAGCCTCTCGGAACGCGCCCCCGGCGCGATCGAACTCGCCGCACTGGCGGGATCGGTCGAACGCGCGATGCGCCGGCCCGCGCGCTGGCTCGCGCGCGCCGCGGAGATCGCGGCCCGGGAACTCAAACGCCCTGCGGCCGAATCCCAATAGGAGTCGGCGGCGGAAGGCCGCAGGAGGATCGCCATGAACCATACGAATCTCGGTCTCCTGACTCTCGCGGCGTCGGGGGGAGGTGAAGCCTCCGGCGTCGTGGTCCTCGTCCTGTTCGGGTTGCTCGTGGCGTCGAGCCTCTACGCGAGTTGGCTGCTGCGGCGCCGCCCGACCCGCGGCGTGCAGGCGAAGATCTACCGGTTCCTCAAGAAGGTGGTCGCGCGATGCACGGGCCGGGTCGACCTCAGCGACGAGAAGGTGCTGTCGTTCAAGGTCGAGCTCGCCGGGGCGGCGGGCATCTACCCTGGCGGCTCGGTCGCGCTCGTCGCGACCGCCGGTCTCGAGGCGGGCAAGACGGAGGTATCGCAGGGCACCGGCAAGGGACGGATCCCGTGGAAAGACCTGCCGGTGGCGGTCGATGGCGCGCGCGTGAACGATGGAGTCGTGACCCTCGGCGACGACCCGCGAACGGCGCCCAAGACGCTCGCGATGAAGGTCGGACTCGCGGGCCACCCCGAGTTGACGAACGACGTGACCGTGCCGGTGCACTTCGCCGGCGAGTACGTCGCCCATTTCTCGGGCGGATCCGGCCGCAACGGCGCCGTCGGAGACAACGGACGACCGGGAAGCTCGGGGGGCGGCGAGGGCGGTCGCGGCCGCGACGGGGGGGACGGCGAGGACGCCGAGGACGCGGGAGACGTCGAAGTCGTTGTGACGATGGCGGTCGCGGGCCCCATGCTCCAGGTCCGCGTCCACGGGACCCCGCACGAGGACAAGTTCTATCTCATCGATCCGAACGGCGGAAGTCTCACGGTCTACGCCCGGGGCGGCGCCGGGGGCAGGGGCGGCGACGGCGGCTGGGGCGGCAGCGGAGGGTGGGGAGGAGGCGACGGCGGGGACGGCGGCGACGGCGGGAACGGCGCCGGCGGCGGGAACGGCGGGCGCATTACGCTGGTCGCGTCCCCGGAGACGACGCGCTATCTCGACCTCATCAACCTCGACAACTCCGGCGGAGACGGCGGCGGGATCGGCCAAGGTGGCCCCGGCGGCGGCGGCGGTTCGACCGACGGCCCGGGCCAGACGTCAGGTCGGAATGGAAACGTGGGACGCCCGGGTCAGCGCGCGGGCCGGCCCGGACGGCCGGGCCCGAAGCCCGAGACGAGGATCGAGCCGGTTCCGCCGCTCTGGTGAACCGGCCGACGGGATACGAAGACATTTGAGGGCGCGGCCCCGCGCGGTCGATAGAGGATGGGGAAAGGATGAAGCCTCTCGACCTGCTGCTGTTTTCCCTCGCGGTCGGCCTCACGCTCCTCAACGCGATCGTCCTCAAGTCGGACTATCCGCGCGATTTCACGTCCGCCGCGCCCGCGGATCCCCTCGCCCCCGCCGCGCCGAAGAGCCGCCTCTTCCGCGCCATCGTGCTGCACGACCTCGATCGGCCGCACCCCGCCAAGGAGTTTCCGTTCCACTTCGTCATCGGCGACGGCGCGGCCTTCCCCGACGGCAGGGTCGTCCCGACGGAGCGCTGGAAGAAACAGGAAGGCGACCGCATCGAGATCGCGCTCGCGCCGGGACATACGGGGGCGCAGGAGCGGGCCCTCTTCGACCTCATCGCCCGGCTGCGGCGCGACTACGGCATCGCGGCGGGAGACGTCGGGGCGCATCGGGAACTGGACCCCTCCGCGAAATGTCCCATGGGCATGAGCGGCGACGATCTGCGCCGGCGGCTGCGCTGATCCTGCACGGAAGGTCTTCTCACCGCAGCGCGCAAGACGCGCCGAGAGAAGATGCTCCAAGCCTGACCCATTCACGAGGTTTCGGCCCGGAGGGCCGAAATCGTGAATAGGTCACCCGCGGCGCGCTCCG
>JACPRC010000069.1 GCA_016190175.1 Planctomycetota bacterium
CACCCTCCGGGCAGCTTCATCGGCCCTCCCGGCCGATTCCGCTGGACAGCCCCGGCGGCAAGAGCGGCGACATCCTGTCGCCCGTCGCCGCCGGCCCGCGGCGCTCTTTTGCCCAAGCGGAGCGCGCCGCGGGTGACCTATCCACGATTTCGGCCCTCCGGGCCGGAACCTCGTGAATAGGTCAGGCGAGGGGCCACCAGGATCTGCGCGCGGCGCGCGGATGTCGCGGGCCGGGACGCTATTGCCTATTGCCTATGTCCTGTTGCCTAGTAGAATGCCGCCCCGTGCGCTCCATCCGCGGCCACCTCCTGACCCCCACGTCGCGCGGCTCGTGGCGCGAGGAGCGCGACGCCGTGCTGCACGTCGGCGCCGACGGGAGGATCGAGTCGATCGGGCGCTCCGCGGGCGGGGGCCGGCATCTCCTGGTCCCCGGCTTCGTGGACGCGCATGCGCACGTGCCGCAGCACGCGATCTGCGGCGTTCCCGCGGGCCGGCTCCTCGAGTGGCTGCGCCGCCTCGTCTTCCCGCGTGAGGCGCGGGACCGCGGCGAGGGCGCGGAGCGGTTCTTCCGCGAGGCGCTGCGGCACGGGACCGTCGCGGGAGCGTTCTACTCCTCCGCGTGGCCCGAGTCGGCGGAGGCGTGCCGCGCCGCGATGGAGCGGCTCGGCGTCCGCGGCTGGATCGGGATGCCGCTCATGGATCTCTTCACCTACCGGCCGGACCTTGCGCGGCTGCCGCTGCGGGCGCGGACGAGGCGCGTGATCGGCGAGCTCGAGTCCGTGCTGAGACGGGACGGCCGCGTGCGCACGGCCGTCACCCCGCGTTTCGCGCTTTCCTGTTCGGACGAGCTGCTCGAGGCGGCGGGCTCGTTCCCGCAGCCGGTGCAGACCCACATTTCCGAGCAGCCCGACGAGGTCTCCGCCGCGCGCCGGCGGGGCCGCGACTACCTGGCGGTCTACGAGCGCGCGGGCCTCGTGCGCCGCGAGTCGATCTACGCGCACGGGATCTGGCTGACCGCGAGCGAATGGACGCGCCTGCGTCGCGCGGGCGCGACGGTGGCGCACTGCCCGACCTCGAACCTCTTCCTCGGCAGCGGCGTGATGGACTGGAAGGCCGCGTGGAAGGGACACGTCGCGCTCGGCACCGACGTCGGTGCCGGACCGTCGCTCTCGATGTACGACGTGATGCGCGCGTCGTGGGCGAGCCACCTCGCGAAGTCGGGGACGGCGCCGTCCGCGCGGATGCTTCTCGAGGCCGCGACCGTCGGCGGCGCGTGCGCGATCGGCGAGCCGCTCGGTTGCCTCGAGCCCGGCCGGCCCGCCACGCTCCAGGTCTTGGACCGCGACGCGATCCTCGCGGGGGAGGCGGATTCGCTCGACGATCTGCTGTCGCGGATCGTGCACCGCGGCGGGGCGCATGCGATCCGGGCCGTGTACGTGGACGGGAAGAAGGTGAAGCTCGCGACCGCGTCGGGCGCACGTTACGAATCGTAACGTCGCGACGTTACGAATCGTAACACGGCGCCCCCACGGGGGCATCGGAGGTGCACGAATCCGCATATTCGTGCGAGGCACGCGACTTGCGAGGACAGTATCCGTGAAGACCGATCTCCGGCCCGAGCCGGCTCCAAGGATGGCACGGCGCACGCCAGCCTCCCCACACCACCCCTTTACTCGCCGGCCGCGCTTCGGTATCCTCCCAGCACGCAGGGGACTTGCCGACCATTCGGCCTCGGAGGGGGGAATTCGCGCATGCCTTCGTTGAACTTCAAGGGAAAGGCGCTGGTCCAGAACTACCATCTCCTCGTGCCGTACCATGAGCTGAATCCGGTCAAGTCGAAGAGCCTCACGGAAAAGGTCAGCCTGCACGACAACCTGGTGGTGCACGGGGACAACCTGAAGGCGCTCAAGGCGCTCCTGCCCTACTACCATGGCAAGGTCAAGTGCATCTACATCGATCCGCCGTACAACACGGGCAACGAGGGCTGGGTCTACAACGACAACGTGAACTCGCCCATGATGCAGGACTGGCTGGGAAAGGTCGTGGACCGCGAGGACCTCACCCGCCACGACAAGTGGCTCTGCATGATGATGCCGCGCCTGAAGCTGCTCAGGGAGATGCTTACGGATGACGGTATCATCTTCGTCTCAGTGGACTCTGTTGAAGCCGCCCACCTGCGCATCCTGATGGACGAGGTGTTTGGCCCGGAGAACTTCTTGGCGGATGCGGCTTGGGAGAAGCGATACACGCGAAGTAATAACGCGAAGCTGTTCTATTCGCTCAAGGACACCATCCTTGTTTACCGCCGGAGCGATCGTACGACGCTGCTGCGGGAGCCACGCTCTGAAAAAACCGATGGCATCTACCGAAATCCCGACGAAGATCCTCGGGGCGAGTGGACCAGTTCATCGTACGTGAATCCCGCGACGAAGGCGGAACGCCCCAACCTCGTGTACCGGATCAAGAACCCTCACACCGGAAAGTGGGTCGAACATCCGACGCATGCCTGGAAGTACTCTCCAGAAACCCATGCCGAACATGTTGCCGAGAAGCGCCTTTGGTGGGGAGAGGACGGCCAGGCCAAGTACCCCCGCCTCAAGGTCTTCAAGTCGGATGAAGGCGTCGTGCCCATCGATGTGTGGCACTACCAAACGACCGGCACTACGGATGAGGGTGGTTTCTCCGTCAAGGAGATCTTCGGGTCCGCGGTATTCGAGAATCCGAAGCCGGTGAGTCTTGTTCAGCGCATGCTCAATCTCGCAACCAAGCCGGATGCTCATCACGTCGTGCTGGATTGTTTCGCCGGATCTGGGACGACAGGACACGCCGTCTTGACGCAGAACGAGACGGATGGTGGAAGTCGGAGATTCGTGCTCGTTGAGTCTGAGGAGTATGCCGATCCCGTTACCGCCGAGCGCATCCGCCGCGTCATCAAGGGCGTCCCCAAGGCCAAGGACGCGGCCCTCCGCAAAGGCCTGGGCGGCTCGTTCTCGTTCTTCGAGATCGGCGCCCCGATGGAGATCGAGACGATCCTCAAGGGCGACAAACTGCCGTCCTACCAGAGTCTCGCCGGCTACGTCTTCTACACCGCCACCGGCGAGGAGTTCGACGCGAAGGCCGTCAGCCGCAAGACGGGCTTCATCGGCGAGAGCGCCCAGTACGACGTGTATCTCTTCTACGAGCCCGACCTCGACTACCTCAGGAAAACGGCCCTGACGCTCGACCTGGCGCGCGACCTCCCCAAGGGCAGCGGCAAACGCCGCCTCGTCTTCGCTCCCACCAAGTACCTCGACGGCATCCATCTCGACGAAAAGCGCATCGATTTCTGCCAGCTTCCGTACGAGATCTACAAGCCCCTGAAATCGGCGAAGTCATGAAGCTCAAGGAATACCAGGAACGGGCGCTGAAGGAAGTGAAGCGGTTCCTCGAGGAACTCGCCGTCCGCCGCTCCCAGGCGTGGGACGGGAAGGAGTGGCTCTTCGACTTCGCAGAGAAGGCTTGGGAGAAGTCCGGCCTCAGGATGTACCTGAAGAAGAAGGACGGTTTGGAGCGCCCCCTCCCCGTGTTCTGTCTCAAGATCCCGACCGGCGGTGGGAAGACCCTCCTGGCCGTAAAGACCGTGGATCTCGTGCAGACCCTGTACCGCCGGCAGCAGACGGGGCTGGTCGTCTGGATCGTCCCCACGCTCCAGATCTACCGTCAGACCCTCCTGGCGCTCCGGGACCGGGACCACCCGTACCGCCAGCACCTCGACATGGCCTCCGCGGGGCGGACGCTGATCGTGGAGAAAACCGACGGATTCACCCCGCAGGACGTGGAAGAGCACCTCGTCGTGCTCATGCTCATGCTCCCCTCCGCCTCGCGTGCGAACAAGGAGGCCCTGCGCATGTTCCGGGACAGCGGGGCATTCCACTCCTTCTTCCCGCCCGAGGAGGACAAGGACGGACATGCCGCGCTTCTCCGGCGCGTGCCGAACCTCGAGACCTTCGAGAAGGAAGACGCGATCTGGGGCCGACAAATCAAGACGTCGCTCGGAAATACGATCCGACTCCTGGAACCGCTCATCATCCTCGACGAGCGACACAAGGCGCGCACGCCGCAACAGCAGGACACCTTGCGGAACCTGAATCCGTGCATGATCGTCGAACTCTCCGCCACGCCCCCCAGAGAAGCGAACAATCTGGTCGTCATCGGAGGGGCCGACCTGCACAAGGAAGAGATGATCCGGCTCGACTTGCACGTCATGAACAAGTCGAGCAACAACTGGCACGACACCATGCGGGCGGCGATGCAGCGGCGCGACGAGTTGGAGGAGGCCGCACGCAGCTACGCGGCGAACACGAACGTCTCGATTCGGCCCATGTGCCTGGTGCAGGTCGAGCGGACCGGTCGGGAGCAGCGCGACGGGACCCACATTCACGCGGAGGAAGTGCGGGAGTACCTCATCGGCCAGGGCGTGGCGAAGGACTGGATCGCGGTGAAGTCGGCCGAGGTCGACGAGTTGAAGGACTTCGACGACGTGGGCGGCCTGCTCTCTCCCGACTGTCCGATCCGCTACGTCATCACCAAGCACGCGCTTCAGGAGGGGTGGGATTGCGCGTTCGCCTACGTGCTGGCGATCCTGACGAATCCCCGCTCCAAGACCGCCCTGACGCAACTGGTCGGTCGCATTCTGAGGCAGCCATACGCCCGCAAGACCGGCGTCCTTGCGCTGGACGAGAGCTACGTCTACTGCTACCAGCGCAACAAGCTGATGGACGAGATCCGTGCCGGCTTTCTGCGGGAGGGGCTGGGGGACATGCAGGGACGGATCACGACCGAGTCCGAAGACGAGCCGGCGGCGATGGTCGAGGTCTCGCCGCGATCTACCTTCAAGAAGGCGGCGGCCAACATCGTCCTGCCGGCGT
This sequence comes from Planctomycetota bacterium, assembly GCA_016190175.1. Classification (GTDB taxonomy): domain Bacteria; phylum Planctomycetota; class MHYJ01; order MHYJ01; family JACPRB01; genus JACPRC01. The sequence continues at coordinate 4,908 of JACPRC010000069.1, forward strand.
TCGTCATCCGCGACGGAAAGGACTGGCGCCTCGTCAGCTACGAAGCGGACATCCTGTCCCGGGTGCGTTGGGCCGAGGCAGACGTCGATTCGGTGAAGGACCTCGATCTGAGTCTCGAGGAGAAGCGCGATCTCGAGATCCGCGCCGGACTGGAACCGGACAAGATGGAGTTCATGCGGCGGGCCGAGGAGGTCCGGGGCGCGGCGGGGCCGCCGCGATTCGACTTCGCCCGGGCCGCGAGCCATCTTCTGGACATCGTGCCGAATCCGTGGATCGGGTACGACTTCGTCGAGCGCGTCTTCTCGGCGTTGCTGAAGAAGTGGAAGGGCCAGGAACACGTGGTCGCGAGCAACCTCGTGTTCGTCCTCGAGGAACTGCGCAAGCGGCTGGAAACCGAACGGGACCGGCTGGCGGAGTCGGTCTTCAACGAATTGCTCGAGGCGGACGACATGCGCTTCATGGTCGTCACCCGGGACCTCCGGATGAACCGCCTGCCGAAGAAGATCATGGTACCCAAGACCTCGGAATGGGCGACGCGGAAAGACAGCAGCCCGTTCCAGCTCAGCCTGTTCGATCGTATGCCCGCCGAGGATTTCAATGAGCTGGAACGTGAGGTGGCCACATTCCTCGACGAGCAGAGCCGCCTGTACTTCTGGTTCCGCAACACCCCCGGGCGGAACTACTACGTGCAGGGCTGGCAGAAGTCGCGCATCTACGCGGACTTCCTGTTCGCGTCACGCGACGGGGATGCGAGAGACTTCCACAAGGTGTTCGTCCTCGAGACGAAGGGGCTCCACCTGAGGAACGAGGATACGGCATACAAGCAGTCGGTGTTCGCGCTGTGCAACAAGCACGCGAAGCGAAGGACGTGGAAGCAACTCGTCCCCGCGATGCGGGACAAGGACATTACCTACGAGGTCGTCTTCCAGGAGGAATGGGAAAAGCGGCTGAACGAACTTCTCGCCGAGTGAGGAACCGACAGACCTCGTACGCGTCACGGACTCGACGACCCGTTCCTTCGCATCATCCACCGCGGCGAGGCGCATGCGATCCGGGCGGTGTACGTCGAGGGAAGGAGGGTCGCGGGGCGCGGCTCCAGGGAGCGGTAGGCGGACGCGCGAGGTCTTGTTGTCGGCGCCGGTGCGTGCTATGCTGGCGGCGTGACGCGGGACGAACTGCTTCAGCGCATCGCGGCCCAACCCGCCATCTGCCACGGAAAGCCCTGCATCCGTGGCACGCGGATCATGGTCTCGGTCGTCCTCGACAATCTTGCCGAGGGTCTGGCGCCGGAGGAGATCGTCCGAGAGTATCCTCCGCTCACGCGCGACGATGTCCTGGCTGCCGTGGCCTACGCTGCCGAACTGGCGTCCGAAGAGGAGATCGTTCCCTTCGGCAAACCCCTTCCCGCGTGAAGATCAAGCTGGACGAGAACCTGGTGGCAAGCCACCAGCGATTCCTCCTCAACAACGGTTGGGATACGGCCCGGACCCACGAGGAGGGGCTCTCGGGAGCCTCCGACGAACGCGTGTGGCAGAGGGTCTGCGAAGAGGGGCGGTTTCTCATCACGCTCGATCTCGGATTCTCGGACATTCGTCGATTCCCCCCGGGGACGCATCCCGGAATACTTCTCATCCGGGCAAGACGGAAGGACCGAGGCGCGGTGATGGGCGTCCTACAGCGCGTATTGGCCGAGGGTATCCTGTCTACGTTGTCCGGATGTCTATCCGTTGCAGATGAGACTCGGACGCGGGTCCGGCGGCCACGCCGGACGTGACGGGTCCGCGATCAACCCCCCGGTCGGCTATCGCATCAAGCAGATGCTCCTCCGCACCGCCGAAGAAACTCCAGGAGATCGTCCCAGTCGCTGGTCGGTTCAAAGGGACCACCAGTAGTCTTGTGCCAGCCAAGCGTGAGACATGGAGCATCGAGTTGCTACCGCCTCGACGGGCTCCAAACCGGCCTCCGGATGCCGTTTTCGTGATCTCGCGAATCCAACTGTATGGACAAGCGGGAAGTCACTCTCCAAGACGGCTCAGAAGGCCGGTTTGGTACCAGTTCCGGCTGGACCACCTGCGCCGGACACGGTAACCTCATACGTCCCTGCTCTATCTTTGGTCCACGGTCAAGCCGATCGCCGAGCGGTACGCCGAAATGCGCGCCCGACCCCCGCCCCGCCGCGGCAGTCCGAGGTCCCGGTGACGACGTCTCCGACCCAGACGGCGCAGGCAGAGGTGGGTCGCTTCCAGGGGAAGCGATGCCGAAGTGGCGCGCGCGATCGGCGAGCCTCGGCGGCGATCTCGCCGCACCGCCTGAACGGTTGCGACTATTCTTCCGCCTGCGGCGACATCGCTGTGCTATCGTTCCATCATGACCCTCGCCCGCGTCCTCGACGGCCTGCTCCTCCTCGCGATCCTGTTCCTCTTCTTCATCCCGTGGGGCATCTGGTCCCTCAGGAGGCTCGCGCGGCTGAACGACGAGACGCGGCGAATCGCTTCGGGCCGGGCGGGCGTGAAACTGGGGACGGGGTGGGGAGCGTTTGCCAAGCTCGTCTACGAACGGCCCGAGTTCCGGGGAGAAGCCATCCGGGTGTCGGAAGGAACGACGTGGTACTCCCGGTTTGACGCGGAGCTGAACCGGCCGCATCCGCCGCTGACGCTCGTCGGGGGAAGCGACCGAAGACCCTCGAAGCACTACCTGGAGGACATCGCGGCGCCGATCCTCCAGCGGATCCGCGGACTCGGCGAGGACTGGAGGATCGAGGTCCGGGACCGCCGCATTTCCGTCCGGATCCATGAGTTCCTGAACCCGGGACGCTTCGCCGCCTTCCTCGACGCGGCGGAGGCGCTGGCCGACGCGCTCGCGCTGCCGAAGACGGACGGGGTGGAGTTCCTGCCGTCTCCGGACGGCGCCTCCGGGCTGTGCCAGGTGTGCGGCCTTTCGTTCGGCGGGGAAGCGGTCGCGTGCGCCGTCTGCGGAACCCGGCACCATAAGGAGTGCTGGGAGTATCTGGGACGCTGCTCCACCTACGCGTGCAAGGGCACCACGTTCCGGAGTTGATCGGGGCGTTGTACATCGGCGGTCTTGACTGCTATACTCCGCCGCCATGTGGGACCGGCTCGCGGGGCGCGCCATCGCGGGCGACGCCGTCACGCGCGACGAGGCCCTCGCCGTCCTCCGCTCCCCCGACGAGGAACTCCCCGGCCTCCTCGCCGCCGCCTGGCGCGTGCGGCATCGTTTCCACGGCAACCGCGTCAAGGTCCACGTCCTCCTCAACGCGATGAGCGGCCTGTGCCCGGAGGACTGCAAGTTCTGCTCGCAGTCCCACCTCGCGGCGGGCGACGTGCCGCGCTACCGCCTCATCGAGAAGGACGAGATCGTCGCCGCGGCGCGGCGCGCGAAGGAATCGAAGGCCTGGAAGTTCTGCATCGTCACCTCCACGCGCGGGCCGAACCGGCCGCAGCTCGACGCGATCTGCGCGGCGGTGAAGGAGATCAAGCGCGACGTCGGCATCCGCGTCTGCACGTCGCTGGGGATCCTCGAGGACGGCCAGGCGCGGCGGCTGCGCGCGGCGGGCGTGGACCGCTTCAACCACAACCTCGAAACGAGCCGCCGCCGCTTTCCGGAGGTCTGCACGACGCACGACTACGACGACCGCATCCGGACGATCGAGGCGGTCAAGGCGGCGGGGATGGAGAGCTGCGCGGGCGGCATCCTCGGCCTGGAGGAGGGCGACGAGGACGTCGTGGATCTCGCGTTCGCGCTGCGGGAGCTCGGCGTCGATTCGATCCCGGTGAACTTCCTCGACCCGCGACCCGGCACGCCGTTCGAAGGCCGGGCGCGGCCCGACCCGCGCCGGTGCCTGCGGGCGCTGTGTCTCTTCCGCCTCGTGAACCCGACGCGCGACATCCGCGCCGCCGGCGGCCGCGAGGCGGCGCTGCGGTCGATGCAGCCGCTCGCGCTCTATCCGTGCAATTCCATTTTCACGAACGGCTACCTTACGACGCCGGGCAACGAGGCATCGACGGACTTGAAGATGATCGAAGACCTGGGGTTCGAAGCGGTGGTGGATTGAATCATTGAGTCGTCGGATCATGGCATCATTGAGGGCCCCCCCTGTCGGCCCCCCGGGGGGAGGGGAGGCGGGACCTTCCATGACTCAACGAACCGATGGATCAATGACTAAATCCCAAGCGGCGGCCCTGGCGATCCTCAACGTGCTCGTCTGCGTCGTGACCGCCGCGGTCTCGATGCAGTTCTCCTGGAAGAAGTGGTGGCTGCCTCTGCTCCTCGTGGGCGGCGCATGCGCGCTCGCGTCCTCGGTCCATCTCGAATTCGTGCAGCGCCGGATGGACGACTCCATCGAGAAGAGGATCGTCGTATGGACCGGATATGCCCTCTTCGCCGCCGGCGTCCTCCTGGCGATCGGGGCCTTCAAGTTGTAGGTGATCGGGGATTCTGCTATCATCGGGTCCTCATGACGCGCAGCCCCGGCGACTCCGAGGTGCTCCTCGTCACGTGCGACGAGGAACTCGCCGAGAGCATGGCCGGGACCGTCGGCGGGGCCGATCTGCGGCTCGTCGCGGCCCGCGGGGAGGAGGAGGCGAGGACGCGCGTCCGCTCCGCCGCGGTCGAGCTCGCGATCGTGGACCACGTCCCCGGGAACGGATGCCTCCGCCTCGTCACCGATCTCGTCCGGATCAACCCCGCCGTGGGGCTCCTGGTCATCGTAGGGCCGGACGACGTGGAAGGGGCCATCGAAGCGGCCCGCCAGGGCGCCTACGACTTCTTCACGCGGCCGGTCGAGGTGTCCAAGGTGCCCATCCGCCTGCGCGTCGCCCTGGAGCGGCACCGGCGCGAGCTGAACGACCGCGCGTACCGGCTCGCGCTCGAGGAGCGCGTGCTCTCCAAGACCGAGGAGATCCAGGAGAATCGGACGCGCCTGCGGAGCCAGCTCATGGCGACGATCGAGTCGCTCGCCCGTGCGCTCCAGTGGAAGGACGCGTACACGGAAGGGCACTCGCGCCGGGTCGCCGCGAAGTCCGCGGACATCGCCCGCGCCATGGGGCTCCCTCGCGAGGCGGTGAGGCAGATCGAGCTGGCGGCCCTCTTCCACGACATCGGGAAGATCGGGATCCGGGACGACGTCCTCAACAAGCCCGGCGACCTGACCGGCGAGGAGTACGAGCACATGAAGCAGCACCCGCTCGTCGCCGAGCAGATCCTCTCGCCGATCGAGGAGCTCCGGCCGATCCTCCCGATCGTCAAGCACGAGCACGAGCAGTGGGACGGCAAGGGGTATCCGGACGGGCTGCGGGGGGAGGGGATCCCGCTGGCCTCCCGCATCATCGCCGTGGCGGACGCGTTCGACTCGATGGTCTTCGACCGCGTCTACCGGCGCGCGATCGGCGTCGAGGAAGCCCTGGCGGAGCTCGAGCGGGGCGCGGGCGTGCGGTTCGACCCCGGGGTCGTGGGCGCCTTCTGCGCCCTCGAGCGTGCCGCGGCCGTGACCAGCGGGACCGCCCGCGCATGAGCGTCCTCCTCGGCGCCCACATGTCCGTCGCGGGCGGGTACCACCTTGCCTGCGAGCGCGGGAAGGAACTCGGCTGCGCCGCGATCCAGGTCTTCACGAAGAGCGAACGCCAGTGGAAGGCGAAGCCCATCTCGGACGAGGAGGCCGCCGCGTTCCGCAGGGCGCGCCGCGACGCCGCCATCGAGGTCGCCTTCGCGCACGACAGCTATCTCATCAACCTCGCGGCGCCGGACGCGGACCTCCGGAAGAAGTCCGTCGCCGCCTTCGTTCACGAGCTGGAACGCTGCGACACGCTCGGCCTCGACTTCCTCGTGACCCATCCGGGATCGCCCGGCGACGACGGGGAGAAGGCCGGCCTCGAACGGATGGCGAAGTCGCTCGACGAGGTCCACCGCCGCGCGAAGGGCCTCCGCGCGCGCGTCGTGCTCGAGACGACGGCGGGCCAGGGCGCGACCGTGGGC
>JACPRC010000062.1 GCA_016190175.1 Planctomycetota bacterium
GCGATCAGCCATCCGCTATCAGCGATCCGTCTTCGGCTGATGGCTGATCGCTGATGGCTGAACGCTCCTGATGAGCAACCCGGTCTGGTTCCTCCTCGGCGTCATCCTCGCGACCGCCTACCCGACGGGAAGCGAGCCGCTGCGTTTCGCGGGGAACCCGTGGGCGGCGCCCGCCGCGTGGGCCGCGGCGCTGGCGCTCCTCGGCGGCGTGTCGGCCCTCTTCTACCGGCGCGTCGAATCGCCGCGGACGTTCCGCATCGGCAGGCTGGTCCTCAAGACGTCCGCGCTCGCGACCTTCGGCGTCCTCGTCTTCCTCTTCCACCACCCGCTCTTCGTATGGGAGAAGCTCCGCGTCGAGGCCGTGCCGCTCGCGGCCGATCTCGCGGTCCTGCTGCCGTTCCTGTCGCTCATGGGGATCCACGGCTGGTGCGCCTCCGGCGCGGAGACGCGGCTCCGGGGCGCCGGCGCGGCGTCGGGGATCCGGTCCTTCGCGTGGAGGACCTTCCTCGGCTTCTCGCTCTTCCCCGTCCTCGTGATGGTGGGGCTCCAGTCGCTCGTGTTCTCTTCCACGGCCGTCCTCAAGCTCGCATCGATCTACCCGTTCGCGGGGTGGATTCTCGCGCTGGGCCTGATCGCGGCCGCGCTGGCCGCGGCGCCCCTCTACCTCCGGCTCGTCTTCCGCGCGCGCCCGCTCCCCGCGGGGCCGGCGCGGGAACGGCTCGAGGCGCTCGCGCGCCGGGCGGGGTTCCGCTGCCGCGAGATCCTCGTCCTCGGCACGGGAGGGGCCCGGGTCGCGAACGCCTTCATCGTCGGGCTCCACGAACGCCTGCGGTACGTCTTCTTCACCGACGCGATCGTGGAGGGGATGTCCGAGTCCGAGCTCGAGTGCGTGATGGCCCACGAGATGTCCCACGGCCTGCGCCGGCACCTCCTGCACTATCTCCTCTTCTCGGTCGCGTTCCTCGTTCTGGTCCTGTTCGTCCTGGAGTTCCTCTCGAGCGCGCCGGGCCTCGTGACCGCCGCGGTCACGTTCTGCGGGGCCTTCGCGTTCTGGGTCGTGATCTTCGGATTCGTCTCCCGGCGCTTCGAGACGGAGGCGGACCTCGTGGGGATGCGGGCGGCGGACGCGGGCGGGGCGCAGGAGCCGCTCGCGCGCTCGCGCCGCTTCGCCGCCGCGCTGTACCGGGTGGCGGACCTGAACCACGTCCCGCCGGACGCCGGTTCGTGGCGCCACTTCAGCATCGCCCGCCGGGCCGCGATCCTCCTCGAGGCCGAGGTCCGGCCGGAGTCCGGCCGCGCCTGGATCCGGGCGTGCGAGGCGCTGAGGACCGCCGTCTGGACGGCGCTGCTCTTCTCGGTCCTCTACGGCGCGGTCCTGGTACGGAACCAGATCGCGCGGGTCCCGGAGGCGCGGCGGAACTGGGAGCGCGTGGAGATGGCGTCGGAGGGGTGGCGGCGGCTCCAGGCCGGCCGCGCCGCGGAGGCGGTGCCGCTCCTGGAGGAGTCGGCGCGCCACCCGCACGCGAGCGGGGAGCTGTGGCTCGTCCTGTCGGAGGCGTACGCGAAGGCGGGACGCGGGGACGATGCCGCGGCCGCCCGGAGGAAGGCGGCGGAGATCGGGGTGGCTGATCCAAGGGCACGGATGAGACTTCTCCGGGCACCGTGACGGCGTGACCGCCGCGGAACCGGGACGGCCGGGCGCGCCTCTCCGTTGACTTCAGTGGCTAACTTAGCTACTTTACGGCCATGAAGGCCGTCGGCATCAAGGTGCTGAAGGACAACCTCAGCAAGTACCTCCGGCTCGTGCGCGAAGGCGAGACGATCTGGGTCACGGACCGCGACGAGGTGATCGCGGAGATCCATCGCCCGACGCAGCCCGTCCCGGACAAGGTGAGCCCCTGGGCCGCGTTCCTGAACGACGAGGCCCGGAGGGGGAGCATCGTGCCCGCATCGAATCGCGCCTCCCCCCCGCTGGCGGAACTTGCGAGGCTCCCTCGCCCCGCGGTGGCCATCGATCTCCAGGCCCTGCTCGCGGAGATCAAGGGCGTCTGATGGTAGGCTACTACGATTCCAGCGTCATCCTCGCCGCGCTCCTCGCGCAGCGGCTCGACATCGACCCCGCGGCGCTCTGGGACGCGGCCACGGTGAGGCTCTCGTCGAACCTCCTGAAGGTGGAGTGCATCATCGGGGTCCGCAGGGCAGGCGCGCTTCAGCCCGCGAGGTCGCGCGCCGAATGGACGGAGCGGCGCATCGAAGCCCTCGAGCGTCACCTCGCGGCCGTCCACTACAGGCGCATGGACGAGGCGATCGAAGCGGTAATCCGGAGCACCGGATCGCTCTCCGACTGCCGGACCCTGGACGCCATCCACCTCGCCACCGCCCTGTATCTCGCCCCGCACATCGAGGAGCCCCTCTCGGTCGTCACGCTCGACAATCGGATGAGGTCGCTCGCGGTCAAGCTCGGCTTCTCCGTGCTGCCCTGAGAGGGGGCGCGGCCCGGCGCTTCCGACCGTCTCTCTCTTCGCGCGCCTTCGTGGCCCGGTGTTTTCGTGCCTACTTCTTGTCCGGATCGAACACCGGCCGCGGCAGCTCCGACTCGCTCTTCACGATCGTCGGCTTGATGTAGAAGAGGATCTCCTGGATGAAGTCCTCCTCCTCGTACTTACCGAAAAGGTAACCCAGGATCGGGATGTCCATGAGGAACGGGACCCCGCGCCGGGTGATGATCTTGTCCTTCCGGTAGAGCCCGCCGATGACCACCTCCTCGCCGTCCCGGACGAGGAGGTCCGTCTCGATCCGCCGCACGGTGAACTGCGGTGCCTGCGTGGTCGTGGTCACCTGGACGAAGCCGACGGTCGTCGACACCTCGGGCTTTACCTTGAGGACGATCTGCCCCGGCGCCGCCAGGTGCGGCTGGACCTCGAGCGACACGCCCGTTGGGCGGTAGCGGAGCGTCGTGTTCGTGCCGCCCGGATGGACGAGGATCTCGGCGGGATACGGCACCTCGTCGCCCGCGAAGAGCGTCGCCTTCTGGTCCGACTGGAGCAGGACGCGCGGGTGCGAGAGGATGTTCGCCCGACCGCTCTGCTGGAACATCTGGAGGAGCCCGCCGACGGAGCCCTTGTTGTCCGCGCTGCGGCTGAAGCGGATCGTCGAGCCCTGGAAGGGGGTCGGGAGGATCGCCTCCTGGGGATTGAGCTTGACGCGCACGTCGCGGATGAAGGTCTCGACGCCGGCATCCTTGACGAAAAGGGCGCTCGCCGCGCTCAGGTCGCCCTCGATGCCGATCTGGAGGTCCTTCGTCCACCGCACCTCGACGATCTTGGCCTCGATCCAGATCGGCGGCATGGAATGGTGGACGAGACGGACCGCCCGTTCGAGGATCGCGATGCGCTCCTTGGTGTCGGTGATCATGAGCGACTTGAGGCCGTCGCTCGCCTGGATGTTCCCCTTGCCCGCGGTGAGAAGAGGCCCCAGGACACGCTGGTATTCGGCCAGCCCGCCGTGGTGCATGTCGTAGACGACGGTCACGAGTTCGCCGTGCTCGATGCGTCCCTTCTCGTAGCAGCAGAACTCGGCCCAGGGCTGCCGCTTCTCCGGCACGGGCGGCTTGGAGGTCTCCTTCTTGTCGTCCTTCTTGGGGTCCTGCGCCGCCGCGAGGGCGGGCGCGCACAGGAGAAGAGCGGCGAGGGCGAGGTTCATTCGAGGCACGAGAATCCCAGATCCCGGGGCAAAGATCAAAGAAAAGGGTATCCGTTCACGGATATCGGATTCCTGCAGATGCCCTCGCGCGGAGGGCATGGGGGTTCGCGCGAATCAAGAATCAAGCATCCAGAATCAAGGCCGGACGCGACGGACCGGAATTCTCGATTCGTGATTCTTGATTCTCGATCGAAAATGCGCCTCTCGCTTCTCGAGTCGCAAGCGCTCGGCGTACCCCGTGAACGCACACAGAAAAGGAACGCCTCCGATCAGGGCAGCAGCGCGGCGATCACCTTCTGCGTGACGTCCGGCGGGGTCGTGTCGAACTTCGCCGTGCCCTTTTCGACGATGACGTCGAATTTGTTCAGCTCGCCGACCTTCCGGACCGCGGCGTAGAACTTGTCGTTCGCCTTGCCCAGGAGGATCCAGTACTCCGGGTCGTCCTGTGTGAGCCCCTTCTCCTTGATCTTCCGGTACTCGGGGATCTCCGCAAAGACGGTCTTGGCGACGACTTCGGCCGGCTTCTGCGCCCCGTCGAGCTTGCCGTAATAGACCTGCGCCACGACGGTCTCGCGGAGCAGCAACAGCGCGAGAACGGCGATCATGCTGCCTCCCAATCCACTGCGGGTCCCAGGGAACGATGCCGCCGCGGTCGCCTATACTACGATCCGTCGGCGCGAAAAGTTTGAGGCGGCCGCAAAAAGTCCTTTCCTTGCGGCGGACTCAAATCTCCTTGCGGCGCCCTGCTCCGCTGCGGCCCTCGGCCGCAGCTACGAAGGGCCCTCCGGGGCCTTCGGCGAAGGAGGGGACTCACCCCGCCTTCGCGCGGCGAAGGCCCGAGCGGAGTGGAGCACGGTCGAGGGATTCCTGCACCTCGGGATGCGACGGCTCGTGGCTCGCCCGCAGGGAAGCGCCTATGGCGGGCGAAACGAGTCTCGGCCGTCTCAAGATTGAGTCGCCCGTAAAAAGGCTTCCTTACGGGCGACTCATGGTGAGCGAGCCGCAGGCGAGTCGAACCCATTCGACTCCAGCCGCTAAGAAGCGGCTTCCGCTCAGGGTGAGTCC
>JACPRC010000067.1 GCA_016190175.1 Planctomycetota bacterium
GCGCTGCTTCGGGCCGCGGAATCGGCGCCCGACGACGGCGAAGTCCGGATCGCGCTCGCGCGGATCTACCTGCAGCGCTCGACGGCCGCCTTCTGGGGCACCCGCGATCTCCCCCAAGATCAACGCCTCGCTCTGGCTCAGCGCTGGAGCGAGGAGGCCCTGAAACGGCTGGGGAACGACCTCGGTCCCCGCGCGAGTCCGATGGACCTGCACGTCGCCGCCGTCTACCGCGCCCTCGCCGGGAACGAGCCCGAGACGGCCGAGCGGCTCTGCCGGGAAGGGTTGGAGCGATTCCCCAACGAGCTGGGAAACGAGGAGTATTGGATCCTCCTCGCCCTCCTGAGGCGCGGAGACGAGGGGATCGAGGCGTGCCGGAAGGCCCTCGCGATGCGTCCCCACTATGCCTGGGCCTATTTCTTCCGAGCGGTCTTTCGGACGCACAAGTCGGACTTCGAAGGGGCCGTGGAGGACCTCTCCCACGCGATCCGCGTCGACCCCCGCTTCGCTCGCGCCTACGCAGTACGGGGAACGCGGCTCTCCGAGAAGGGAAGACTCCCGGAGGCGTTGTCGGACCTGGATCAGGCGGTCCGGTTGGACCCGGAGGTCCCGGAGTTCCACTTCATCCGGGGCGACATCCTTCGGACCCAAGGGGAGGCGGACGCGGCCATCGCCGAGCTCTCCGAGGCGGTCCGGCTCTATCCCGCATACGCCACGGCCTTCTTCAGCCGCGGGGCGGCCTGGATGGACAAGGGGAGCTGGGCCGAAGCGATCGCCGACTTGAGCGAAGCGATCCGGCTCCGGGCCGACTGGGCCTCCGCGTATCGCTCCCGCGCGCAAGCCCGGGATCGATCGGGAGACTCCCGTGGCGCCGTGGAGGACTTGACCGTCGCGCTCCGCCTCCAGCCGGACGACGCGGAGTTCCTCTTCGCCCGGGGGAACCAGTTCTGGAAGCGGAAGGAATTCGACCGCGCTGCGGCCGACTACACCGAGGTCGTCCGGCTCGATCCCCGACACTACAGGGCGTTCAATCAGCGCGGCATCGTTCGATACGCGCAGGACCGCCTGGACGACGCGATCGCGGACTACACCGAGGCGATCCGCCTCCAGCCGCGCGAGCCTCAAGCCTATTTCAACCGCGGCCAGGCTCGAGACAAGAAGGGGGATCGCGAGGGCGCGAAAGACGACTTCCGAAAGGCTCTGGAAGTCGCTCCCGCGGACTGGCCTCACCGCGGAGTCGTCGAGCGAACGTTGGAGAACCTCCGGCCGTGATCCTCATCTCCCCCGAGGACGCCGCGTTCGCCGAGCAAGCGATCGCCAAGGGATACGTCACCCGCGACCAAATCGATGCGTGCCGGCGACGACAACAAGCGCTCCGCGAAGCGGGGGAGGATCTCCGATTGGGCCAAATCCTCGTCCGGGAAGGCCATCTGTCCCCGAACCAATTCATGGCGGTCCACCTCTCCCCCGGGATCGTCGGAGAGAATCGGGCCGAGCCGGAGGTCGCGCTCGCCTCCTTTCCGCGCTCGCTGGGCAAGTACGTCCTGAGGAGGGAAATCGCCCGCGGCGGGATGGGGATCGTCTACGAGGCGGAGGACTCGGAGCTCCGGCGCCGCGTCGCCCTCAAGACCTTGCGGGACGACGAGGCGGATGCGGATCTGATCGAGCGTCTCCGCCGCGAAGCCACGATCGCCGCGCAATACACGCATCCCAACATCGACGCCATCCACGAAGACGGAACGAACCCGAACGACGCCGGCCGCCCCACCACGTTCATCGCCATGGACTACGTGGAAGGCCGCACCCTCGCCGACCTCATTCGGGAAGGCACGACGAAACGAAAGGAGCTCATCCAGAAGCTGGAGTCCGTCGCGCGCGCCGTCGCGTACGCGCACTCGAAGGGCGTGATCCACCGCGATCTCAAGCCGCCGAACGTCATGCTCGACCGGCAGGGGCAGGTGTACGTCATGGACTTCGGCCTGGCGAAGGAGACCAGCGTCGAAGGCGAGACCCTGACGAGGACGCGGGTCGTCGTGGGGACGCCGAACTACATGGCGCCGGAGCAGGCGCGCGGGAAGGCGGAGATCCGGAGCGACCTCTACGGCCTCGGCGCGATCCTGTACGAACTGTTCACGGGCCGGCCCCCGTTCGTGGGCGATTCCTCGACCGAGGTGCTGATGCAGGTCGTCACCGCCGATCTCGTCTGGCCGCGGCGCCTCGCCCCCGGCGTGCCCGCCGATGTCGAGGCCGTGATCATCAAGGCGCTCGAGAAGGACCTACGGCGCCGGTATGCCTCGGCGGAGGAGATGATCGAGGATATCGAGGCGCTGCGCGCGCGAGAGCCCCTCCGTCACGCGCGCCGCCCGACGTTCTCCTATGTCCTGGCGGCGAAGATCCGCAAGCAGCCGCTCCTGTGGGGCGTCGGCGCCGCGCTCGTCCTGGCGCTCCTCGGCGGCGCCGCGTTCGGCGCGGTCACGCTCCTCCAGCGTAACCGGGCGCTTCAGGCGCAGCTCCGCGCCGAGCGGAAGACCGAGGCCGTGCGCCGCATCGAGGACGCGGGGCGCGCGTATCAGGCGGGGCAGACCGAGGCGGCGCTCGGGCTCGCGCGCGAGGCGCAGCGTCTCCGCCCCGACCTGCCCGGCGGCTGGTACTGGGAGGCGCGTTGCGCGATCCGCCGCTACGCGGAACAGCGGCGGCTGCCGACGCCGTGGGTCTCGGACGGGATCGTCGAGTTCCTCCCCGCCCCGCCCGAGTCGGAGGCGGCGAGGGGGCTGCGGGAGGAAGCCGGGCGGCTCGTCGCCCACGCGCGCTCGCTCGCCGGCGAGGGTCTGGAAGGATGGGAGATCCCGGCGGCGATCGGGACCGTCGAGGTGCTGCAGGGCAGGTACGTGGAGGGGGGACGCGCAATCGAGGAGTGCCTGCTGGATGCGAACGCGCAGTGGGACTCCGAGCCCGCGTACCACCTGGCGCTCGCCCGCTACTTCCTCCGCCGGTTCGATGAGGCGGCCGCGCTGCACCGCCATCTCCTCCGATCCGGCGCCGGCACCGAGCTGCTCGTCCGCGCCCTGCACGGCGCGGCGCTGCGCGACGAGCTCGCCGGCCGGAGCGCGCGGGCCGCGGATCGGTACGAACAGGCGGGGGCCGTCGCCGCCATGCACCCGGACGAAACCCGCGCGAGGATCCTCCGCGCGTCGGTCCTCGTGACGCGGGGCGACCTCCGGTTGAGGACGGGCCGCAGCGCCGACGCCTCGTCCGATTTCGAGACCGCGAGGAGGCTGGCGGACGAGGCGGGACCGACGTCGCGGGACGGCGTCCACGCCCGGGCGGAGGCGTCCCTGGGACTCGCACGCTTTCACGAGGGTCGCGGCGCGCGGGCCTCGGCGATCCCGCTCGTACGCGACGCGATCGCGGACTACGGGCGCGCGCTGGCGCTCGATCCCGCGTTCGACGCGGGCCGCATCCGCCGCGGGATGGCACGGACGTTCCTCCGCGGCATGCTTCCCCACGCGGAAAGGGAACGGGAGTCCCGCGAGGCCGTCGAGGACCTCGAAACCGCCGCGCGCTCGTCGCCGGGGCCCACCGTAAGCCTCGCCCTGTATCGGGCGCGCGCCTCCGCGGGATACGAACGAGCGCTCGCCGAACTCGACGAGATCCTCCGCCGCCACCCGGACCATCTCCCCGTGTACCTCGAGCAGTCGAAGGCCCTTTGGATGTGCGCCCAGAGGGAATGGGAGACCGAGCAGAAAGACCCCGCCGGGCTTTTCGAGCAAGCCCGCTCGCGGTGCGACGAGGCGATCCGGCGAAATCCGGAATACGCCGAAGCATACCGGTACCGCGCGCACGTCTTCGCCGATTGGGGCGACTACGTCATGATTCACGGCGGCGACCCGACGAAGTTCTACGAGGAGACCTTCGCGGATTGCGCCCGCGCGCTCCGGATCAACACCGAGTCCTTCGATGCCTGCTCCGAGCGCGCGGGAAAGCGGCTCAGCCTGGGCGTATACCGGGCGAATCACGGCGGCGACCCCGAACCCGACTGGCTGGAGGCGATCGGGGACCTGACCCGGGCCTTGACCCTCAATCCCGAGGCGTCGTCCTCCCGCGGAACCCGGGCCATGGTGAGGATGAACCTGGCGCTGCGATACGAGGCCGGCGGCCGCGATCCGTTCCCGCTCCTCGACGAGGCCCTCGAGGACTGCGCGGAGGCCCGCCGCCGCGGGCCCGATCCCCGGACCCACGTTCAGGAATACGGTTTCATTCACCTGTGGAAAGGGGTCCTTCACCGCAAACGCGGACAGGAAGAGGACGCCCGGCGACACTTCGAGTCCGCGGTGAGCGAACTCTCGCTCAGCCTTCCGAAAGACGAGGACCTTCCCGCGGCCTCCGTCACCTTCGGGGAACGATTCGTCGCGCGCGGGCGCGCGCGATGCGCGCTGGGCCGGCACGAGGAGGCGAGGAAGGACTTCGAGCGCGCGGCGCGTCTCGGCGTAGGGTCGGAGGGGGCGCTCGAGGAGTGTCGCGGCCACTGACCCGGCCGCCGGGAGGAGCGCTCTGGAGGCGCTCCCCCCGGCATCGGGATTCGTTACGGCTTGAGGACCACCTCCGCCGCCAGGAGCGTGGAGCCGCTCATCACGCCCTCGACCTTCACGGTCGCGCCCGGCGCCAGACCCGAGAGCGTGCCGGCGAGATCGGCGACCGGGATCTTGGTGCACCCCGTCGCTTGGACGAGCACGACCTTCGTCTCCGGCGACACCGCGACCGACACCGTCGCCGGATTGCCGAGCCCCAGGTTCGTCCCGTCGCCCGTCATCGTGAAGCCGGCCGTCGTGATGGAGGTGACGTCGGAACGCAGCCCCACGAACTCGGCGGCCGCGCGCTGGATCTTCATCGCCTTCCACGCTCCGGTGTCCGCGTCCAGGAGCGCCTTGATCCGGACCGTCTGTCCGACCGCGAGGTCGCCGGTCCCGATCGCGAGCGAGCCCTCCACCGAGATCTCCGTGTTCGCGTCGATGTCGAACGTCCGGCTCGAGAGACCCGCGATCGACTGCCGCTCCGCCTTGAGCGGCGAGAGGGTGATCTGACTCGCCGAGACCGCCGAGATCGTCCCGACGAACCGAGTCTTCTTCAGCTTCACCTTGTCTGCCAGCACCGTCCCGGCGGAGAACGTCCCCTCGATCTCGACCTTCCCGCCGAGGACCACGTCGAAGACGTTCGGTGAACCCAGATCCGACTTGAAGCCCGCGCCGTCCAGGTTCACCGTGACGCTCGTCGCGCCCGCGAGGTCTCCGAACGGGTCGGCGTCCACGTCGAGGATCTTCACGGTCGCCGTGTCCGGTGCGCCTCCGCCGCCGTCGATGGACGCGGCGGTCACCACGCCTTTAAGTTCGAGTTCATTCTGCGGCCCGTTTTCGATCTCGATCTTCTCCGCGTGCAGGACGCCGTTCTGGGAGGTCCCCTTGACCTCGACGAACGTCCCCGCCGCCAGCATCGCCAGGCCCGCGAGGCCGGACGCGAAGGACGCGTCCGACTCGAACAGCGTGAGCGAGTCGACCTGCACGAAGAGGAACGCGCTCTGCCCGGTCACCGCCGCCTGGATCAGCCCCGCCGCGGCGTCGATCGACTGGACCGTCGCGTGGAACTCGTCGAGGTCCGCGTCGACCGGTTGCGCCGTCGGGAGGATGACCGGCGAGACGATGATCGTGTTGCCGCCGCCGTCGGTCACGGACGCCGAGACGTCGAAGTCGAGCGAGACCGCCGCAGACGCCCCCGACTGGAGGAAGATCGGCGTCTCGAAGTTGATCTGGAACACGACCGGGAAGGACGCGCCTCCCGCGAGGAGCACGGTCTGGGGAACGCCCGCCGCCGTCGCCGAAATCGCGCCCACCGTCATCTTCAGGCCCGTGTATGTCCCCGGAGGGACGGAGGAGGAGGCGATGAGCTGCTGGATCATCGAGAGGTCCAGCAGATCCTCCTGGACGGGGCCGCCGGAAAACGCGGCGACCTCGCCTCCCCCCGCCGTCACAAGGCTCATCCCCGTGATCGTCACGACGAACGTGTCCAGCGAGCTCGCCGGCGCGTCCGTCAGGAAGACCTGGAGGCTCGCCGGATCCGGTCCTCCTCCGCCGCCTCCTCCGCAGCCGCCGAAGACCAGGAACAGCGCCAGGAATCCGCCCGCTCCGCGTACCCGTCTCATACAACCTCCACGATGCAAGACCCCGGTGAATCCGGCCGTTCTCTCCGTCACGTTGATACAGATTCCCAACCGGCGGAAACGTGACGCGGAATCCTCCGAATGCATGTTGCATGTCCCGCATCCATGCGGTAGACTCCCTGCGGATGGCGGAGAGCTCGACGGAACTGATGAACCGGGCCGCGCGGGGGGACCGCGCGTCGTACGCGGAGCTCGTGGACAAGTACGCGGGCATGCTGCGGAGGGTGAGCTACCTGCTCCTGCACAGCTCCGCGGAGGCGGATGACGCGGTCCAGGAGACGTTCGCGCTCGCGCTCCAGCGCGTCGCGCAGTTCCGCGGGGAGGGGGAGCCCCGGGGCTGGTTCTACACCATCGCGCTCAACGTGTGCCGGCGGCGGCAACGGGAACGGAAGGTACGGGAGCACAACGCCGAGCCGGCGCAGCTCGAGACCGGGCGCAAGTTCCACCTCGAACCGCGCGGCGTCCTCACGAGCCTCGTCCGCCGGGAGACGGCGCGCCAGCTTGCGATCGCCCTCGGCTTCCTCACGAACGAACAGCGGGAGGCGTTCGTCCTCCACTACGTCGAGGAACTGCCGCACGAGGAGATCGCCGCCCTCCTGGGCGTGACCGCCGCCGCGTCGCGCGCCCTCGCGCACCGCGCCCGCGTCGCGCTTCAGGATCGCATGCCGGGTCTCGGACTGTAACCGCCGCGTTTCCCTTCCTTGCGGCGTATCCTAGTGGTGAGTCACATTTGATTCCGGGGGTGGCGACGCCCGCGAGCCACCCCCGGAATCAATGTAGTCGAACCACTAGATGGGATCGTGCGCGTTGAATTCCGGGGAGACGCGACTATAATGGCGCCAAAGCCGGGGGCGGCCTGATGCCGGAACCACCTGCGACGGCGGACGGGGGAACGGAACCGTCGTGCGGCGACCTCGCCGTACGCGAGAACCTCGTCACTCCCCAGCAGATCAAGGAGTGCCTGGATCTCCAGACCCGCCTTCGCCTGGCCGGGATCGAGCCCAAGAGCCTGACCGAGATCCTGGTGGAGAAAGGGTATCTCGGCGCCGACCAGGCGGCGAGGCTCCAGCAGATGCGGACGGAACCCCCGGCCCCCGAGGCGCCCGCTCCGGTCCCGGCGCCGGAACCGGCCCCTCCGGCCGCATCGGCGTCGCCCACGCCCACGCCGGCGATCAGCGACCCGGCCGCGCAGGCCCTTGACACGGCGCCCGGCCCGCAGGGCCGGGTCGCCGGAGGCGACGCGCCGCTCGGCGGCGCTGCGCCGAGTCAAGGGCAGGCCACCCGTTCCCGGCCGGCCAGCTCCGCGAACCTCCTGAAGATCCCGGGCTACGAGTTCCTGAACCGGATCGGACAGGGTGCCATGGGCACGGTCTTCAAGGCCCGGCAGATCTCCATGGACCGCCTTGTCGCGATCAAGATCCTGTCGCCCAAGTACGGGAAGGACCGCAACTTCGTGGAGCGGTTCGTGCGCGAGGCCCGCGCCGTCGCCCGGCTCAACCACGAGAACGTGATCGCGGGCATCGACGTGGGCGAATCGAACGGCTTCCACTTCTTCGTGATGGAGTACGTCGACGGCGAACCGCTGTCCCACGTCCTCAAGCGCGAGGGGCGGCTCGACGAGAAGCGCTGCGTCCGCATCGGACTGCAGATCGCGCGCGCCCTGGAGCATGCGGAGCGGAACAGCCTCATCCACCGCGACGTGAAGCCCGAGAACATCATGATGACGCGGGACGGCGTCGCGAAGCTCTGCGACCTCGGGCTCGCCAAGCAGACGAAGCAGGACGGCGCGAACCTGACCCAGGAAGGATTCAGCGTCGGGACCCCGAACTACATCTCCCCCGAGCAGGCTCGCGGCGAGGACGTGGACATCCGGACGGACATCTACTCCCTCGGCGCGAGCCTCTACCACGTGGCCACGGGGACGCCGCCCTTCGAGGGGCCGAACCCGATGGTCATCATGACGAAGCACGTCACGGACGCGGTCCAGCCGCCGATGCTGCGCTGCCCGAGCGTCTCCGAGGGCTTCAATCGCCTCATTCTGAAGATGATGGCGAAGCGCCGGGACGAGCGCCACGCGAACGTCGCGGCGCTCATCGCGGACCTCGATGCGATCTCGGCGGGCAAGACCCCCTCGAGCACGGTGCGGCCCGCCTCGCGCTCGGGCACCCGGCGCCTGGAGGCGAAATCCGACACGCGGGAGACGCCGCTGCGCGTCCACGCGCCGGTTCCGCGTCGGACCTCGCTCCTGCCCTATCTCGTCGCGGCGGGTGCCGTCCTCGCCTTGGGCGTGGGCGCCGTCCTGGTGTTCGGCCGGAAGAACCCCGAACCCCCGCCGGCCGTCCAGCCGGATCGGAAGGAGGCGGCCGGGACGCAGCCCAAGGAGGAGGGGACGCCATCGACCCTGGAGGAGAAGCACAAGTTCGACGTCAAGACGTACCGCGGGTACTGCCGCACCCGGTTGGAGACCAACCCGAAGAACTGGGTCCGGGAGATCGTGCAGCGCGGCGAGGAGTACAAGCGCGAGTACGCCCGGACCCCCTACGAGGACGAGTGGATCAAGCTCGTCGAGGAGATCCGCGGCGAGATCAACCGGCTGGTGAACGAGCGGGTGTGGAAGGCGCTCAAGGCGGAGATCGAGAAGGCGCGCTCGGTGGGGAACTATGCCGAGGCGCTCCGGAAGGCGCGCGAGCTGGATCCGGAACTCGCCGAGTTCACCGACGCGGGCCGCGAACAGCGGGAGATCGTGAAGGAGATCGAGAGGGACCAGCGGCAGGCCTACATCGACGAGAAGGGCCGCGTCGCGCTCCTGTCGAAGGAAGGGAAATACGACGAGGCGTACCGCACCCTCGGCGAGATGCTCGCGAAGTACGGCGAGGAGAAGGCCCTGGAGCTCCGGGACCACCGCGAGCAGGTGCTCCGCGACGAGATCGCCCGCGTCCTTTCGGATCCGCTTACCCCGGCGAAGTTCGCCCGGGCCGGGCAGCGGCTGCGCGATCTCCAGACGGCGTTCGAGCGGGACGCGGAGTTCCTTCGCCTGCTCTCCCGCATGGCGGAGGAAGTGCGCGCGCGGTCGGAGAAGGTCGGGAAGGAGGCGGCGGCGCGGGCCGGGGAGGCGTTCAAGAGGGAGGTCGCGCCCGGCTTCGAGAAGGCCCTGGCGGGCCGGGACCTCCTCGCGGCGCGGCGCGCGCTCTTCGAGTTCTGGGCCGGCGAGCGCTATGCCATGATGCACGCCGCCGTCTTCGGCGGGGCCGAGTTCCCGCTCCTCGCCTCGCTCCTCGATCCCCAGCGCGCGACGACGGCCGATTCGCGGACCGTCGGCGCGCTGGAGACCGCCGCGAAGGAGGCGCAGTCGCAGGGACGGCCCGTGGCGTTCGAGTTCCTCCTTTGCGCACGCGCCTGCGCGCTCGTCGAGGGGCTCGTGGACCTCACGCTCGCCGGAACCGAGATCCTGAATCGCGACCAGGACAAGTACCGGAAGTGCTCCGATGCGCTCAAGAACGTCGTCGAGGGGCACGCGGTGCCGCGCGGAGCGGGCGATCCGTGGAAGCTCCACGTGAAGCGGAGCGTGGGCGGCACGATGGAGGAGGACCTCGCCGTCGCGCCGCGGACGCAGCAGGGGCTCACTCCGCTGGCCGACGCGGATCTCGTCGCGCTCGCGCGGCGCGCCCCGTCGGACGGCTACCTGCCGCTCCGGATCGCGCTGCTCTTCTTGTACGCGGGGCAGCTCGCGGAGGCGGCGAGCTGGCTGGAGCAGGTGAAGGATGCGGGCGCGCGCTTTGCCATCGAGCGATATCTCGATCGCGTGCGGAACATCCCGTCGCCCGCGAAGGAGAAGGAGGCGAAGGCGCGGTACGCGGCCGCCACGAAGGCCTTTTCCCAGGGCAAGAAGGCCGAGGCGCTCAAGCTGCTGAAGGAACTTCGCGACAGCTACGCGAACACGGAATACCTGACGACGACGACGGACGAGGACGGTTCGCAGATGGCGGAGACCCGGCTCAAGATCGTCCTCATCATGATCGCGGAACTGGAGACGCGGAAGGACAAGAAGAAGGCGTCCGTGGAGGACCTCTTCAAGGGGACCGTGAAACTGACCGGGACGCGCATCGAGGCGGACTACGACTTCTCCGGCGCGGACGCGACCGCCGATTTCGTGTCGGTCAACTGGATCGGGGGGTTCCAGGCGGCGAAGGAGGAGAAGGGGGTCAGGCTGAAGGGCACGGGCTTCTGGTACTGGAAGGCGCCGCTGAAGGGCGCGGTCACGGTCGAGACGACCGTCCGAATGGCGGCGGACCAGGGCGTCGGCGCGATCGTGCACGGCGAGGGCACGGTCAAGGGGTATCTGGCCATGGCGGATTTCGAGGGGACCGGTCCGCTGAGGAACGTCCCGCCGGGCGCGGTCCTGTTCCGACTGCCCGCGACCGCCGCCCCGCGGGAGTGGCAGAAGTTCGTCGTCCAGACGGGAGGCCGGAAGATCGACCTCAAGCGAGACGGCGCGTACGCGATCAAGCTGGTCCGCCAGGGGAACGCCTGCGCCCTGTACGTCAACAACCAGGAAGTGGTCGGCGTCGCGAACCACGCGGAGTATTCGTTCGGCCTGGCGGGCGTCGCGCTCATCACCTCCGAGGCGGTCGTCGAGAAGATCCGGATCGTCGGCGACGTGGAGAAGTCGTGGCTCGACGAGGAGCTGAAGAAAATCGAGAAGTAGGCCGCCGTTCGTGCCCCGCCGCCGGCTAACCCGGAGTATTCATGTCGGCTTCGCCGCCGACATGAGTACTCCGCCCTGCGGGCAGCTCCATCGGCCCTGCGGGCCGATTCCGCTGGACCGCCCCTCCGCCTCCGCGCAACACCGTGTCGCGCTCCGGCCTCGGCCCGCGGCGCGCCATTGCCCCAGC
>JACPRC010000063.1 GCA_016190175.1 Planctomycetota bacterium
CTTCGCGGCCAAGTCGCTGAACGGATCTTTGAAACTTCGAGGATGGGCACCCATTTGAGGCGGAGGGGTGGCTCAGTATGACCCGACTCTCGGTGGCTCAGTTAGCCCGGCTCTTGACAGGTCCGCGAGGGTATCGGGTAGGCGGCCGATGCAGGCGATTGCCACGGGCGCCCAGGTCGTGAACTGCCGGGGTTCGGCGTCATCACCGACGCAGCGAACGACGTAGGCCCCCGCGCGGGTGTGGCCGGAGTTCAGGATTCCGCGCAGTTCGTCGCGGTTGCTCAGGAACGTATCGACCTCATCGACGAGAAGTGTCGGGCGGGCCGCCTCGACGGCGCGGAAGACGACGGCCGCGGTCACATTCGATGCGGGCAAGGGACGTGGCACGAGCGCGCCGAGGATAGATAACAGCGTTGTCTTTCCACAACGTTTTTCCGGGGATGTGATCGCGAGCCGCGGACTTACTTGGAATGTATCGTGTGTGTGAGTGAAGACGCTCCACAGGGCCAGCGCCTCGGCCGCGCCGTCGGGCAGGACCAGGAATCGCCGGAAGACTGCCGCAAGGTCGTGGAGTAGCGCCGCGCCGTCCACCGGCTCGGGCCAGGGCTCCGCGTCCGCGAGCGCAAGCGCGCGGCCCTGGAGTTTTCTGTCGTTCCCGGCGCCGTGACCGGCGGCGCGGCGCGCAGCTTGTACCCCGCGATCAAGCGCGTCAGCGCGGACGCCGAGCTTCTTCGCCTCACCCTTCCGGATCTTCTCGTACTCCAAGCACGGCAGCGCCGCGAGGCGGGCGACGGAGGCATCGAGCGCGGACGGGACGCATTCGGTCTTCGGAACCTCGGTGGCCGCCGTCCAAGGTTTCGCGTCCCGAAGCAGATCCCGGACACCCTCGACCGTCCCGCCGCGTTTGAAGAAGTCGGCCGCGTCGTCCCCCTTCTCACGCGCCTCGCTCCACGCGATGACGCGGACCGTCACCCAAAGACGATGGAGAGCACCGCCGACCTTCTCCATGTGGAGCCGTCCGGGTTCATCGTTGTCCGGCCAGAGGTAGACGTTGTGACCCACGAGCGGCCGAAGGGACTCGTCAGACGGACATCCGCTCGCGCCGGTCGTCGTACCGACGGCGAGGAATCCGTGCTCCTGGAGCGCCTCGCACTTCTTCTCGCCCTCGGTCACGATGACCCCGCTCGGCTTGGGCGCGGCGAGGAGCTTCGGCAGATTGTAGAGCGGAAGCGTGGCGAGCGGCGTACCGTTCAGGCCGGTCTCGCCGGTCGGCCCGAGCCACACAAAGGACTTTGTACCGTCCGTCTTGTCGAGACGCACATGTTTGGCGATCAAATCGCCGCGCTCGTTCGTGAGCGCATACTCCGTGCGCTTGGCAACCCCAGGGCGCGACGCCGGGCGAGAGGGGCTGTTGATGTACCCGAGTTCACAGCGAAGATCGGAGCCTTTGCCACCTCCGCACGTGCAGATCCAGCAGTCCTTCGAGACGTTGTACCTGAAGCTCGGGTGCTCGTCCTCGTGGTCGGGACGGGGGCAGCGACCGAGCAACTCGTCCCTTTGGCGTTGATAGCGCCCCTTGCCATGCGTGTCGAGCCATACGGCGAACCGCTCGGATTCCGCGTGAAAGTTCGTCATAGCTCCGCGCCGTACGTGTGCAAGTGCGTATGCTTGCGTCCGCACCGTGAGCACGTCGCCACGTCATACACCCCCGCCCCCCCGCTCCATGCCGGGCCGTCGGGTCCGCCGCGGCCTTCGTCGAGGAAGAGCGGAACGCCGTGGACGCGCTGCCAGACGAGCGACGCGCAGGACGCGCACGCGCTCCCGAAACTCGCCGGGCTCGTGGAGGGTTTGGCGGCCGCGGAGTTCGTGTTCACCGGGCCACCTTCCTCACCGGCCTCGACCTGAGCCACCGGACGAGGACCTCTACATCGACCACCAGTCGGCGGACCCCGAGTCGAACGACGACGCCGGGACCGAGAAGCCCCCTGAAGTGCATGAGCTTGAGGGCCTCCGGGCTAAGGCCGACGACCGCCGCAGCGCGATCAAAGGGGAGGAAGGTCGGATTGACTTGGGGGGTGAGGGTTTCGGTTCTTGCGCGGCCCATATCGCCTCCGTGAGTCCTGACCACTCACGGATGCCGGGCTCTCGCGCTACTTGCTGCGGGCCGGGTTTTCCGTCGAGCTACTACACAAACCGATTGCCGCTAGTCACCGCGACGACCTTGGGCGTGACCAAGTGATCGCCACGTCATACGGCGGCATCCGTCTGCAAAAGAACGACAGGAAGTATACCAGGATTTCGGGGGATGTCAAGCGTGCGCCCCCACGACCTCCGGCGATGATCGGCCGCCGCGACCGCGAGCGTCGGAGAGCCCAATCGCCTCTATGGAATCGCCACCGTGTTCAGTGCACTCTCGCCTCTCCCTCCAGCATTGAACGAGACGATGCCGAGTCGGTAGCTTCCCGATCCTGCCGTTGCCAGCGTCATTCCCACGTCAGCCCATTTCATGTCCACGCCTGGACCGGCAAATGAAACACTCCCGTTTGATGTGTCGAGGAGATACTGATAGACCTTGATGTGATCTTCGTAGAACCAGGTGTACACGCCATCGAAGTAGGATCCTGGAGACATGGGGAACGAGTACCCGTCGCCGCTGAGATTCGTCACGTCGACGAGCGTGACCGTTCCACCAGTCCAGTCGACAGAGAGGTACAGAATCAAGTCGTCTTGGATGCCGGTTCCGGTATAGAGGGTGCCCGCTCCGGCCTGCCTCCATTTGAGCACAGTCCGATGCACTCTCACCGAGTACACGTCGTTGCCCGGCGTATTCGACTGGACTAGCTGGATTGACGCGTTATCGGTTGCTACCCAGTCCGTGAGCATCGGGATCTTGCCGTCCCACGTCTTCGAGACGGTGCCCGCGCTCGTCACGTCCAGGTCGAGCTCGCCCAGGAGCCTTACCGTCGTCCCGGTCGTCGGCATCCAGACGGAAATGCTCGTCCCGTCAATCGGTTGCCCGGTTACTGTGAAATCAACGGTCGTCGTCGCGGGCGGGACAAAGCTCGCGGGGGTGACGCTGTTGACTACCACCACAGGAGGGGAAGGGTCCGGACTGCCGGATGAGCCGCCGCCACCTCCACAAGCCGAAATCGCGACAGCCGTGAGTGTCAGGAAGAGCAAGCGACGCATGGTTCCCTCCGTTCTCTACGAATCGGGGTACACCTTCCCTCGGGTGATGGACGCTACTCGCCCGCCGCGTCGCCGTCAACGGCCAGCCCCCGCGCGGGAGACGAGCCGAGAGCGGCCCGCAACGCCCGAGGACCTTGCGGCCGGTTCCTGACTCCCGCTCGTGTATCCGCACACGCCAGCGAGCACGGTAGGCGCGACTCCACGGCGGCATGACTTCTCGAAGGCACGCCGGGCACCAGCCGAACACGACCGCGCCGCACAAGTTGGCGCGAATCGTATCTCGCCGGGCGCGTTCTGGATCGCGCCTCTGTCGGCAGACGCGGCAGCGGCGGGGAAGGCCATTGGAGAGGACAAGCCGCAGGGCGACCATGCTCCCGAATTCTAGCATACACCCATCTTCCGGGCAAGGGGGACGGGGAGTTATACCCCGTGGACATATGCACGGTGCTGCCCGTACCTTGCGCCCATGCCGGATGACCTCCTTCATCGGTTCGGAGAGCGGGTCCGCCAGTTGAGGAAACGCAAGAAGCTCTCCCAGGAGAGACTCGCGCTCGAAGCCGGGCTGGACCGGTCCTACATGGGTTCCGTCGAGCGCGGGGAGTATAACGTCACCCTCACGACCGTCCAGAAAATCTCCAAGGCCCTCCGCGTGTCGCTTCACGAGCTTTTCCGCCTGTAGCCCGATCTCGAGCCGGGACGAGCACCCAGCCGCCGGAGTCGTCGATCTCCCGCCGCCGTGGACCGTTCCAGTTGCCGAACCTCGGCCTCCCGCAACGCGACCAGCCGACCCATGCGCCGACTCAGCGCGTCGAACCGCTCCGGGTTCCGCGTCCGTGCAAGCCGGTAGAGCAAGCGACGGATCGGATCGCGCCGCCAGTCCAAGGGAGGGTCACGCCACATGGACACCCCGGCCGCGCGCGCTTCCTCCGACGGGTTCCGATGCGCTTGCCGCTTCCAGTAGGTCAACCTCGCGCACGTCCGGCAGACGTAGAACTTCCCGTGTTGATACAGGAACCGGCAGCGTCGCCCGCAGCCGTAGACGAGGGTGGGGCAACGGAACCAAGGTCGCGCGCCGCCGAAGGTGCAGGGCGTCCACGCGAACGTGATGCCTTCCGGATCGCCCCCGACGTTGCGCGCCCCAGGGTGATGAAGCGTTACCAAGGCCGCCCAACGCGCTTGCTCAACTCTCGCGCGATGAAACTCCAAGACATCCAGCCGTGGGACTTCCTCGACGGTGCGCCGACGCCCGCGATGCCAGCCGCTCCCGTACCCGCCCATGCTACTCGTCCTCGGGCAGCGTCAACTCGAGCTCGGCCCAGGTCAGGGGCTCGGCTTGGCGTTCCGCGGGGCGAAGATCGCCAACAGCGGGGACGGGGGCCGCCTGCTGGCGATCTTCGGGAAGCGTCCAAGTCCACGCGCCCGCGAAGGCCCCCTTGTCTGATCGGACGCGGAGACGATGCTTCGCGCGTTCGAGGGTCTTCTTGCTGACCCCTCGGGCGCGCGCTTCCTTCTGCACGTCCCCGGCCGGTCGCGGGCCATGCGCCAGCGCCGCGCGCAAGAACGCCATGGCCTCGCCGATCGCGCCACGTTCCTCGGCCGCCTTCGGAATCGCCGCGGGCGGGATCTCACACGCCCGGTCGATCGCCGCCGGCGCCTTGGGTTCCGCCACCTTCCATCGCCACCGCCTCATACACTTCCCTCCCTCCGGACGCCGCACCCATGGTTTTCCGAAACCACCGGGGATCGCCGGATTCGCCACCCACGAAGATACGGAACCAGGTCCTCCATCGCCACGATGCCCGCGCCGCCTCGCCGCTTGCCCGCAGAGACGCGATCTCGGCGTCGGACGTGTCATGAATCGAGCGGCGCGCGCCGCGTGTCTCTACGGCTCGAGTCCGAACCCAACGCACGACTATCGCGCCTCCTTCGCGCCGAGCGGCGCGGAGAGCGGACGGACCGGCGTGAGACCGCCGGGAATCTTGTGCCCCGTCAGTGCCCAGCCTGCCGGGAATCGGTGGGTCTTGGTGTCCAACGGTGTCCAAAAGTGAAACGGCCCGTAGGCCGTCCAAAGCGACTCTACGGGCCGTTGTGTCCGCGTTTGGGATCGCGTGTCCGCTGTCATACAGCGGCACTGAAAATGCTGGGGTCACCGGTTCAACCCCGGTCCTGTCCATTTCGACTCCTCGCCTTGCCCGGCCGATGCCGGGCAAGGACTCGTCGCTCAATGCAAGCGCCTCGGAAGACGGCAGGGGCGAGGAGGCGAAATGTGGTGAGCGAGCCGCGAAGCGGCAAGTCGAACCACGTGCAAGCATCCTCCGCCAAGCCGGCCGAGGCGAGGTGTGGTGAGCGAGGCGCAAGGCGCCGAGTCGAACCACGGACGCCCCCGCGCCCTCCTACTTCTTCTCCCGGATCCGCTTGATCTCCCCCGCCAGCCGCTCCACGATTTTCACCGCGAGATTGTGGATCGCCACGCCCCCGAGCTCCTTCCCGATGTCCAGCCAGTCGTCGTCGGCGTTACGGAGGTCCCCGTACACCAGCGCGTTCACCGGCCGGGTCGCCTCCGCCACGACGTTGCTGATGTGCCCCGCGACCTTGCCGTTCTCCGTCTCGACCACGTGCAGCGACAGCGACAGCACCGCCGCCGCCGTGTGGTCGTACACGATCCCGTTGATCCAGATCCCGCACTTCCGCTCGCTCAGAAGATAGACGATCACGCCGATCGGGAACGTGAGCCCCTCGAGCGGGACGGAGATCCCCATCCGCCGGTTCGCCCCGAGGTCCAGGATGTCGAACTGGTCGATCTCCCCCACGACGAGGAAGTCGCAGTTCGCAAGCCGCGCGGCCTCGAGCATCGCGCTCATGGACGGCCCCGTGACGTCGATCGGCAGGTTCGCCGTCTGGCGGAAGCGGCGCGAGCGCGTGAGGATCTCCGCGATCGCGTTCTTCACCTTGGCCGGCGCGATGCGCACCTGCTGCGGGCCCAGCCGGGCGCCGTCCTCCTTCAACCGGCTGTCCGCGATGTTCCCGATCGCGACGCGCACGTCCATGGGCTCGGCGCACGCGGGCACCGGCTCGCGCGTCGTCGTCTCGGTCGTCGCGCAGCCCGCCGCCAGCCCGGCCAGGACCAGGACGCTTCTCATTCAGTCCTCTTCGATCAACCCCTGGAGGAAATCCGCCGCGCAGCGGAACCCGTTCGTCGCGCTCGAGTCTCCCGCGGCGACGGTTCGCTGCGACGCGGCCGTCGCGAAGTGGCGGTTCTCGTCCCAGCTCCCTCCCTTCACGACGAACGTGCCGCCGGCGCCGGGCGTGGACGTCCACTCGCGCAGATTCCCCGCCATGCCGAAACACCCGTAGGGGCTCGCGTCGCGCCGCGTGCTCTGCCGGCGGAGGGGTGCCGCACGCCCGGCCTCCAGCGTGTTCGCCCGGGCGGCATCCCACTCATCGCCCCACGGATAGATTAGCCCCGTCTCCCCCGCCGCCGCCTTCTCCCATTCGTCCGCCGTCGGCAGCCGCTTCCCAGCGGCTTCCGCGAACGCGTGCGCCTGCCTCCACGTCACCGAATGGACGGGAAGGTCCGGATCCCCGGCCGTCCACTGGCGCGGGAGATCGATCCTCGACCGTTTCGCGACCTCCTCGAACGCCCCCTGCGTCGTCTCCGCCTCGTCGATGTAGAAGGGGCCGACATCGACCCTCTCGCGCGACTTCCCGCGCGGGAACCGGCCCGGCGGGATGAAGACCATCCCCTGCCACGCCTTCAGGGCATGCAATTCGACCTCGCGGCGCACCTCTTCGCCCGCCTTCGCGCGAACCGTGAGCTTCACCGTCTCGATCTGCGGGTGCATGACGTGGATCCGATGCTCCCTCCCGGGTTCCAGGACGAGAACGCCGGCGGGCGCGCCGTCCAGCCAGACGGCCAGTCCGGAGGCGCGCACTCTCCGCCCGTACGCGGTGAAGGAGAGGACCGCCCGGCCCGGGGGCGCGAGCTCGATGAGAGGCAAGTCCAGCGTGGCGGCGCTCTCCAGGACGAAGCCCCGCTCCGCGGCGACGCGGCCCGGGAGGGTCAGCTTCAGGAGGTGGCTCCGCAGTTCGAGACCGGACACGATTCGCGGCGCCGCTCCCACCGCGACGCCGTCGATCTCGATCGCGGCCCCTTCGGGTTTCGACTCGATCCGGACCGATCCGATCCTGGAAGTCGGATCGGCGGAACAGCACGACTTCGGTACCGCCGCGAAGCTCTCGACCCGGCGGTGCGCCCCCTTCGTCGTGACGATGCGGTAGGTGCCGGGCGGGAGCATCACGGCGCCCGGGGGGCCCTCGTACACGAGCACGTCGCCGCCGTACACGCTCACGGTCGTCCCCTCCGGCGCCTCGATGGTGAAACCGGAAGCCGCCTGGGGCGGACGGGACTCCGGCGGCGGGGAGCGGCGGAGGCGCGGCAGGGCAAAGGCGAGGCCCGCCGCGAGCGCGAGGGCCGCGGCCGCGAAGGCGACGCCCCGCCCCTTCGCCGGCGCGGGCGGCACGACGCGCGTCGGCGCATGCGCCGCGAGAAGCTGCCCCTCCAGCCAGCGCGAGAGGTCCTCCACCAGTGCGGCCGCGGTCGCGTAGCGGTCCCGCGGCTCCTTTCTCATGCATCGTGCGACGATCGCCTGGAGACCGGGGTCGATCCCGGGAATCGGCTCCGGGTCGGCGTTCAGGACCTTCTGGAGCACCTCGGCCACCGAATCGCCCCGGAACGGCCTCCGGTCCGCGAGGACCTCGTAGAGGGTGCAACCCAGCGCGTACACGTCGCACCGCTCGTCCAGCTTTGCCCCTCCGATCTGCTCCGGCGCCATGTACGCGGGAGTGCCGCAGACCACGGAAGAGGCGCGGTCCGCCGCGAGGAAGCCGGAGAGCCCGAAGTCCATCACGTACGCGTGGTCCTGCCGGAGATCGACCATGACGTTCTCCGGCTTGAGGTCGCGATGGAGGATCCCCTCCCGGTGCGCGTACGCGACGCCGACGGCCGCGTCGCGCACGAACGCGACGCATTTCCGCCGGTCCGTCCGGGGATACTCCGCGAGCGTGCGTCCTTCCACGTACTGCATCGCGATGAACGCGCGCCCCTCCGCCTGGCAGTACTCGTAGATCGCCGCGACGTTCGGGTGGGTGAGGCGCCCGGCCGCGCG
Source organism: Planctomycetota bacterium (assembly GCA_016190175.1). GTDB lineage: Bacteria > Planctomycetota > MHYJ01 > MHYJ01 > JACPRB01 > JACPRC01. The sequence goes on from JACPRC010000063.1 coordinate 8,355, forward strand.
CGCCTCGCGCTGGAGCCGAGCCAGGGTATCCGCGTCCGCGCCCTTGGGGAATTTGAGCGCCACCCATCGCTGGAGATCGGCGTCCCACCCCTTCCAGACCTCGCCCATGCCGCCCTGCCCGAGCAGGCGCACGCGCACGTAGCGCCCGAAGCGATTCTCGGCGGAGCGCGCCGCCGCCTCGACCTCGGGCGGCGCGGCGGGGATGCGGGCGCACGAAGGGCAGAGACCCGATTCCGGGGCGCCCCCTTCGGCCGGCTCGACGTGCTTCCCGCAGCGCGGACACTCGTAGGACATGACCGCGGCCCATTATGCCAGAGCCGCATGCGGGGGGGAACACCGGCGCGACATTCCCTCTCGGACGAGCGGGGAAGGAAGTACGATCGCGACACTTTTGAGGAGATCGGTGATGAACCGGAAGGGGCTTATGCTGGCGGCGGGGGCGTGCATGCTGACGGGGATCGTATCGAGCCTGGCGACGGTGCTCGTGGTCCACGGTACGGGCGACGCCGCCGCGTCGTCCGCGAGGATCGACGACGAGACCGTGAAAGCGAAGCAGTTCGTGCTCGTCGACTGGAACGGGAAGCTCAAGGGCGTCTGGGCGTGCGGGAAGAAAGACAACCTCCCGTGCATCGCCTTCCTGGACGACAAGGAGAACGTGCGCGTGACACTCGCCGTCACGGGCGACGGGTCGCCTGCGCTCGGGTTCAACGACGCGAACGGCAAGGCCCGGATCGGCCTCGCGGCGACGAAGGAAGGATCTGCGGCGTTCACCCTCATGAACTCGAAGGGCGAGGTCGTGGCGGCGCTGGGCGTCGAGAACGACGAAGGGGTCCTGCTGCTCAACGGCAAGAGGAAGAAGGAGTAGTCCGGGCTCTTCCCTTTCGGCCTCCGCTGAAGTATCATGACTTCACCGGCCGATAAGACTTGCGGTTCCGACGACTTCGGGGGAGGTGCCCATGTTCTGGCTCGCGATCGCGCTGCTCGGGGCTCTTCAGGACGACCTTTGTCCTCTGCGTGAAGGCACGGTCCTCACGTACGAGACCCGCGAGCGGAGCTGCGGCGCGGACCGTCTCAAGGAACAGGCGTGCTCCGTCGTCGGCACCCATTCGATCGCGAACCGCGACTGGTTCGAGGTCTCGAACTTCCTGTTCTACGAGAAGGCCTACCTGCGCGCCGGCGACGACGGCCTGGAGTTCCGCGCGCCGGAGTACGGGGACCACACCCTGCTGCTCTTCAAGAAGGGCGCACGCGCCGGCGACGCGTGGGAGTGCGCGCTGACGGATCGCGAGACGGCCCGCTTCCGCTACGAGTCGCAGGAGACCGTCGAGGTCCCGGCCGGCACCTACCGCGCCTATCGCGTCTCCTTCACGATCTCGCCGAAACGTCGCTCGTCCGTATCGAGGGAATCCACGGGGGAGATCTGGATCGCGCCGGGCGCCGGCGTCGTAAAGGGCCACATCGTCCGCAACCCGGAGTGCGACGGCTCCTCGACCCTGTCGTTCTCGCTCAAGAAGATCGAGACGAAGTAGCCTGCCTTATTCATGCGGGCTACGCCGCCCGCATGAATAAGGCACCCTGCGGGCGGTTGCGGCGGTCCTGCGGACCGCCTCCACCGGACAGCCCCTCCGGCTCCGCCCGACACTGTGTC